>CAYNFB010000079.1:6056-12612 GCA_964396355.1 uncultured Leptospirales bacterium | reverse complement strand
TTCCGGGACCGTCGGGTCGACAAGACCTATTGGGCGCTGTGCCAGGGTCGCCCTGCCTTTATTCTCTCAAGAATTTCAAGAGCCTCATCAACTGTAGAGGCAAGTCCTGATTCCGGAACATCAAGGCCTATTTTGATCATGGCCTTTTTGAACAGATCCCTGTCCTCGGCCTTCTTGATTGAGTCGATATTGGCTCCGATAAGTTCCACATTGTATTTATCAAGAACTCCAAGCTCGGCAAGCTCCATTGTGACATTAAGGGCAGTCTGCCCTCCCACAGTAGGAAGGATTGCATCAGGTCTTTCGACTTCAATTATCTTGGTCACGACCTCTGCGCAAATCGGTTCTATATAAGTTCTGTCTGCAAGTTCAGGATCAGTCATAATTGTTGCGGGGTTTGAATTGACCAGAACAACAATATAGCCTTCCTCCCTCAATGACTTGCACGCCTGTGATCCTGAATAGTCGAATTCACACGCCTGGCCGATCACGATGGGACCTGAACCGATTATCAGAATCTTCTTTAAATCATCTCTTTTTGGCACTAAATCCTTCCTCTTATACTGTTTTTATTATTTAAAAATGAATTATTTCGTTATTCATATAAATTTCATTCATCACGTGATCCCTCTAAGAATAGCCGGTTTCAGGACAAATTTCTAAAATTTTTTTTAAGGGCTCCTGTTTGTCAATAAAAAATAGGAGAAATCACTGTCCAATTATTTTTACTGTGTTAAATATCAGAAAGCGGTAAGAGCGGCTCTTATAAAACTTGTAATGGGAGCCTGTTCTCTGGAATCCTCAATGGTATCCCTGAGTTCACCAATGAGTTTGGTAGTATCTGAGTGAATAGTGTCATCGTTTATCAGCTTACCCAGAGTCCCCCTTCCTGAATTTATCTTATCTGTGAAATCTCTAATATTCTGTATTGTCGCCTTTAAATTATCCCTGTTATCATCAATAAGCCGGGAAATCTTTGCAATAGGGTCACCAATGGTAGCACCTTTAAGATTGCTGAAATCGTCTACAGCACCAAAGCTCACCCCTCCGGACTCCGGCCAGCCGGGGTAAACCGTAATGACCCTTCCTCCCAGGGCTGTCTGATTTTTCAGAAGGATTTCGTAGTTCTCATACATAAGAAAACGGTTATAAAGGCTGAGACCAACCCTGACAGTATTATCTGTCTGCAGATTTATGGAGATCACAGTTCCAGACTCCACTCCGTTTACGAGGACCTTATTCCCGAGCTCCAGATTCTCCACTTCCTGAAAAATCACCGATGCACTGTAATACTCCCTTGTATCGAAAATATCACCTTTTATTATGGTAAAGTATCCGAGAATCGCCATTGCTCCAAAGAATACTAAACCTACTATAAATTCACTGAATCTTGACATATCACCTGCATCATTATTTTTTATAAAGATAATTAAAAATATCAGTCATATCAATCTACGTCTCGATTGGTCCGTCAATTGCGCCTTTAATGAACTGCTGTACCACAGGATTTTTGCTCTCCCTGATAAACTGCGGGCTCCCGCATTCGATGACCACGCCTTCGTGGAGCATGGCGATTCTGTCTGCAATCCGGTAGGCGCTCTCCATATCATGTGTGACCACAACTGAGGTCACTCCAAGCTCTCTCTGCATCCTGATTATCAGATCATCGATCCTGGCTGACATGACAGGATCGAGCCCCGAGGTCGGCTCATCATAGAGGATAATCTCCGGATTTCTTACAATTGCCCTGGCCAGCCCCGCCCTCTTCTTCATACCGCCGCTGATTTCCGACGGCATCTTGTCTGCAGCATCACTAAGCTGCAGAAGAGCGAGTCTGTCATCAACAATTTTCATTATTTCATCCTTAGTGCCGATCCTGTGTTCAACAAGAGGAAGGGCTACATTATCCCGCAGATTAAGCCAGTTAAGCAGAGCTCCGGACTGAAAGAGAAATCCCATTCTGTTCCGGAGAAAGGCCTTTTTCCTCCGTCCGGCGCCGTTCATTGCCACCCCTTCAATCAGTACATCTCCTGTGTCGGGATCGAGAAACCCGGCAATATGCCGGAGAATAGTAGTCTTTCCGGCTCCAGACTGACCTATGATTACAAATGTTTCGCCCTTCATTATCCGGAAAGAAACATCATTGAGTATAACCCTGGGACCGAATTTCTTTGAGACCTCAGTGAAAGCTATCACAACATACCTCCGTAAAAAAGAGATGTTATGAAGTAGCCCACAATGAGAACCAGGAGATATGAAGAAACTACAGAGATCCTGGTGGCCTTTCCTACTCCCAGAGCACCGCTCTGAGCCTTCAGTCCGTTGGCGCAGCTTATAGATGAAATAATAACAGCAAATATCAGGCTCTTTAAAAGCCCGACATACATATCCTTAAAAAAAATCGAATCATATATTCTCTTTAAATAAATCTCAAATGTCAGGCCCAGCTGGAAATATGATACAATAGCCCCTCCGAATACAGCAAGAACCACAACGTACACGGTAAGAGTGGGCAGCATTATCATCATGGATACCATGCGGGGCATTACCAGAAATTTCACCGGATTGATGGACATCATCTCCAGTGCATCTATCTCTTCGGAGACCTTCATTGTTCCGATTTCAGCGGCCATGGCAGCACCTGAAAAGGCAGTGAGAATTATGGCGGTCAGAATGGGGCCCAGTTCCTTGTTCATAACGTTTATTATCAGCACGGGGACAAACTCCTGCTGCCCGTATACCCGGAACTGCAGTCCCGTCTGAAGAGCCAGTATCATCCCGCCGAAAAGAGCAACAATTGAGCAGACAATCATGCTCTTCACTCCCGAATAGTACATCTGCTTGAGAATTTCCCTCCTCTTGGAAAAGGCAAATCTCGTCTGAACCAGAGTATTAAACACGAGAATCAGTGCAAAGCCCGAAAACTCCACCTGATATAAAAGCTTCTTACCTGTATCGGCAAGGTAGCTGTAGATAATATTATCTGTTCCGGTTTTCACATTCCTCTCTTAAAAAAATCTAAAACTCATATATGCTCCGGCCGGATTATCCGGTTCGGGCAATTTCAGACTGCTTATATAAAGCGCCTCAAGGTCATCCTCGGGCGTATCATCCGCTGCAGTTTCTATCTGATCTGAACCGTCATCCATTCCATCTCCTATACGGAATGGAATCCATAGAAACTTCAAATACTTACCCCTGCTGTCCAATTCATAACCGAATGCGCTGAGCAGTAAAGAAAATTCTCTTAAATTATCTCCTCTTTTTTCATAAGTAACAAGAAGAGGAACCTTAAGTTTCAGGTAATCTTCATTCCACACCTGATAATAAGTCCGGAATAGCAGCCCCAGATGTTTTTCTCCGTCAGGCTTCCTCCTGTATTCAAACAAAGTCCAGAAAGGCTGATACATCTTCTCATAACCGGCAGTATCCCTAAAGGGAAGAAGAGATAGAATATTAAGCGAGTAAAGCCCCGAATCACTCCACTCCACCTGCATAAGCGGCCAGATCTTGAAATATCTCCATGAATTCCCGTAATACTCGTGCTTAATCCTATAATCTCTCTTAAAATACCAGACAATGAAGCAGTTTATATGATAGGCAGAGCTGAACGACTCAGACTCTTTTTTAATTCTGAAATATAAAGGCGTAACAAAAAAAGATTCATATCTCGATGTATTATATCTGCCGTAGAAAGGAAAAAATATTCTTTTCCGCACCATGGGTTTTTCACAATCCCTTATCTGGACAAGCGGCCAGGGAAGATTATACTCCCTGTTGCCCCTGCTCTTATCATATCCCCAGGAAAAAAAAGGCCACAGAATCGTTGTTGCTGATGCATCTCCGCTTCTGCTCCACTTGCGTCCGTAAAAAGGAAAGAAGAAGAAGGTATATCTGTCATCTTTTCTAAGATAAATATGCCGGTAATTAAAAAGCAGCAGATACATATAATTATCATACCACCCCTCCTTGTAATTATGCGCATAAAAGGGAAGAAATCTGAAATCATCCCGGCTGCTGCTCTTTCCCCGCTGTATAAACGGCCAGAACAAAGCCCATGATTTATACTCTTTAAAGTCGTATTCAGAATACGCCGGAATCAGCGAGGCGACAGACCAGGCAAGAGTCTGCCAGGTAAATATCCCTGATGGAGGATATAGGAAGAAAAGCATCACTCCCGGAAAAGCGTATGCGGAAATACGGTCCTGGCCGATTTTTCCCTTAACCGTACCGCCAAAAGGATAGATAAAACTATACCGGTCCCTCTCTGTGTCGCCTGAACCGTAGAAAAACAGAGGAAAAAGACCCGAATCATAGTCCTTTTTTTTATTGCTGTGAACGTAGTCATCAGATTCATAAAGGCCGAAAAATCCCTTTGTAACATCGCTGTTGTTATCAAAGTAGCGCCAGAACAAAAGAGGCATAAGGGAAGCCTGGAATGTTCCCTTCTTATAGTTTAATTCCATAAAAAAAGGACGGTAGACAAGACTCTCTCCGTACTTATTCTCTGTACTCTCATAGAAGAACCAGAACCAGTCATAACGGGAAGAACCTTCACCAGTACCAGAAGCCTGAGCTCCGACACTGGAGAACAGCGAAATTGCCAATATCAGCAGTATGATGTATTTCTTCATTATTAAAGTCGGCCTGAGCCGGTATACCCGCACTATAGAACAGTTCCTCCCGATCTTAATAATTCAATAATCCTGTCCAGTTTAAGCCTGTCATCAGGAGAGACTATATTAAACTTCACACCAATAGAGCAAACCACTGAATCTGCGGTTTCTTTTAAGGATTCCCAGGTCTTTTTAACCCCGGCAAGGACGCTCCTGTCACCCACAACTAAACGGATAAAAAAATCATCCATCCCCTCAAAAAGCTTCCAGTCACTGACTTCAAACTGAAGACACATACCCCCCGCACTGATATCACACAATATTCCCACCATTACAGGATCCGATGCAGTCTCCACGTGAACATCAAAGTGTTCAAGTGCGCCGGCACCATACCTTATATTCTTTCTAATATCATCCATATATTAATCACTTTTTCAATTTTAACTATCTGCTTACACTCCTGGAAGTAAAGTATTTATTATCACCTCCGGCGCCAATAATATAATAATAATAAAAAATTTCACTATATAAAAATAAATATGAGTGACAAAGAAATTATTGACATAAGCAGTTAAATACATTAGAGTAATAATGTTAATATAGATGGAGGATCACTATGAAAAGGATGTGTATTTATCTTATCATTTTAATCTTTACTGTCCCGGCATTCAGCCAGGATGCTGTGAAGGATGAAAAGAAAGCAGATGCGGCAAAAAAAACATACCAGAAAGTATATACCGAAATGATTATCGAAGACTTTGAAACAAGTGAATACTCGGAAAAAAATCTGAAGTATACAACAACAAATGAACAAAAGGGCAGCATACAGATCAGAGACCAATACCCTGCTCCATTCAATAACTCCAAGAAATACCTGGGAGTGAAGGTCTACGGCAGAGCGGGAGACACATACAAGATTTATCCGGCAAAACCCTTTGCAATAACAAAGTATGCAAAGTCAATCTCAATGTGGATATACGGCAAAAGATTCGCCGGAGAGTTAACTCTCATAGTTCAGGATGCATCAAATAAAATTCACAGAATTTCATTCGGCAAAATATCATTTCTCGGATGGAAGAAAATCACAGTTAAACTGAACAAAAGAATAAAGCAGCAGGATGAATATCTTTCACAGGAAAAAAGCCTGAAGATACTCCACATACAGTACAGACCGGGAAACAGAACAATCCATCCCAAAATGCAGTATTTTTATATAGATGAAATTTCAGCAACGGTTAGAGATAAGTATAAAGATCGACAGGGTGACGACTGGTAGGAATATAACAGTGCACCGGCGGCAGCCCTCAGATTCAGCTGCTGCCGGAAAAACTTCCCTCATTATATAAGAGTTACCACATTTTCCTCTCTGGCACACTTAATACAGTACCTGACTCCCTCTTTCCTGTTCTTCACCGGAACGTAAAAATGATTCAAATTGTTTAACTGTTTACCGCATCTTGCACATTTCATATCATTGAACCTCACAAATTGATTCTTACTCTATATATCGACTAACTGGAACAATTATATAGCCTGTTTTTTGCATTCTTCGCAACAACACTCCTTTTTTCGTGCAACCCTGAATAATATCAAAATAGAAGGCTTAACCGTCGCTTTTTATATTACAATATTATTTACCTGATGTCCCGGAGAGCCTTACGGTCAACCTTCCGCATATTTGTTCGTAGAATTACATCAATAAATTCAACTATTTTAGGAATCTTATATGCCTATTTGGTAAATATAAATATGCATAGATCATATTGTATAAACCATAGATATTTTTCAACATAACGATGAAAAACATCAGGTTTCATGCAGCACATCGTGAAGACCGGCCCTTCTAATACCACCATCCCGATAAAGTCCTCAAAAAAATTAAAAAATTGTGTTTACAGTACAGGCCCTTTGCCTAACATCGTAAAAATTGAAATAAAAAA
>CAYNFB010000079.1:0-6046 GCA_964396355.1 uncultured Leptospirales bacterium | reverse complement strand
TTTGAATCTTGAAATTCTGGAAGGAAACAAAGTAATTGAAATAAAAAATCGGGGGGACTCTATGCCCGCACAGGCAACTAAGGCACCGAAGAAAACCAAAAAGAAGAAAACAAACCTTACCAGACTCTACTCAAATATGAATAAACTCATAAATGATGCAGTAGACAATGAGATAATGAAGAGGTTTAAACTCCTGATAGACGCCAGTGAAGAAGATATGATCAAAACTGACGTAGATTTGCTGATAAATGAATCAGATAAAGCCGATCCCTCTGTATTTCAGGAAGGGCTTCAGCCTTATGTAAAGCATTACCTCTTTATGGTTAAACGCAATAACAATAAGAAATTAAGAGCCAAAGATGCGAATAAAGATTAAAGTCTTTGCATCAATAAGAGATATCTGCGGCTTTGACGAAAAAGAACTCATTGTTTCAGACTCCATAAGAGTCAGTGAAATAATTGACACTCTTATATGCAAAAATGATGAGCTTAAAGATAAAAAAAACTCGCTTCTCATAGCCGTAAATCTCGAATACTGCGACAGCAGCAAGATTCTCAAAGAGGGAGATACAATTGCTCTTTTCCCGCCGGTAAGCGGAGGCTGATTTAATGAAGCAGATAATAACTCAAAAAGATCCCGTAGATCTCAATGAACTTTTAAACCATGGAGATTCAGACGGATTCGGATGTGATGTAATTTTTTCAGGCAAAGTGAGGAACAAATCCCGCGGAAAGAATGTATCTCATATCGATTATGAAATTTACGATGATATGGCAGTTAGTGAACTTAATAAAATTGCCGATGAATCACTAATAAAATGGGACTTAGGAAGATGCATCATCGTTCACCGGCATGGAAGGATATTAACCGGAGAAATATCGATAATTATAATAGTATCATCTCCGCACAGAGAAGATTCATACATCGCTTCAAGATATGTAATTGATGAAATTAAAAAGCGTGTTCCAATATGGAAAAAAGAGTTCTACGACGACGGCTCAGAATGGATCAGCAACAGAAATTAATCGACAAAGATTTCTCCATTGCGCTTCATCACGATCACTCCATTTTCACTTAGGTCTCTGACAATCTGCACAATATAACTTCTGCAGTCTTCTACATCTGAAAGCTTGATCGGCCCCATAATTTCCATGTCATTTATAATATCAGTGGCCCTGTTCTGACTCATATTCCGGAGAAATTTAAATCTGATCTCATCACCGGCACCCTTGAGAGCCCTTGCAACAAGCGAATCATCACCAACCTCATCGATAACAATCCTTATCTCGCTGTTTGACAGATTAACGACATTTTCAAACAAGAAGATACGATCCATAATCTCCCTGGAAATATGAGGAACGGATACATCCATCCCGCGGAGAATAGACTTCTCCTGATCATTGCTCATATGAGCAAGTATATTGACGAGAGAATTGACTCCACCCTCTTCCGTATTACTTCCCTCACGAGCCTTGAACTCTTTGTATCTTTTCTTCAATGCCCGGGCGACTGCAACTGCAGCCTCGGGAGAAGGATTCTTCATCTTCACAAGCCTTATTGCCACATCTTTTGACGTTGCAGGTGGTAAAGTCTGCATCACCACTGCAGATTTTGCAGGAGGAATAAAACTCAGCACAAGAGCAAGAATCTGCGGCTGTTCATCTTTCAAAAGCTCAAAGACTTCACTGTCTTTAATATTTAACAGAAATTTGAAGCCGCTCTCAGGATCCCTGTTTTCAATCTTGTTTATAAGGCTTTCCGCTCTTTCAGGGCCGAATGCGTCGACAATCATCTTTCTTGCTCTGTTTTTACCGCCGTAGGAATTGGATGAGGTCCGTTTTAACTCAAGAATAAACTCTCCGACAAGATCTTCCCTGTCCTCATCAGACAGAGACTGTATTTTCAGCATTTCAAGGCTCAGCTTCTCAATACTTTCTTCATCAAGATGTTTTAGTATTTCAGATGCCGTTTCCGGACCAAGAACCACCATTAGGGCTGCAGCCCGTTCAGTGCCGTTCATGTCGAATATGGACTTCATCAGTTAGCTCCGGTTTTATCCTGCATTTTTTTATATTTATTAGATCTTTCAATAGGATGGAGTACCGGTACAGGGCAGACCTCCACACACTTCAGACAGTTAATACACTTATCATAGTCTATTGTAGCGAGAAAATTGTCCACTGTTATTGCAGTTTCAACATCAGGGTTATCCCGGTGCACCTCAGTACAAGCCTTTACGCATAATCTGCATCCGATGCATCCTACAGAACATCCCAGCTTCATAAGTGGAGCTTTTTCCATATTTTTGCACATCACGTGAAGATCGAAGGTCTCCTTCACCAGGGTCATAATCCCCCGGGGACAGGCCTGAACGCAATTACCGCATCCTGTACACTTCTCATCATCAATAACAGGAAGCCCGTTGTCATTGATATAAATTGCATCAAAGGCGCAAACAGAAACACAGTCCCCCAGTCCGAGGCAGCCGTATTCACAAACCTTGAAGCCTCCCATGAGCCCGTCTGCAGCATGACAAGTCTTCGGTCCCTCGTATACAAATTTACGAGAAGTCTCAGCTTTTCCGCCGTGACACATCACTCTCGCCTTAAGGGGAACCCCGCCGTCAACGGGCTCTACTCCAAGTATGGAAGCAATCTTTTCTACAACCGCCTGCCCTCCTACAGGGCAGAGATTGATGTCGTAATTTTCTTCAACAATTTTAGTCGCATAGGCTGAACATCCGGGCAACCCGCAGGCGCCGCAGTTTGCTCCGGGAAGAATTTCAACAACCTGTTCTATTCTGGGATCTCGTTCAATTTTCAACTTTAATTTTGCATAAGAAAGAATTATACCAAAAACAAATCCAATGGCAGTAAGACTGACAACTGAAGATATTGAAGGAAATATTGATTCAATCATTTTATCCGCTCGTATTTATATTAATTTCTTTCAGGAATATTTTATACTTGAAAAAAATCAATAATTAATCTCAAGATTATTATACCTGTAAATATCTAAGGTAAAATTTTCACAGCGGTGATTTTTATCAAGTATTTTAAAGTTAGAAACGAAATTTAATCTCTCTACAAATTTATAACCCGGGACGTAAAATGAGCAGTCAGGAAGTCAAATCTTACCAGAATGAAATTATCACGGCAGTAAAGGCTGAAAATGACATAGTATTTGTATCCTATTCGGCTCTTGAAAAAACAGAAGAAAAGATAAAATTTGCTCTGGCAAAAATTCTGGAACAGCATAACAGAATAGACCTCTTCACGCCGGTCTATTCGTGCATAAAAGAGCTGATATCAAATGCCACAAAGGCAAATGCAAAAAAAATACTCGTGGAAGAAGGAGACATTGCAGATCCTGACGACAGTGCTGATGTAGTGCTGAAAGTAAGATCCATACTCAATGAAAAATCTCTCATAGAATATGGTATTAAAGCGAAAAAACACCGTCTTTCAACCAGGACTTACCTGAAGGTCTACAAGAAAAACCTTTTCATAGAAGTGATAAACAACATACCGCTGTCCAGGAAAGAGATAACAAAAATCAACAACAGAATCAGACGGTCCTCTAAATATGATAATATTGCCGCATTCTTCATGGAAAACCCTGACCCCGAAGCCGAAGGCATGGGCCTTGGATTGTCCATGGTTGTTGTGCTACTGAAAAACATAAATATAACACATAAGAATTTTGCCGTTACAACAGACGGCTCAAAGAAGACCTATGCCCGGATTTTAATTCCTCTTGCCTGACTTTCTTTAATCAAGGAGTTTCGCCCTTCTTTTCTTCAGAGGATATACTTTGTACGTGGAATCAAGCTGATTAAGAATTTTTTTATCAGAAGGCTCTGCGTAGCTCAGATATGTATCAGCCTCTTTAACAGTGAGTATTTCACTATACCTTCTTATTTCATTATTCGTCTTTGATGCTGTATTCCTGTAAACGACCAGATCACTCCCGGCTTTTATGCCGTCAACAAGGCCCAGATTGACAAGAATACCGTTATCCTTCACCTTCAAAACTCTGCCTGAATAGGGAATCATGCCGTATATTTCAGAGGCTGTCTTCATTGAAAGAACACCGAGACTCTCTCTGCCCTTTGCGGAGCGGGAAAACTCACCGATAACGTAACCCCTGTTTATATCAAGTATCTTTGCATCAATACTGATAAAATTATTATTTTCATATATTTCGCCGTAGACAATATAATCAACGGGAAATTTTTCCTTTTCTGAACTGTTTTTTAAACTCTTTATTGACTGGAAGAGATCACCGCCTCTGCTGCTGAGATTACCGGCTATTTCCTCCCTCTGTGCAGGCCCGGCAGTCTTCATCCGCCCGAACTGCTGCATTGCAAAGGTCAGAGTCCGGGAAAATACCCTGCCCGCATCGGGATGTTCGGTAATTCTGCCGCCGCTGTTAAAATTCAGAACAACTACAGAAGGGACATCCCTGGGCACCGGTTCGGAGGAATACCCCTCTTGATGATAAAGCCGGTCCCTCCGGCGAATCACAGCCACATTGAGTTTATCCTGATAGGCGGCCAGGGGATACTGAAGCAGCAGATTTTTAATCTCATCGATATAGAGTCTGTTATAGTCCAGAATAGAATAATAACTTATCAGTTTTTCACGCACCTCTCTGTTAAGAGGGTTTAAAAGAAGTGATCTTCTCAGATAATAGATCACATTCTCATGAAGACTCTCCTTCATTGCAGACCGGGCAAGATCATAATTTTCCCGGCTCAGCATTATCCTTGCCGGATGACCGGTTTTATACTGATTTAGAACAAGAAAATTTTCAAGACGGCTTTTCAGGAGGGAGTCGGAGGGGTACTTTGCAAATGCCTCAAGCAGTTTTTCAAGAGCCAGGACATTATTTCCTGAAAGCTCGTATGCCATTGCAAGACTATAGAGAGTAGCTCTGTTCTTAACCACACCAGAGGCCTTAAGGAAGTAGGCAACAGCATCTTTCCTTCTTGTCGCATACTCCTCATCCTCTGCACCGCCTCCTGTAGAAATAAGAAAATTCTTTTCCTGAAGTTTCACAAATGCGATGAGGCCCATACTCATATTCGCCCTGTAGTTATCAGGATTTATAGAAAGCGCCCTGGAAAAGGACTCCTCTGCTTCTGCAAGATAGTCACTATTGCCGCCTGCCATATAACTTCTGAAGAGAATATTTCCATATTTGATATGTCCCACAGGGGATTCACGGTCAGAGTCAATAGCCTTCATAATGAAAGCCCTGGCCTCATCCAGCCTGTTGTCGTCAGCCTTGATGTCTGCCATAAGAAGAAGAGAATCAAAGTGATAGGGATTTGTATTAAATATATTCTCCAGCTTCCGTTTTGCCCAGACTCTTTTATCCATGCGGTAGTAGACGTATGCCAGACCGTACCGGGACTCCATTGATGATCCGGAAACAGCAGATGCCCGGTCAAAATATCCGATCGCCTCGGTAAAGCGCCCGGTATCGGTGAGAACGAAGCCGGCGCCGTTCATGGCCGATACAGATTTACGGTCGACTTTCAGGGCATCATTAAACATATCCAGAGCCCTGTCGTAAACGCCCAGAGCGTAGTAGGATTTCCCAGCACCAATCATAGAATCAGCATATTTAGGATTCATTCGAAGAGATCCGGTGAAGCTGAACAAAGCCTGGTGATATAAAGTTTTGTTATAGTAGTTCCACCCGTCATGATTAAGGGACCTGGCATTTTCACCCTTCAATCCCGAATCAGACAGAACAACGAAAAAGCACAGTGTAATAATTAAGAATGGAATTCTACTATATCTTTTCAAGATCAGACCCCTGCCGGTTACAGTTAAAATTATTCAAAGAATACACCGATTATTAAGCAAGTCAACTAATATTCAGTTTAGAAAATCTGTTTGACCACGATCTCTCAGTCCCTATACTCATAGAAAGAACATATATTCACATTTCAGTAAACCCGATGATCAAGTCACATAGGAAAAGCACTGAAAATCACTTGAATTTTTGTTGTCTCTTAATACTGATAGACAAAAG
>CAYNFB010000078.1:11767-12615 GCA_964396355.1 uncultured Leptospirales bacterium | reverse complement strand
ATTTTTTCGGGTATTAACCTTGATTATTCAGGGTATTTTGACATGATAAAATACAAGCAATATCTGCCACAGGCATATTTTCATTAAGATAGCGGATAACATCTGCCTGAGCCCAGACAGTACAGGCCGATGCCATGGTGACGGGATTCTTCGAAGATGACGCGACTTCACCCATCTCCTCCAGTGATAGTCCCAGCACATCGGCCATCACCTCGAGAAAGCGCCCCGTACCTGCGGCGCACTTGTCATTTGTGATAAACTTCTCCATAGTGCCGTCACTGCCAAGTCTGATGGCCTTGCAGTCCTGCCCTCCGATATCAATAATAGTTCTGGCAGAAGGTACGAGCCACCGGGCTCCTCTGCCATGACAGGCAATCTCCGATATGGTTTCCTGGACAAAGGATATTCTGTCACGGCCGTATCCCGTGCCCACACAGTATGAAAGATCTTTCATTGAGAAACCTCCCCCGGCAAGAGCCTTCTCCATTACAACCCGGGCCGATTCGCAGGGATCCGGTTTCGATTTTATTATTTCAGTTCCGACGATTTTTCCTCTGCTCAAAAGAACAGCCTTGGAGGTTAGAGATCCGATATCACATCCTGCTGCAAGCATCATACAAGCCTCCTTACTTTCAAAAATTCCTCAAAACGGTCTCTCGTAGTCTCCCATGACTCAACCCTGTCGTCAAATGCATCGGAATACATGATGTAGGTGGGAAACCCCTGCTTCTCTGTGTCACGGGCAAAGAGCTTTACCATGCCCCAGGTATTTCTGCATCCCGGTGTGCCGCTGTATACAATCAGATCAGCATTATACATCCTTGCCAGAGCAAGATTATCCTCAAGCC
>CAYNFB010000078.1:10584-11757 GCA_964396355.1 uncultured Leptospirales bacterium | reverse complement strand
TTTAATCATGGGAAGACGGCTGTTTATTGCGGCAATTGAATCAATCATATCATCGAGACTATCTGTCTTAATCGTATAACCCTCTTCAGGATCACCCTTTTCCCGGGAAACCGGAGAATTTATATCCCATTGCCGGCTGAGTATCCCTCCAAGGTGAGTGACGCCGTTATCATTGAGCATGTCCCACATCCGTAAATTCATCGTATAATGATCAATATAACAGAACAGGGCGCGAAGCTTCTCCGCTCCGCCTGGGAGTCCCGATATACCCAGTGCTGCATTCTCTCTTACCTTATCAAGAATATGACGCAGAACTTCCGTTCCCTCTTTCATTCCCGCATAGAGAAATCTCGTTGCATAGATGAAGAGCGGATACTCCACAGGAGCCGGATTGGGAATCATCCGCTGCAGCTCCTCAATCTCATCACAGATTTCATCCTGAATCTCAATCTCCTGAAGGATTTCCCGAAGGCGGTCCTCATTGAGTTTCTTCCCGGTCTGCCCTTCAATGAATTCAATCATGCTCCTGAAATCAGCACGATGATATTCCCGTGAACGATCCCCGGTGAGATTGGGAGGCATGTTGAGCTGATAGAAGGGCTTGTCCAGATATGCCGATGCGAAGGCGAATGAATTTGCATTGGTATCGCACACTCCGGGAGAATCACAGAGGACGAAATCGATTTCAACGCCGAGGCCCGCCAGATAGGCCCCCAGAGAGCCGCGCTGAGATGAACATGAGGTCTCGGTAAAACCCGCCTCACAGCAGAACTCCAGATATTCCGATGTACCCCTCTTCCAGAGCACTGTACCCATGACGGAGAGAAGCTCAAGTGTAATGGGTACAACGTCCATGGCATAGAGAATTGCGGGAGAAAAACAGAAAGTTGATATGGCGGTCTTCTTTCCCCTCTCGGCGGCATGTATAATATTATCAAGATAGACAGACACCACCTTTATAAAGCTCTCGCCCACATCTCCATGTGAAAGCAGACTTTCCAGAGCTCCGCTGAAACAGGGAGTGTATTTCAGGAGTGCCTGATATTCCTTCTCTGAACCGTTTTTCACCTTTGATGCAGCCTCAAATGTGCGCCACATCATCCAGTCATAGTTATACTCTTTGGTCTCTTTCCTCACAGCATCACCCTATCCTTTCCAGAAAAGCATCAACTC
>CAYNFB010000078.1:10203-10507 GCA_964396355.1 uncultured Leptospirales bacterium | reverse complement strand
CAACCATGGGGCCGTACTCCCGCTCCAGTCTCATGGCAGGAATGCCCTCTTTCTCAAGATCCCGTTCAAAAATGCTGTTCTCTGATCCGTGGAGATCGCAGAAACGGATATTCTGTAATATGACTCCCTCCACACCTGCCCTGTCTATTTTCTCTCTCAATATTGAGTAGCGCTTCTTATAGTCACCGAACATGCGCGGGCATTCACTCTCATACAGATAGTGACGGGCAAGGGCATCAACCGGGTCTCCATCCTCATCAACGTAATCATTGTGAAACCTGGCTCCGAAACATACATTGTCGGC
>CAYNFB010000078.1:1302-10193 GCA_964396355.1 uncultured Leptospirales bacterium | reverse complement strand
ACAACAGCCCTGTCGCCCTCTATGAGCTTCAACAGATTGACATCATCATTGGCGCTTCCCACGACCATGATTCTTTTTTTCTTTACAATATTTTTCCGCAGTTTCAGTTCGGTGAGATAATCCGCCAGAAGCAAATTAAAAACCTCCCGGGGAATCGCGCCGCCTGCCAGATTTACTGCCAGAGCCGCGGCACCGGAAACAGGGGTATTTTCAGAATTTCTAAGATCTTCAAGTTCACGAAGAAGCCTTCTTCCTTCATTATATATTTTTACAGACTCTCTGAGTTTATCCTCATTCAATTTCACTGAGAAGTGTCTTTCGACAGCCAGGATAAACTCATCGATCTCCTGACGAAACCATGAGAGACTGTAGCCCGTAGCCTTATGAGGCACTCCCAGGTGATGGAAGAACCCGGGCAGTGTGCCTTCAATATCCTCACCCGCCTTGCGCCAGCATTCATCAGGCCGGCGCATGGAATCGCATCCCGGTATAATAACGGCTCCATCGAGAAAATTATACAGTCCCTCTCCTGCAAGCTGGAGAATGCATTTGGGCATGGAGCAGATAAAGGGGCCGAAGTAGGTATCGCCGATTGATGTTGACTGAGCCCCCGCTCCGCGCATACGAAAGGGAAGGATGTCCAGAGAATAAAGAATCTCATCGGGGAGATAGGAACAGCTGTATCCGATAACAGCATTGCCCTTCTCTTTCCACTGAGAAATATAACTGTTGTTCAGGGACCGGGAAATATCTAAAAATTCCTTATTCACTTCAGGCCTCCGTTTCCAAGGATGAGGGCCCTTAATCCACAGAGGGCATCATTCATCTCTTCATAGTTATCACTCTTTTCATCGGGAGTGCACAGTTCAGTAAATGTCCTGATAAAACGGGGCAATACAGTTAAAGCTGCAGGCTTCAGAGCAGCTGCCATATGTCCAGCAAACTCATCTAATGCGGACGGATCAAGGGTATCTGTTATCTGAATCACAGTATTTTTGAGAATATCAGGATTGATTTCCAGTACTCTGTTCATCATTGCCGCAAAATTGCTGATACTCTGAGCCGCCTCCTGGGGGTCTGTCTCTCTAAGGCCCAGGTCAAGCTCCTCTGCCAGCTCCTCGTCGGAGAAGAGATCCTCCATTAGATCAAGGGTACGGCTCCACTTCCTCACAGAGGCCCCTCTCTGCCTGAATTTTCTTCGAAGAATTTCTTTCACAATATCCGGATTCCCGGACATACTTTCCTGCAGCCTCTCATCTGCCTGCTCCCTGATCTCATCAAGAAGACTCACAGATTTTAATATAAGGGGGATGTCTGCACCATCAAGAATCTCATCCAGAAACCGGCCGGCCTCAAGCGGCAGGGCCGGTGACCCCATATCACCCAGAAGAGCACTCCCGGTATGAACCTTCCTGACAATCTCAGCGGACTGATTTATCATCTCACCCGCGGCCCTGCCGTCACATGACCTGAGGAGAGACAGAACAACGTCTGTCAGAAGATCGGGAGACATATTGTTTACAGGTTTTAAAACTTCTGAAAAAACAGACATAGATATATTTAGCAATTCAGGAACCAGAGCAAAAATGCACACCGCCTTGGCCGGATACTGCCACAGCTCTTCACCGGCTGCCTGAACAAAACTGATGACATCCTCCCTGGAGTTTTCCACCGTTTCGAGAAGCTCGCCGAAATCAGTATTTTTAATCAGAGACCCTGCAGAAGAGCGCATCTGTTCAGAGAAGAATTTCGGGTTTACACCGTGAATATCATTGATGATCTTCAGTAGTGATGTCAGCGCCCGACCGCGGTCGCCGCTTTTTATATTATGAAAGATGTTCTCTGCGAGCCGCGTTTTCTCTTCGGGATTGAGCGATGCGGCCTGACCAATAATTTCTGTACCGCTTCGGGCAAGACGATTGATCAGAGGAATAAACACCGTTGCCAGTTCATTAAGTTCGGTAAAATCCTTTTCGGGGGGAGCGGTGCCGTTCTTTTCAAATGCCCCCATGATACTTTTTTTAAGGGAATTTGCAGCTGCCTTCTTTACCCTGCCTGATCCCGCCCAGATATCAAGAATCTCCGGGATCAATGAGGATATAATCTCCCGAAACAACGGAGTCTTCGCCGCATAACTGATCAGCTTTTTCAGAAAAATCTCTTCTCCAGGAACTTCACCGGCCGCATTTTTTGAATCATTCATCTCTTCACCATTCCGATTACTATCAAAATTCATCAGCACCCC
The DNA here is from genome assembly GCA_964396355.1 of uncultured Leptospirales bacterium. Taxonomy (GTDB): domain Bacteria; phylum Spirochaetota; class UBA4802; order UBA4802; family UBA5550; genus CAYNFB01. The sequence goes on along the minus strand of CAYNFB010000078.1, from coordinate 7,948 downwards.
CTTGAACTTCTGAGTTATATCCGCCGTCTTTTTCAGGCAGACTGAGAATCATATCACGAAAGCTGTTCAGCTGTTCTCTGAGATTAAGCGCGTCGGGAAGGATAAGATCGTGATACATAAGCCCCACAACGTAGGCAAATAACGATGAAGCCAGAGGGTACGGAAGAAGCATCACCTCCGACATGGATTTCCGGTAATATCCCGAGTAATCACCAATTACCTTACGTGTTACAGATCTGTCCTGATTCCTGAAAAAATCCACAACGAGAAGAACTATATTCTGATAATAATTTCTCTTCTCAACCCAGTGATCGATAACCTTGTCCAGCCGGTCCTTCACCGAATCCTGATCCTCAATGCCGGACATGACCTCTTCAACATCCACAGTCATCTCCATAAAAAATATTTGCTCAAATATTTCCTGCTTAGTGGGGAAGTAATGATAGAGGGTTCCTGTTGATACATTCAGTTCCCGGGATATTTCTCTCATACTCACATTGGCATAACCTTTTTTACAGAAGAGCTCCCTGCATTGCAGCATCATCTCTTTCCGGTATTGATCATGATCTACGATCTTGGGCATCTGTCTTCTCCATATTACGTATTACTTTATCTTATCTTTACTTATTAAATATTTTGCCAGACGTTTAGCAAGGCAGATTATAGTCATCGTTGGAGGCAAACCCCACGGTTCAGGTATTACAGAACAGTCGCAGACGTAAAGGTTCTCATATTCCATGACTCTGAGATCAGAATCGACAAACTCTCCAAGCTTCACCGTTCCGCCGGGATGTGCAGCCAGATACCAGGTCCTGAATATGCCCCGGGCTCCGGCATTCTTCAGAATTTTTTCTGCACGCTGAAATCCCGTATTTATTTTATCCCTGTCATTTTTTGTGAGCATTTTTCGAATGCCTCCTGAATCTGTAAGACGGCCTCCCAGATCATCACGAATCTTAATCATTATCCGGATAGTTTTCTTTGACTCAAAGAGACGGTGAAACCGGAACACCTGGGCTGTGAATACCTTGTCGAGAACTGCAGGTATAGCCATGTCTGTCATAACTATTCCCTCCTCAGGGAAGCGGCATCCCGCAGTCATGGGAATCTCGTCAATTCTCTTATCAACATCCTTCACTCTGCCGCAAACAGTAACCAGCGGGTCATAGAAGAAGTTATACCCCACCTTTTTAAGTCCGGTCTTTCTCAGAATTACAGGACTGCCGATACCTCCCGCTGCAAGAACTATCTCACGGGCAAAGACTTTATGGTTTCTGCCCCTTCTCTTATATACAACACCCACGGCTTTGTTTCCCTCAATGATCACTTCTTTAACCTTCGCCCTGGATATCAGAACCGCACCTGCACTAAGGGCTTCTTCAACAGACATTCGTGAAGTCCACCTCACACCATGCGGGTCACCGTAATACCCGAATGGTGTTCCGGATTTCCATCTGTCCTGATACATGAATTTTTTCAGCGGATTCCAGTCATAGCCCAGCTCTCCGGCTGAGGTCATAATCCGTTCAGCCATTGGTGTAATCATCTCGTCCTTTAATTCTGCAACAGGTATTTCCCCGAAAGCCTCTTCCTCCTCGGCCGTCACATCAATGCCGTATCTCTTCAGCATCTCATGGGGAACAGGAAAGCAGCTGCCATAATAAAACTGCGAACTTCCGCCGTTTGTTATTCCACGAACCATTCCCAGCATATTTCTGTATTCCAGCAAAAGACTTCTTCCCGGAATCATCAGCTGTGCAATAAACTGCCCCAGTGTGCCCCTGACAGGTTTATCGGGTCCCCATTCGAGAATAAGAACCTTCTTTCCCTTAATAGAGAGCTCCTTTGCCGTTGTCCCTCCCCCGGGACCGGTTCCCACTATGATGACATCATATTTTTCATTATCAATATTCACTGCACACTCCCTTCTTCAGTTTTATTTATAACGAATGTTCAATATAAAAGCCGGAAATAGTTCTCTTTGTCAAGAACTATGCTCTTTTTTCATCCTACATCTTTTATAAAGTTCAGAAATTAAGGTTTTTTAGATATTTATCGGGGGTAAGTTCTGCGGCAGAAATTTCCGGAGAACAAGTGTTCCCCGGAAATACTTCAATTATGATTCATACATCTTATCAATCTGTTCTGCATAGAGTTTTGATACTACATTTCTCTTTACTTTCATAGTAGGAGTTATCTCTCCTGTCTCCTGAGAGAATTCTCTCGGCAGAAGGGTGAACTTCTTAATCTGTTCAACACGCCCCAGATCCTTCAGTCTCCGGGTAGTGATTTCCGTAAACAGGTCATTTACCTCTTTATTCTGAACGAGTTCCTCACGTGACGAGAATGGAATATTATTCTTCCCGGCCCAGTCCTCAAGAGCGTTAAAGACCGGCACAATAAGTGCTGTGAGATAATTTCTGCCGTCGCCGACGACTGCCACAAATTCAATAAAGTAATCCTCAATGAGCAGTGTTTCAATCAGTTGAGGAGAAATGTTCTTTCCGCCCGAGGTGATTATCAGATCCTTAATCCGGCCCGTTATAAACACATATCCGTCCTCATCCATACTTCCCGTATCGCCTGTCTTAAACCATCCGTCATCAGTGAAGGCTTCGGCAGTTGCTTTCGGCTTATTAAAGTATTCCTTTACAACATTAGGTCCTTTTGCCTGCATTTCATTAGTTTCAGGATCAATACGAAAATCAACCAGAGGAGCTAAAGGACCTACACTGCCGAACTTGTTGCAGAGTACACCGTTCATCGCAATAACCGGTGCTGTTTCTGTCAGACCGTATCCATTACAGATTATAATACCGCAGTTATAAAAAAACTTCGCTATTTCAGGATTAAGCGCAGCACCGCCGGCATTTACGTGATGCATGTTTTTTCCGAAGAGATCCCTTATCTTATGAAGAACCAGTTTGTCCGCCAGCTTAAATCGCAGCCGCAGCCATGGGCTCAGTTTCATATTCCGCATGCGGCGGTCTCCTGCCTCCGCTCCTACTCTGGTGCCCCACTCAAACATAGCCCGTTTTAAATACGGCGCCTGTTTTACACCGGTCATCACTGTAGAATGTATTTTTTCATAGAGACGGGGTGCGCTGTTCATAAGGGTAGTATTTGCCTCTTTCATCATATCCATGACCTGTGTATGATCTTCACAATAGTAGACCCGGGCACCTATCTGCATGACACCGTAAATCCATGATCTTTCCAGAACGTGACTCAGCGGAAGCATGCAAAGAGAGGAATCCTCGGGCCCGTGACCGGCCTGGGGATAATATCCCACACCCCAGCTGTTGTGCATTATGCTCATGTGGGTATGCACTGCTCCCTTGGGTTCTCCAGTAGTACCGGAAGTATAAATAACAGTGCATTTATCAGTATAGTGACAGCGGTCCTGTCTGCGTTTTATCTCATCTTCATGCTTAACCTTCCAGCCCATATCCAGAAAATCATCCCACATCATCACACGGTCATCAGATGTATTTATTTTTGTTCCATTATGAAAAACCACAATATGCTCAAGAGACGGACAGCTTTCAAAAAGCGGATAGGCTCTGTCGTACTGGTCCTGGCGGCTTACGAAGAGTACGCGGATACCCGCATCCTTTACAATGTAGCCTGTCTCGGCTGTAGTATTTGTAGGATAAATCGGAACGTCAATAATGCGGATAGCGATTGCGCCAAGATCAGCGAGGTGCCATTCAGGCCGGTTCGCTGAGAATATGCCTACCCGTTCTTCCTCTTTTATGCCCCACTCTATGAGACCGGCTGAGACGGCATCCATAACTTCTGACATCCGGGTCCAGGATATGCTTTCCCATTTACCGTATGTTTTATGATGCAGTTCATCACGTGATCCGTAGAGCTTTGCACGTTCATGAACCATGAGGCCGAAATTCCGGACACTTTCCAGAAATGACAAAAATTCCTTTTCAAGCTCAGGACGATCTCTTCGATATTTTTCTGAGAGATTTTCTCTCCTGACTGGTAAAGATACGTTCATTATTTCCCCCTTAAATCATTTTTTATATCAAATATTATTATTTTTCGCAGGAAATACGCAAGAGACACGAAAGAAACACGCAGAAACTCTCTCGTCCAGGACCGCCGAAGAGCCCCTTTCCGGAAAAGTCAATTGAAGGATCCATCCCTTCAGAATATGCTGAATTTTTATTTCGAGTGGCGGAAAATTTATTCCCGGAGAAGAGAACAAGGCAGATCTGAAAAAATACCGGTTATTTTTTATCATCTCAACAAAAACAGATCACTGTGAGAAATTATTTTCAAGCTCTTTTTTAAGAGATAAATAAATAAAATTGCGCCTGTAATAAAATTTTTGTATTTTTGAAGTTATAGGCTATATTGAAGATTATCAATTCGATATCCGGCGGAGAAAGACATTTCTGTTTCTTTGATTTAAAGAAGCGGCAATGCATAATCTTCAAAAAAAATTGATGGCGCATTAGCCGAAACGGGGAGTTGATATAGCACCGGCAGCCGTCCCCGACTGCCGGTGCTTAAAAAAACTACAGACTAGCTGTACATGGTATCAATATTCTCAGCGTATTTGCTCTCTACGACCTTTCTTTTAATCTTATTGGTAGGAGTAATCTCGTCATTCTCAACGGTAAACTCCTTAGAAAGCAGAGTGAATCTCTTGATCTTTTCAAAATCTGCAAGTTCCGCAGTATGCTCAGCAATTCTCTCTTTATAGAACTGAATAATATCTTTGTTCTCCACCAGTTCCTCTCTTGAAGAGAATTCTATTCCCTGAGTCCCGGCATATTCTTCAAGTGCCTCAAATGCAGGAACAATCAATGCAGAGATATACTTTCTCTGATTACCGATTATGTGAGCCTGCTCTATATAGAAATCCTTTGCAAGGGCACGGTTAACAGCCTGGGGAGCTACGTTCTTCCCTCCGGCGGTAATAATCAGCTCCTTGATTCTGTCTGTTATTGTCAGATATCCGTTTTCATCGAAGACTCCCACATCACCGGTCTTGAAGTATCCGTCTTCAGTAAAGGCCTCTTTAGTCTCCTCAGGTTTATTGTAATATCCCTTCATTACACTGGGACTTTTCACCTGAATTTCACCTTCATCTGAAAGTCTGATATCAGTCATAGGACATGCCTTTCCCACAGATCCGAATTTAAATGCATGAGGAGCATTTGTAGTCAGAGTCGGAGAGGTCTCAGTAAGCCCGTATCCCTGACAGATCTGAACTCCGCCTATATAAAAGAACTCTTCAATCTCCTTTGCAAGAGGAGCACCGGCTGACGGGAAAATCCTGGCATTGCCTCCCACGACGCCGCGGATTTTATGAAGAGCGAGGTTATCTGCAAGCTTCAGCTTGAGTTTCAGCACAGCAGAAGCCTTACCTTTCTGCTCCACAGTTAACCTGTAATTTTCACGTCCCACAGCTGTTGCCCAGTTAAAAATCATCTGCTTAACAGGAGAGGCCTTCTGAACTCCCGTCATTACTGCTGCATATATTTTTTCATAAATTCTCGGGACAGAACACATGACAGTAGGCTTAACCTCACCGAGAAAATCGATAATCTTTTTCGGATCATCACAGTAGTTTACCTGAGCCCCGTTCATCAGCTGGCAGTAGACCCATGCCCGCTCAAATACGTGGCTGAGAGGAAGAAAAGACAGGGAGATTTCATCCTCTGTTGTGCCGTACATTTCCTTTAGTGAGATAAACTGATGAAATATATTTGAATGTGCAAGCATTGCACCCTTTGGAAGGCCTGTTGTTCCCGATGTATATATTATTGTAATAAGGTCATCTGACCTGCCTCTTTCGAGTCTCTCCTTTATATCAGCGTCCTTGTCGGATTTTCTTCCAATTTCGAGAAAATCTGAAAAATACATAGCCTTGTCATTTCCGGTGATATCTACTTTCTCATCAAAGACTACAACCTTCTCTAAGGTTTTGCTGTTTTCGAGAAAAGCCTTCACCTTGTCATACTGCTCCTGATTTCCGGTAAAGATTACCCTTGCACCGGCATCATCAACTACGTATTCAGTCTGTGCAGATGTACTTGGAGCATGTACAGTTGCGATTGTACATCTTGACTTCAGTCCGCCAAGATCTGTTATAGTCCATTCAGGACAGTTGTTGGAAAAAATTGCGATCTTGTCTTCTTCTTTAATACCGGTCTCCATGAGAGCCTTTGCCACTGCATCGGACATCTCGCCGAATGACTTCCACGAAATAGATATCCACTGACCATCCTTCTTATATCTCAGAGCAGTCCTTTCGCCGTATTTTTCCACATTGCTCTGAAGTTCACGTCCTATGTGTCTGTTTTCCATGTCTACCCCATAAAAAGAAATTTATTTTTACAGGATAGTGTGAAAACATATACATATTTGTCAAGATTTTACAGAATTACATTCTGAAAATATGAATGATGTTCCAGTAGAGGAAAAGAGGAAGAATCTGCTTCAGATAAATGCCTAAGATGATTATTCTCATCTCAATGCTCTATACCCGGCAGCGGGCTGCAGGGGATAGAGCATTGATTATATAAATCATTCAGTAACACAAAAAGTCCCTTATAAATCAGAGTTCACAGAGAGGACGGTTCCCTGTTTTTTTATTGCGATAGGAATATTCATCTGAGAT
>CAYNFB010000078.1:0-1292 GCA_964396355.1 uncultured Leptospirales bacterium | reverse complement strand
CATTGGTTATATAAACCATTAAGTAATACCAAAAGTCCCTGTAAATCAGAGTTCACGGGAAGGACGGCTCCCTTTTTTTTATTGCTATAGTAATATTCATCTGATATTATAGTATCATTACCTCAGTACAACCGGATAATATCTCTGGAGAAAAAATGAGAATAAGAACATATACTGAAAAAATCTTCACCGGATTTAGCCGGACATCTCTCATCTTCATCCTTCTGCTTTCTTTTTCCGACTCCCGTGCAGCGGAGAAGAAATTCCGCGTGGGAGTGCTGCTCTGGTCCTCAAATATTCCGGGTCAGGTAGCCATGCGCCGGGGTATAGAAAGAGAGGCTGCCAGAATAAACAGAAAAGCCCCGGCTTTAGGTCAACGGGGAGTGAAGCTGATAACCAGAGTTGCCGGAGACGGCGCGCCGGGCATAAAAAATCAGATAGTCCAGATGGATAATATGATAAAGGAAAGGTTCGATATAATCATTGTTCAGCCTACAGACAATGCGGCTCTTGCCAGACCGCTAAGAAGGGCAAATAAAGCAAAAATTCCCGTAGTCGCATTCGACCAGTATATAAGCGGAGGATCCCTTGCCGCTTACCGCACTTCAGATAATTATCAGGCCGGATATCTTGACGGAGAATATATTGCCTCGCGTTTTCCCGGCAGAAAAAAAATAAACCTCGTCCTTGTGGAGTATCCCCATGTCTCCTCTACAGTTGAAAGGGTAAACGGATTTCTCGATGCCCTTAAAGATGGAGAAAAAGAGGTATCCATTCTCGCATCCTATACGGCAGTAGAACCCGTTGGGGGAAGAAAGGCCGCAGCCTCAATCCTCCGTGATTTTCCCAAAAAAGGCTCAGTAGATGCAGTATTCACGGTCAATGACGGAGGGGGACTCTCCGTAGTCCGGGGACTCTACCTCGCCGGCCGCAGGGAAATACTTGTTGCAACAGTCGACGGGGATCCGCAATCGTTGAAGAACATACAGGCTGGCCGGCTCACAGTGATAGATTCAGCCCAGCTCTGCGGCCCCCTGGGTGCTGAAACGATGAAAGCGGCCTATGAAATTCTAACAGGAGGAGATCCCCCCTACCACGCTGTCATACCCGTTTTTCCGGTCACAAAAAAAACACTTAAACTCTACCCCGGATGGAAGGGGCCCATCCCGCGTGAATTCAAAAAACCATGGAAGAGCCGTTTCCCTGTATGGAAAGGGCGCATCCGTATTATCAGGAAATAACAGATGAAAAGAGAGGATAATACCGGCCAGTATTCATCGATAGAAGCCGAT
>CAYNFB010000077.1:0-12656 GCA_964396355.1 uncultured Leptospirales bacterium | reverse complement strand
TGAAGGCTCTTAATATACAGGAGTCCCTTTATCTGCTGACCCGGGAACTGGCGGAAACACTTTATCCCATGCCTTTTCAAGAATGCACGGAAAGTAATGCTTCCACATATAAGATAAAGACATCTTTGATCTATGCTGTAATAAAGGCAGAATCTAATTTCAACCATAAAGCAGTATCACCAGTGGGCGCAACAGGCCTAATGCAGCTTATGCCGGCCACAGCCAGAGGCATTGCAAGAGATTTAAAAATAAAAAAATTCAGTTTAAAGGATCCATGCACTTCCATAAAATTAGGCACAAGCTACATTAAATGGCTCGATAAATACTACAAAGGTTCAATTGAATACATTGTTTCGGGCTATAACGCAGGTGCGGGAAATGTCAACAACTGGATAAAGAAGTACAAGCGAACTGATCCGGATTTATTTACAGAATTCACCCCTTTTGAAGAAACGAGAAAGTATATATACTATACAAACAAATTCAAAGTTCAATATGAATCAATTTATAAAAAGTGATTTTAAATGCCTGCAATATCTGCTTTACAGCAATATAGAAGTGCTGACAAATAAATTTCAGGTGATTTGTCCGATATGAATATGATGAAATGCATCCTGCCGTTACTCTTACTATGCTGCCCTGTTTACAGTATAGACAGCAGTATTGGAGAGGTGGTCCTAAGCAGAGGCACGTTTCAAAAAACAAATATAAATTTCACTGGCAGCTCCACGGTTAAAAGCGGAAGAAAAATTCTGCCGGGAGACAGGATTAAAACAGGGAAGAATACTCTTTTACAAATCAGACTAAAAGACGGTACAGCACTAAAAATACTGGATTCTTCTGATATAATAATCTACAGCATCAAACTCAGAGAGAGAGACAAAGCCACGAAAATTTTTGCTGAATACGGAAAATTTAAAATACTGCAGAATAACAGATACATGGAATCATCATTAACAGTAGAAACAAAAAATTCCATAATCAAATCAGTAAATTCCCATCTGTATTTAATTACCTCCAGAAAAGAAACCGGATTACTTGTCTACAAAGGAGAAGCCGGCTTTGCGAACTCCGATCCTTCATTAACAAAGGCCTATATTGTTAAACAGGGAGATGAAGTATTCATGGAACAGATGAAAAATCCGGAGCTGCCCTCACACGTTAAGTCATCATACAGGTCATCCTGGCTTTCAAAATTCAGTATTTCTCCTGATAAAAGTAATATTATAAAACACCGGGAGAACCAGGGCCTCCTTGACTGGCTGTTTCAGAAAAAGGACAAATAAAGATGCCCCGCATAATAGGAATTCATATCTCCTTAATTTTATTTTTTTTTCTTCTCACTGGATGCAGTACCAGCATCGTACAGCTTGACAATGACAGAATTAAAGAAAATATCAAAGATGTAGTCAAAGACTATTCATCAAAAAACTGGGAACAGAGAAGAAAATCAGTAATAAATATTTCCAGATATTCTGAATCAGTATATGCAAAAAATGTAATAATCTTTCTCCTCCTTGCCACAGAAGATACTCATCCGCTTGTCCGGATAGAGGCAGCATCTGCCCTTGGAAAAATTCGTGCGGTTACAGCAATGAGCAGACTTCAGGAAATGGCAGAAAATGATCCCGGGCTTAATGTCAGATGGCATGCAGTTAGGGCTCTGAGCACCTATGCAGACAAAGAGAATTTACAGATTTTTATTAAGGGAATAGACAACAGAGACTGGCTGATAAGGGAAGCATCGACGAAAGGTCTGCTGAAAATTAATGATCCAGTGATTCTGAAAAATAATATGATCTACATAAAAAAATCTCTCACTGACAGCTCGCTGTCTGTGAGAATAGCCGCTTTAATGAATCTCCAAATAAAAAATGAAGAGCTTTACCTTATTATATCAGAGATAGTGCGGAATAAAAAAAGCGGCCTCTCGGTAAAGAAAGCCGCTCTGACTGCCATAAAAGGCTACAAATTCGACGATAAAACCAGAAAAATCATCACTTCTCTCCTTATTCACTGGGACGGGGAGATGAGGATTCTCGCTCTCCGCGCCCTGAAAGAAGAACAGATAGTTAAAAAATTCTGACTATATCTTCTTTTCCATAGAAGTAAAAATCTTATTCTTATTGTCCTGCATATCTTTTTTGAAATCGGCTTTATAATCCTCTTTGAGAAGCTTATCCATCATGTTGTTCTTCATCTCCTTGTCCTTCTTCCCGTCCTTATCGAGCCGGAGAGATTCCACGTGAGCCCTGTACATCATGAATAAATTACTCTTGGCCATTCTATAATAATATATAGAAGTAATAAGTCTATATGAAGAGGTAGGTTTTTCCTGATTCACATATTTAAAGTCATCATAAATTGAGTTTGCCCGCTTGAGTGAAAACTTGGCATTATCGAGATACTTATCCATTACGTGATTTCTCTCACTGCCTCCAACCTCGCGTTCAAGTGTTATCTTTATATTTCTCTTAATACCGCTATGAAGAAACATGGTAGAGTCTTTTCTGTATCCGTCAGCAATTTTCTTTGCTACTTTGAATATCTCTTTCTCATTTTCCGAATATTTATTGGCCGCTTCAGTAACATTATCCTGAAAATAAAGAGCACTGGCATCGGCATATTGATCGATAAGCTTCTGCATTTCTGCTTCTCCGCCGCCGTAATTAAGAATTGCTGTTCTGAGCAGTTTAATGTTTCTGAAATTTTCATAGCTCAGTCTCTTTACAAGAGATATGGGATTATATTGAGGATTATACTGTTTATTCTGTGCCTGACCGTAGGATAAATCAAAATTAAATAATAATAGCAATCCGAAAAGAATTGTCATAACCCTTTTGTTAAGCATGGTAATTTCCCCCGCCGATATTTACAAAAAATGTGAAAAATAATAAAAATTTATGATTTTTCATTGAATGAAATAAATAGAATCTAATAAATGGATAAAGTCAAGGAAAAATGTATGATCAATTATCAAAAGTACAATATAACGAATCAAACCTCACTAAAGGAGCAATAATGCTAACCGGTACAGCAATCATAAACGGAACAGATATCAAATTAATATCCCGAAAAATCTGCGGGCTATATACACTTGAAAGAAACATTATACTCCTTTCCAGGTGCGGTATAAATAAAATTTATTTGAACCTGACTGAAGAAGAAATGATTTTCTACAGGAAAAAAATAAAAAAACACGTCAAAAAAGCAGATATAGAAATAATAGAATCTGATGACGGTTCATCGGAAGCAAGTGCATTTATCATGCCTTCCTCCATATTTATTCAGCAGCATTATTTCAACAATCCTGAAAAATATTTCACAAAAGATGGCTCAAATTACCTGGCCATGGAAAATGATGAAATATTTCAGCTCAAAACACCGGGTGATATAAAAAAAGCGGGAAAAATGCTGTCGTCCTATATAATTGAGAACACGGGCGGTTTCATTGCTCAAAAAATAAACAAGAGAATATCCATACCTATAAGCACTCAGATGGCAAAAACCAGAATTCATCCGAATTACCTGACTGTCTTTAATATGTTTATCGGTTTACTCAGTTCCTACTTTATATATCTCTGTACTATTCCGGCATACTCCTCCGAACAGGTATATATGTTCATGGTGCTGGGTGGTTTTCTATTCCAGGCCGCATCTGTACTGGATGGTGTGGACGGTGAGGTCGCGAAGTTTACACTAAAGGTGTCTAAGCTGGGAGGATGGCTGGATACACTGAGTGATAACTCGACTCTGCTCCTCTTCCTCATATCAACTTCATATCTCTTCTATACAATAATGGGTGGAGTGATATCTTTTATATCAATATTCATACTATTTTGCGGACTCGCCATTATGCTTGCGATCATGGTTAATTATCTATCCAAATACAGTGATTCAGGATCACTGGTGGCTTATGACAGAGAATTTCTGCAAACCCTGCCTGAGGATGACAAACTTGTTCAGCTGGCACTGAATATGAAGTATATTACAAAGAAAGAAATGTTCTCCATATTCTTTTTTCTAATGGGCCTTACAGGATACATCCACCTGATAATTCCAGTTGCGGCATTCGTAGTTCTGGGAGGATCGATAATACTTACAATTATACACTTCAGGCACATAGAGGAGTTTGCAGGGAGAAGATAAAAGCTGAACTGAAAGGTCAGGTTCAGCTGTTCTTTTGAGATTTTCTGTGATCTATATGAATGGCCTTAACCTGACGCTTCATAATTTTAGGAGCACCCTCGGGATTGTACTTTTCCTGAACAGACTCAATAGTCTCAGTGATAAGCATTCTCACAGCTTGTTCAGCTTTATTTAGAACATCTATTAACAGAAGAGTTTCATCAAATGTAAAATCCTGAAGAAGATAACTCTCCATGGTACAGCCCTCTGGGCATACGCCTACACCAACTCTCACTTTTGCGAACCGATCAGACTTAAGAGCTCTGCCCATTGATGCTACCCCTGCGTGATCAAGCTCAGACTGAATATAATCAATTCTGAGGTCTCCAAGATCAAGTGAAGAATCCTCTACAATACAGATAATATCCTTCACATTTATACGCAGGAAAGAAGCTATATATAAAACAGATTCACCAATGAGATTAACAAAGGTCTGAGGTTTCAAAAGCACAACATCACTCTTGAGAATTTTACCTCTTCCGATAATAGATTTCTTCTTCTTAACTCTTACATCAATATTTTCATTATTGGCTAGAATATCTATTACTTTAAAACCAATATTCTGCCTGTTATTTGCAAATCGCTCACCTGGATTTCCAAAACCTACAATTAATTTCAACAAAAACTCCTTTTAAACCTTAAAGCGTCTATTTATTTGTGTCAAAAAGGAACTAAAAGTTATTAAAAATGATTAAGTTATCAAAAATAATACTATATTTATTCTTCAGTTGAAGTCTCTCCAGTCTCTATTTCTTCAACATCAGCCTCTTCAGTTTCTTCTTCAACCACTTTCGGTTTAGACACAGCAGCAATCATACCTATAGGATTATTCAGGATTTCAACACCTTCAGCAACTTCAAGATCCTTAACGTGAATATTATCACCAACAAGCAGTTCTTCTATATTTACTACAATCTTCTCAGGCAGATCTTTTGGAAGACATTCAACCATAACTTCTCTGTCACCCTGCTCAAAGACACCGCCGAGTTTAAGACCCTTTGGAGTTCCAACAAGCTCAATAGGAACTGTAGTTTTAATCTTTTCACCCTTTGTTACTTTAAAAAGATCAACGTGTCTGATTTCACCTGTCACAGCATCCTTCTGGTAATCCTTCACAAATGCCATTGCGTCATCACCTTCTTTACCGGTAATGTTCAGATTGAAAATAACACTCTCAGATATACGGCCTTTAAAGAGGCTAAAAAAATCTTTACTCTTAATATTAATAGTTTCAGACTCTCCATGCGAATAAACTACAGCTGGAATGAGCCCATCACCTCTAAGCCTTCGGCAGTTATTCTTCCCTTTCACATCTCTTAATTCTGCATTTAAAACTTTGCCATTCATTGTATTTTTACCTCTTCCCTTTTTCTCAGTTCAATTTCGACTCTAACTTCTCAACAACCTATATAAACAGTGAACTTACAGATTCACCATTGTGGATTCTTCTAATTGCTTCACCAAAAAGAGGAGCAATTGAAAGGACCTGCATATTATCAAGTTTTTTACTTTCAGGCAGAGGAATAGAATTTGTAAAAATAATTTCCTTAAATTCTGCATCGGTTAAATTCTGCACTGCCTTCCCGGAAAGTACAGGATGAGAGAAGAGACAGTATACATCTTTTGCTCCGATCTCCTTTAAAGCCGCAGCACCTTTAGTTATCGAACCGGCTGTATCAACAATATCGTCAATCAGTATACAGTTCTTCCCTACTACATCCCCAATTACATTCATAACATCCGAAATATTAGCCTCAGGGCGTCTCTTATCTATAATGGCAAGCCCTGCATCGAGTTTCTTTGCAAGAAATCTGGCCCTGTCAACTCCTCCGGCATCGGGTGAAACGACTACAACATTTTCAAGGGCAAGACTGTTTATATGATCAAAAGCAATCGGTGAAGCATATAGATTGTCCACAGGAATATCGAAGAAACCCTGTATCTGATCAGCATGAAGATCCATTGTAAGAACTCTGGCTGCGCCTGTTGCCTGAATAATATTTGAAACGACTTTTGCAGAGATCGGAACTCTTGGTTCGACTTTTCTGTCCTGTCTTGCATAGCCGAAGTAAGGTATGACTGCAGTAATTCTTGATGCAGATGCTCTCAGAGCCGCATCTATTATAAGCAGTAATTCCATAATATAATCATTGGACGGATTGCAGGTAGACTGTATAATAAATACATCGTGAGCCCTTACATTGTCCTTAATCTTAACCGATATTTCTCCGTCCTTGAACCTTTTCAATTCAATTTCAGAAAGCTCAGTACCAAGATATGAAGCAATCTCGCCGGCAAGGGCGGGATTAGAAGTGCCTGAAAAAATCTTGAGCGGGCTGTTATTCATTAAATTTATCCTCGATCTTCTGCGAAACATATTTTTCCATTGATAGTAAATCTTCTTTTGTGTTAATCCCTCTGCCTTCTACAGGATCCTGCATCAGAACAGTCTTAACCCTTAACCCTGAATCGACAATATACGTCAGAACGTCGGGAAGATAATACTCTCCCTGGGCATTATCAGTATTAATTCTTTTCAATCCATCAAAAAGAAATTTACTGTTAAAAATATAAGTACCGCTATTCACTTCCTTGGTTTTACGCTGTTCTTCGTTTGCATCCTTTTCTTCAACGATGGCGCAAAATCTGTCACCATCCTTGACTATCCGTCCATAACCCCTGGGATTATCAAGAAGCATTGTAAGAACAACGGCCCCTGTATCTTCAGCGACCGATTCACGAGCTAAAGCCTGAAATGTTTCAGGCTTAATTAAAGGAACATCCCCGCACGTAACGATTATATTTCCGTCAAATTTCTCAAAATAACTCTCCGCCTGCATCACTGCATGACCGGTACCAAGCTGTTCATGCTGCCAGACATACTCAACCTCATCCCCAACACAACTAATTACCTGATCGCCTTTATAACCAACAACTACTAAAGTATCACTAATACCGGCTGATTTCAGGCTTTCGATAACGTACTGTATCAAGGGTCTACCGCATAGAGAATGAAGTACTTTCGGAAGTTCAGATTCCATCCGAACTCCTTTTCCTCCGGCAAGAACAATTGAAGAGATCTTTTTGATACGCATCTCCTAATTGATTTTATCTGAGGCGCCAGGATTCGAACCTGGGAGTGCCGAGACCAAAACCCGGTGCCTTACCACTTGGCGACGCCTCATTAATCACTAATACGTAATTAGCAATATCAAAAAACTAATGACACATTTCTCAATATCCGCCGGTAATGTCAAACATTAATTTTATTTTAAGCAAAATTTGATAAAAACACCCGGTTTCCCTGCTTTTTCAGCAGCGAAACGGCTTCCTCAGCAGCACAGGAGTCTGAAAATACTCCGAATACAGTTGAACCTGAACCGGTCATGGCCGAAAACCGGGCACCCAAATCATAAATTGATTCCTTTATTTTATTTAATTCCGGATGAACCCTAAAGACTGTATCCTCGAAATCATTTTTAAAAATTTCTTTCCACTCATCCACAGCATCAAGACTCCCTAAAATTTCACTCTTCTTATTAGTGATCGCATGTACAGCTGATTCATCAAAGTCCCTGTTCAGGTCACGATATGCAAGTCCTGTATTAATCTGAACCCCGTTATTTACCAGAACAATGTTCCCTGATATTTTTCTGTTTACCTGCTCGAGAATCTCGCCTCTGCCCTGAGCAAAGGCAAGGCCCCCCTGAAGAAAAAAAGGAACATCAGAACCTGTCGCCGCAGCAGAGTTAAGAAGAATTTCATCATCGCCCCTTCCAAGAGCATCGCGAATCAGCTTCAGTGCTGCCGCAGCATCACTGCTCCCTCCCCCCAGACCTGCACCGGCAGGAAGATTTTTCTCTATCTCAAAACAGAATTTTCCGCCTGCGCCTATGGATGACAGATAATTCTTTGCAGCCATAGTTATAAGGTTATCCTCTACCGGAATAGAACTGACTATATCCGGATATACACCTCCTCCGGATATAATATCAATTTCAATATTCTCAGCCCTGTAATCAAAATCACAGAACTGAAGTTTTAAAAGATCGAAAACAGACAATTCAGCCATGAGACTGAATATATTGTGAAAACCGTCACCCCTTTTGTTTAAAACCTGGAGATGAAGATTTATCTTACCATGAGCCTTATAAATATTATTTTCCATCACAACAGACTCCATTATAATACAGAAAATTACCCGATTGTCAACAATATTAAGCTCCCTGAAGAGAAGCAACTTAATAAATTAAACCTTTTATAAATATTTCACTTGAAATAAACCAGGTATGCAAATATTAATTTTACTTACTTATATCCATTTGAAGCAGGTACAGAAAATTGAACCCTACAATAATTTTTACCAGTGCCATCATCTCTCTTACGGCTTTATATCTTTCCTATGCCCATGTAAGAAAACGAAGGAAACTGAGGATAAGCAGGGTATTCGCATTTTTCTCTCTGATCATCTGCGCAGAATATGCGACCATCGGGCTCAGGAACTCTCCCATTGAAATCATGCATAGCGAGATTCTGGTGAAGATGCATCTTTTTCTCCCCATGGCTGGACTGATAATGCTGACGGTGCTTCTTCTCATTTATCCAATTAAAAAGCCGGTCTACTGGAAACTAACCGGAACACTGTTGTTCCTTCTTGCAGCAGGAGATGGGGCATTTATTTTTCTTACATCTTATTCTACGGAGATTATAAACAGCACTCCACTGACCATAACGGAAAGCATACCCGCGATGATTCATACAGGAATGCTGGCTCTTGCAATGCTCCTTGTTCCTGTAATTATAATAATAAGAATCAGGCTGAGCCGTTTCAGAAGAATACAATACACACTCAAGCTCTACCTTCGTGGAATTCTCTGCTTTTATATTTCATTTATCGCAATACATTTTGGAGGATTTTTTCTCTACGGAATTTCTATAACTGATAACGCACTCCTGGCTCTGCCGGTAGGAGGGGTTCTGCTTACCACTCACCATCTGGTATTCAGATTAAGATCAAGCGACTTCAAGTACTTTTACACTGATGTATTTATTCTCTTTATTGTATCAATCATGCTTTTTTCACCGGTATACATCTTCCTGAAATATGAAAAAATCATACCGTCTTTAGCAATGTTTACTACAGCGGTCAAAGCCGTTGTATTCTTTATATACTTTGCAGTTGTCTACAGACTTTTTTCTCCTCTTATAAATCGTTTCAGAAAAAAATATTACAACCAGGTTCTGGAAAATATAAACAGAATAATAATACCCATAGATGACTTAAAACTCCACGCAGACAGCGACAGCTTCTGGAATATGGTGGCAAGAGACAGCATAAAGGGATTAAAAGATTCTCTGGGAATCATTAATGCAAACTTCATGCTTTATAATAAAATGGATAACGGATACTACCTTTCATACGGCTACGGCCCGGGTATAAACATGGATTTCATACCTTCTGACAGTCCTGTTATTACAACAATGTCGAAAATAGAAGGAGTTTTCGGAAAATCATATTTCAGGACGGATTATAATTTTTCCGATTCACCCGTTGAGGCAATTAATTTTTTTCATGACAACAAAATTGAAGTTGCCATGCTCTTCAGGAATATGTCAGACACATTAATAGGTTTTCTTTTCCTTGGTGAGTTTGAGGGCAGGAGACCCTATACTTCAGCACACATCGACGCGCTGGAAATATATAGAATTAAACTGCAGAACCTGCTTACCACGGGATTAATTCTTGATGAAGTCATGTCGGATCAGATAAAAGATCATGATAAACTTGTCATAAGAAAAATAAAAGATAAAATAATTCCCGAGAAAATATATTCAATTCCGAATATAAGAATAAGTTCAATGTCCATGGACAATTCCGATTTCGGCGGTGACTATTTTGATTCAGTCAGACTGTCGGCCGATAAATTATCTATATTTATCTCAGATTTATCATATTCAGGAATCGACTCAGCATTGCTTGGCTTAGAGCTCTATTCAATTCTTCACTCCCGGTCATTCGTATTCAGTTCACCGGAGAAAATGCTGAATATGATGAACCAGGTAATAAAGAGTTCCTCAATTACGAATAATCATGTTCCTTGTTCCTCCATCGTTATAGATTCTAACGGAAATTTTCACTACTCCAGTGCATCATACAATGCAATGCTGGTATACGACCCGGACAAGAATGATTTTATGGAAATTCAGTCTTCAAGCATACCTGTTGGAATTGAGATGGATTACCGATATCAGCTCACTGCGGGGAAGCTCAGAGACGGCTCATTAGGTTTCTTATATTCCGATGGACTTATCTCATCGTGCAACACAGCAGGAGAAACATTTTCAATTGACAGGGTAAAAGATACAATTGTCAAATATGCCAGGGAAAATCCGGCTGTGGTGCTGAGAGAAATTTTTAATTCCTACAACAGCTTCACTGAAAGTAGAAATCAGATAAACGATGTCTCAGCAATTTTGTTTAAAAAGGTAAAAGCGGATGATGAATGAGACTTCAGCTGCATTCATAGAAGCAGTTAAAAAATACAGAAACATACTGATATATATCTCAGGTTCTCCCGATCCTGATGCACTGGCATCATCTCATGCTCTGAAAATAGTTCTGGAGAAACTCTCAATCGATTCTGAAATTATGATGAGCAAGAAGCTGTCACTTCCTCAAAACAAAGAATTCGTTAAACTGCTGAAAATACCTGTCAGGCACGAGAGGAAGACCAGTCCCGCACGTTTTGATGCATACATCATACCGGACTTTCAAAGCAATGTCGTAAAAGAACTCTCCGGTGTAATTCCCTGTGCTGCACACATCGATCACCATAAAAAAAGCACAAAAATTGTAGAGTCCGACTTCTCTCTCATAGACGAAGAGTCTGGTTCGACAAGCACCCTTGTCGCTATGATGCTGCAGAATATGGATATAATTTTAACAAAAAACGAAAAGACTTCTATAGCGACTGCTCTTATGTACGGAATTCAGACAGACACAGACAGCTATGAACATACCTCAAATATCGATATTGAAGCACTGAAATATATTTCCGAATTTGCAAACCGTAAACTGATAAACAAAATTAACGGAATACCTCTCTCTCCCGAGACAATAGCCATATACAGGAAGGCACTGAACAAACAGGTTATATACAAAGACTGGGAGATCTCCGGGGTGGGATACGTTGATATAAAAAACAGGGATTCCATTGCAATTGTAGCAGATCTGATGTTAAAAAGATCGGAATTTACTACCGTTGTTGTCTTCGCAATTATTGAGGACAGAGAAAAAAATGATCTCTTCATTGACGCCTGCTTCCGGACCAAAAGCAGCAATCTCGATCTGAACGCTCTGATCAAGGGGATTACTCATGAAGGGGGAGGGAGAAAATATAAAGGAGCCTATCAGGTAAAACTCAGGTACTTCTATAACTGCAGGAACAGAGAGGCCCTGGCAGATTTAATAGATGAAATCACAATTGAAAAAATAAAGAAAAGCCGCGATGGGAACTATATAAATGAAATAAGGGGGCTCTACGAAAACATTGTGAGAAAGGCATCGAACCTCCTAAAAAACAAGTGAAAAATTAGCCGACAGCTCATAAGAAAATACCTCGCTGCTTATCCCCTCATTTTCCCGGTTTCTGTATTTTTCCAGAACGATCAGTCCTGTCATACCGCCCTTCACATTTTTGTGCAGATTGAGAACCAGTTCAGATTTAACGCTATACATATCATAGGGCTCCGGTGAAACACTGTTTAGATAATCATACCTGTTGAACGCCATGGAATATTCGAATGAAAACACCGGAATTCCCGTAAGCTTATAGAATGATGAGAAGTAATTGTACAGCCACTTAACATCGGTCTCGCAAACAGCAGATGCAGTATAGCCGTAGTCCTCCTCGTGAAATGAAGTCTGTTCAGCCATATTCTCAAGATAGATATAGTCAATGTCTCCCTCTTCGAGACCTTCACTGATATACTCATGGTCCTTCCTCTTCCTGTATTCAAGGCCTGCCTTTAATCCCAGACTCGTCCTGTCCCACTTAAAGACTATGCCCGCAGAAGGAGAAATTTTCTTTTCATTAATATTTGAAGTTATAATCATGCTCTCCGAATAATCCGCTCCGATATTGAAAATTGAAGAGTGGTATGCAAGCCCCGGATTATTGGGTCTGAAAAACCAGAAATTTAAAATATTCATCAGGTTAAACTGAAATTTAAATCCTCCTGTGGCGGTTATAACCTGGCCGGGAATTCCATATATATTGCTTCTCTCACAGATCTGATTGATTCCCATATTCACCGACAGATCGAAGGCTTTTGTGTTAATACCCGCGTCAGTACTGAAGCTGTCCACGAGTTTCAGGGAATTGTCATATTCATCCCCCAGAGAACTGTCATCGATGGACAGACCCGAGTTAAGAGTTCCGTAGATATAGTCTCTGCCCTCTGATGAG
>CAYNFB010000076.1:0-12753 GCA_964396355.1 uncultured Leptospirales bacterium | reverse complement strand
GATCATATTTTATATGCCCCATGATGTTCAGCAGGCTTTTAACAGCAAAAGATCCGGAAACAGCAAAAAAGTCCAGTATGATAGCAGGAATTGGAGTTCTCGTTTTTGCAGTATTGATTGTACTTATCGGATTATGGGGAAAGGCTAATCTTGCAAATCCGGGAAACACAGGAGTAATATCATGGATCTTCGTAAATGAACTCCCTCAAGCAGGAGGAATTATTCTTATTCTCGGAATACTTTCAGCAATTGTTTCAACAACAGATACATGTCTTTTAATGACTTCAAGTATTATTGAATGCGATATTATCAACCCGCTCACAAACAGAACAAAAGGGGACGGTAAACCAGGTATTGCCCTTACCAGAAATCTTGTTCTTGTTCTTGGGGTTCTGGGATAC
The DNA here is from genome assembly GCA_964396355.1 of uncultured Leptospirales bacterium. GTDB lineage: Bacteria > Spirochaetota > UBA4802 > UBA4802 > UBA5550 > CAYNFB01. The sequence continues at coordinate 12,352 of CAYNFB010000076.1, read as the reverse complement.
CTCACCGCATTCTGGGGGAACTGGGATATAATAGGCCTTCTACTTGAAGCATTTGAATTCTATACAGCCGGAATTGTGCCTGCAATGTTTGTTGCTCTCCTTGTAATAAAGAAGAAAACACTTGCTCCGTCATGGTCCTTCGCTGCAGTCCTTACAGGCGGCATTTTCGGGATTATGCCTAAAATCACTCCGCTGGTAACAAGCCTTGAATCAGCATTTCCCGGTTTCTGGGTAAAATCACTTCCCATAACAGGAATGTTTCTTTCACTTCTTCTTGCAATTACAGCTGCTGCTAAAGGAAAAGTAAAAGTTTCTTAATGAAAGCAGAGATTCGATAATATTATTAATTCAGGATACCAGAACTCTCCTGTAGACCAGGATATTGATGCAAGAATAAAGGAAAGGTTTATCCCATAAACCTTTCCTGAAAATAATTCGTGTAAAATCCTGTTCATTAGAGTCCATTAATCGTTCTCAAAGAGCAAGCCTCTGACCGCTATCACCTATCCGCTATATCGCTATATCTTCTGAGCAAGATAAAATACGTAGCCGTAATAGTTCTTATATTTCTTATAGAGTCTAATTTCTTCCTTCTCTGTTCTAATCATTTCTTTTGCTGAATCAGAATTGCCGTGCTTTTCCAGAAAGGATTCAAACCGGTTCTCCATAGGCCTGTAGTAATTATCAGTCCAGCAGTATTCGGGAAGAATAAAGTGAGCTAAAGGAGAGTAGCCCTTTGCCTCTATAGTTCTTATTTTACCCGAGATAGTATCAATCTGTTCATATGCCTTCATCCAGTAATTTTCAATCTCTTCAGGTCTTGAATCGGTTATCCATGAAATTTCAGAAACAGCAAGATATCCGCCTTTCTTCAGAAAAGGCCTCCATGCCTTAAGAGCGTTTTTAAATCCCATGTTATAAACTGCACCCTCAGACCATATGAGATCAAATTCACTTTCACCAAACTGCAGATCATCCATGGATCTTTCTACAGTAGTTATGGTATCCTTGAGATTAAGTTCTTCGGCTTTGATATTTATATTTTCAAGAAACCCGGGAAAGATGTCAACAGCTGTTATATGACCATTAGTATTCCGGGCAAGGATAATGGTCTGGGATCCCGAGCCGCAGCCGATATCGGCAATATTTAAATTATCACTCTTTTTAATATCAAACATATTCAGAGCTTTTAAAGTCTCTGTATCACTGCCCGGCCCCTGTCTGTCCGCATTTTTATGAAAATCGAATATGAGTTCAAATTCAGTCATATTATTCACCTGTTTTTTTATTTACTCAATCTTTTAAAGTTTAGACAAATTCCTGTTTCCGCGATGAGAAAAACAATCAAGCTCATGGGAAGGCTGTGCTGCAGCATACAGCAGTATTATATCCTCATCTATTTAAAAACATGTATAGAAAATATTGTCTCTTAGAGAAGAAATCAAATTTAAAAAATACTGCTGACACCCTGACAAAAGTTATTTTAAAAACAAGATTACGGCTAAAGAGCTTGACGGCGTGTTATTTTTCCTGTTATTATATTACTATCAGATGAAGTCTTTATATATAGAAAGTTTTTAGAAAAGAATATGAAAATGGTGAGGTTGTTTGCAAATGACAAATATCAGTGTTGAGGAAAAAGAAGGAGCTGTTGTTCTGAGTATTATTGGTGAAATAACAATGGAAACAGCGAATGAAGTTGAAAATAACTGCAGCAAATACTTAAACTCAGGACTTAGAGTTCTGGCATTCGATTTACACGGTGTTATGTTTATTGATTCTTTCGGCCTGAGCATAATTATAAAACATTCAAAAAATTTTATAAGCAGGGGAACAGATTTTGTACTGGTAGATATGAACGATAAGATCAGGCAGATCTTTAAGATTTCCACATTTGACAGAATATTTACAATTATGACGAGAGATCAGTTCGATGAAAAATATTCAGATAATTGACCGATGCCTGTCCTTATCCTCACCTTGGAGAGGTAAAATATACTACAGGGTTAATTCACCATCAACAGATTCGGTGATATTCAAAAAAGTCTTTAATTCATTCTGAAAATACAGAGCATCAACGACGTTATTCCACCTTCGGAACAGCTCTTCGCTGGTGCCGTCACCTCTGATTATAATGGTAGCAATAACCATCCCCCTTCGTCCCCCCTTAAACTTCTGTGTATAGACTTTTTGTATTTCTGCGGTTCTGACAATCTTCGATGTCCCGGCCCAGGGAAGAGGAAAAGTAGTTATTTCAAGACTATTTTCAGTAAGACGGAATTTGGATCTGTTTATAAGCCAGCAAAGTTGTGCGTAAAATACTACAGCGATAACTATAACAAATATCGAGGCAAATAAAAGTGCGGCAATATTATCACGTGAAATATATAGCGAATATGATGTGGTGCATAAAAATACTCCGGAAAACACTACTCCGAAGATATTAAGCAGGCTGCCCCACCTGTATGAATATTCGAAGCCTCCGGATATGACGGATCTGATTATTTTTTTTGATTTCATCTTACGTCCTGTTTTAAGTTAAAATTTTTTATACAGCAAAAGATAATAAAACTCTGACTGTTCTTAATGCCGAAAATCGGCTGATGAAAGCATTGTCATAAAGACAGCCGCAATTATGAGCGGCAGACACATAAAAAATGCGGAGGATATTGCATATCCTGCCGGACTCTTCAGTACAAGACCCGTGACATTCTGCATGAGAATAGAAATTCCAAGAACCGATCCAAAAAGCACCAGTGCTGTAAGCCAGGCAAAGATTATCTCACTTCCGAATATTCTAAGGCCGTACCAGTATCCGATCATTGTAACAGTAAAAATAATCAGAGCTGTAAAAAAGACTGCCCCATTCCCGGTGAGTATTCCTGAAAATCCCAGCTGCGACTGCTCATTGCGATATTCCAGACACTGAATTATAAAACAGATTATCAATGCATAAAGTGCATATACTCCTACGAAAGGGAGTGTTTCACTCAATATTATATCAAAATTAAATACGTTCATTCTTAACCATTTAATAATTATAAATTATAATATTTTTTATATTACATCATAAAGAACAGGCAGGCCTGAACTGTCAAAAGCCGGGCTGTAGCCGTCAAACAGATCGGAAAATTTATCCTGATCCACATTGATGTCCAGAAGCTCCATTGCATCAATCAGAAGATCAGGATAAACCGCCGGGCTTTTAAGAGAATCCTCCATGAGGCATTTAAAATAATAACTCTTCTGCTCATCTGTTAAATCATCGATTTCATATTTTTCGATATCTTCAAGACCAAATTGTCCGACAATGCTGCCCGATCTTGCAGCCAGCAGGTTTAATGTTTCATCGCAGATTTTCCACTTATCAAGCAGCAAATCGATGAAAAAGCACTGATAAACCTCGTGATCCATATCACAGGTTCTCAACAGGTCAATAAAGTCATCGATGTATTTCTTATCCTTACCGGCAAGGGCAAAGGCAGCATTGAGCCCCATGGGCATCTCATCATCAAACCATATTTTTTCTTTATTATTTCTTTCAGCAGCAATCTGAACGTATCTGCTTACTCTGCTTGTATTTTCTTCATTCTCAACTGCTTTCATAAAAAAAGCAAGTTCACTGTAGGAAGGGATTTCATCATGAATTTTAATTTCATAGGCATCAAAGGAATTGCTGATTATCCGGCCGTACTCAATTCCGCCGTTTGCTGATGCTGTTTTACAGATTGAATCAAAATCATTAGTCAGATAATCAAGAACAGCAGAAACTGATTCGCTGTTTTCCAGATCAACTTCAATTCTATTATCCATACAGCATTTCCTCCATATAATATTAAGAAACAGATGTCACTCTCCTGGAATTTATCTGTTTGTCAATCCATCTATATATTCCGGTTAGTCATTTCAGACAATCCGGAGATTACCTCCAGCAGAGGCGAATAATGATAAACTCCTGACCATATTTCATTTTTTGCTGTACATGAAGAAAAAAATGAATTATTATCCCGAATCGGCAATGACTGCCTGAGATAAAAATTTTATATTGTGCACAAAAAACATGGAGGTACTGATGAAAACCAGCTGGGAAAAAACATCAGACGGCATAACATATTACGTTCACATAACCGAAGACCAGGTAGTTTCGGGTTCCCATGCAGGGTCCGGCCATACAGACAGTGCGGGCACCTGCAGCTACAGGGAATTTCTCAACGGGCAGTTCCACGATATAATAAGAAACGACTTCGGCCCTGCACTGCTGGAGGAGGTAATCTCATCCGTAAAGGCGGCGGAGACGTGGGAACCATTCATGAAGAAACGCGCAGAAAGTGACGGGAGACGTGCTTTCATCTATAATATTCCATTCGACGGTTCACTGGAGGACATCCTCCATGATCCATGCATAGAAAGAGGCGGCAGGTACTACGGCATCACCGGCAGTTATGATACAGAACTTCAGGCGGATGGGTATATCTTCCGCACCGACACCTCTGACATATCCAGTATAACAGGGACTGTCACTCACACACTAACCGGGGAGGTCTATAATTTTTCACTGCCGGGGTACTGCACCGCTGTTGTTGCCGCCAGGGAAAAGTTTTTTCTCATCTCATCAAACAATTTCATGGTGATAAACAGCCGGGGAGAAATTCTCTGGACCACAGCAGATCTGAAAGACAGCAGGGGAGAAAATCTCATCGGCGATAATCTCAGGGCCGGCACAGTCATGAGATGCGAAGAGAGAATAATTGTCTCCTTCTCGTGGGTTGGAGGGAATGACCGCAGAAGCTGGCTGCTCTTCGATCCGGACGGGATGAGCTTTACCGGGCGTTATACCGAAGGTGCAGATTAAAAAACATAATTCCGGCAGACTCAATCTCACCGTTTTTTACTCTTGACTTAAACAAAACTGCAGGTCTTTATCTTTGTTAATACACGAAGAGGTTCATAAATGAAAAAATTAAATACAGTCATATCTATACTAATAAGCATTTCATTATTTTCAGGCTGTGCCTCCGTTAATATGAAATCAGAAAAATTTTCCAGGATAAGTATTGCCGTACTTCCTTTTATATCATCCAAAAAAGAAATTTCATCAGAACTTACCCGGAAACTTGCATCCAAAATCAGAGAAATCACCAGCTTCCAGGTTACGGACCCTGAACTTGTGGATTCTATTGTGAAAGCAGAAAGGTTCAAAGACCTCAGAGGTCTTTCCTACAGAAACAGGCTGAAAGAAATAAGCAGAATGGTCAATGCCCGATATCTCATAATAGGAAAAATATCTGTTTCAAAAGATCTCACCATCAGCGACAGTTCCCGAAAAATTTTCAATATAGGCGACGGACCTCTGGTTATGTACGGAATAAAAATTATTATGATCGATGCCGATGCAGGAAAAAACATATCAGAGGCAAAATGTCTGAGCAATGATAAGCATATGGACATCTCCCGGCGAATGGTGTTAAAGAAAACTCTTCCAAAATATATTGCAGAAGAATTTCCCGATTTAATTAATGAACTAATATCCGGTGCATCGGACAATTTATAAGACTCAGTCATATGAATAGTGTACAATCATTCAGGAGGATGTCACCGCTGCTCATAGCGTCCAGCGGTGTTCTAATTAGGGCATTCCTGCTTTAATTCTTTATCGGAGGGATATTCCCTGCCCTGTGAATATTTGCCGCAGCAGCCCCGCTTAGTGCGTAAAAGCTGAGATTCTACTGAAGAGAAATATCAAGAGCCTTTCCCACGTGCACAGACAAACTGAGGAAAATCCTTTCTGCATCATCAAGCAGCGGTTCTTCACTGTATTTTGAGCAGAGAAGGCTCAGAACCTCAGAAAGACTACCAATATCCTTTTGAATTTTTATCTTCAGCTTATCATCACTATTCATTTATAATCTATCCTCCTGAAGTAAAAACACCTGAATACAGCATCAGCCTTTAGAACTTCCAGGGGCGGCTGCAATATCAGAGAATCCCGGTTAATGTAATTACTGAGAAAATATGCAGAGAAGAAGGATGAATCAATAAATTTGATCGGCGGAGTATTTAATCCGGTTAATAAAAAACCGGGGCTGTTTCAATGCCCCGGTTTTGATTATACACTATACAGTTTAAATCTATTTAACATGAAGTCCCAGATTCTCAAGAAGTTCATCCATGTTGGAAAGATCACCCGGAAAAATAACTCTGTTGTTATTATCAGCAAGCTTCCCTATTTGGTTAAAATACTTTTGACTCATTTCAAGCTTAACAGCCTCACTTCCGCCCTTTGACTTTATTGCAGCGGCAATCTTGCTTATTGATTCTGCAGTGGCTTTACCAAGAGATAAAATCTCCTGAGCCTTACCCTCGGCCTCATTAATCCACTTCATTTTTTCACCTTCAGAGATATTCATCATCTCCATCATTTTTCCTTCTGAAGTATTAATCAGAGACTGCTTCTCACCCATGGCAGCCTCGACAATGGCTCTCTTACCCCTTTCTGCTGTGACAAGTTTTTCCATAGAAACCCTTACAGATTCAGGAGGAATAAGATTCTTGATCTCAAAACGTAAGATTTTAACACCCCATTTCTGAGCCGCTTCATCCAAAACAGCAACAACTTTAGCACTGATTGATTCACGTTCTTCAAATGTTTTGTCAAGTTCAAGTGTACCCACAATGGCTCTTGTCGTAGTCTGGGCAAGCTGAATTGAAGCAAACTGGAAGTCCGTTATTCCGTAACTTGCCTTTACAGAATCAATTACCTGGAGGTAAATAACTCCATCTATTTCCACCTGAATTTCATCTTTGGTGAAACACTCCTGAGGAGGAACGTCTATTGTTCTTTCTTTCAAATTCTGAATAAATACAACCTTCTCAACTATAGGCACGAGAAGATGAAAACCTGCTTCCAGAGTCTTGCTGTATTTGCCCAGTCTTTCAACAATAAATTCAGATTTGGCAGGTACCAGACGTATCGACCGGAGTAATGCAAGAAGGAAGTACAGAAAAAGCGCGACCATTACAACCATAAAAAATAATAGATCAAATGACATATCTATCTGCCTCCTTCATTATCAATTCCGGGAATCTGCTCAACACCTCTGATCTCATCGAAAATGCCTTTTACCGAAGCAAGTCCCGCCGGGAATACCGAGATATCACAGCCCTCTATTACCTTGCCCAGCTGATCGACGTACTGATCAACAAGTCTCATTTTAAGGGCTTCATTGCCGCCGGGCTCCTTGATTGCAGCTCCCACGAGAATAATACTTTCAGCAGATGCTCCGGCAATCAGCTTAATTGATTCGGCCTTGCCTTCTGCTTCATTTATTTTCTTTGTCTTCTCACCCATTGAGATATTGATGTTGCTCTGACGATGACCTTCGGAGATATTTATAAGTTTCTCTTTTTCAGCAGAAGCCATTGTTATCTGAGCACGCTTCTCTCTTTCAGCTTCCATTCTTCTTTCCAGAGTATCAATAACGTGAGCAGACGGACGGATATCTCTGATTTCATAACGGAGAACCTTTACTCCCCATGGATCAGAAGCCTTATCAATTTCATTGATTATTTTATTATTAACTTTTTCTCTTTCAGAAAAAGTTGCCCCCAGTGTAATCTTGCCGATCTCAGAACGCATGGTAGTCTGCGCAAGGTTGATACAGGCGGCTCTGTAATTACCTATTCCGTAACTGGCTTTTTTGGAATCCATTATTTTCAGATAAAGGAGTCCGTCAACTTCAACCTGAATATTGTCGCTCGTAATAACGCTCTGAGCGGGAATATCAATTACCTGTTCACGCATCTCCTGTGAATATGCAGCATTATCAATAAATGGAATCAGGAAATAAAAACCGGGTTGGAGAGTCTTGGTATACTTTCCCAGTCTTTCAACGATAACGTTTTCCCGTTCCGATACGATGATAAATGTTTTCAAAACAACAAATATCAGCAGCAGAATTAATATCGCAACAGCTGTGTACATACAGCCTCCTTATAAATTATATTTTTTTACAATCCATGTAAGATTATCTCTTCCGACAATCTCTACTTCTTCACCGGCATCAATATTTTCACCGCCGGCACTCATTACAGGCCAGGTCGAATCACTATGCCTGATTCTGCCTTTTTGGTTATCCGATATACCTTCTATCAGAATAACAACCTGCCCGATTACCTCATCATCTTCATCTACATTCTCTGTCCTTGTATCACTTGGATAATACAAAATAACAACAAATCTCAGAGTTAAAAGAAAAAAGATAGACGAGATAAACCATGCAATCATTTCCTCAGCAGCGCCTGAAATTATCCCGTAGTGAGCAAGAGCCGCCACGAGAAAAGCGCCAAGCCCCAGAAAGACTGAAACCAGACCGGGAAGAAGAAACTCGGCAAGAACAAATGCAAGGCCGATGAACCACCATATCCCGATTCCGTAAATAGTTAAACTCATAGCAATCTCTCACTTGTAGAATCCTGCAGACATCCGGTAAAGGATGATGCAGATAAAAACAGGCTGCTCTCCGGCCAGCCTGTTCATTCCTGAACTTTTTTTGTTATTATGTCAATACTAAAACCATTAGGGCAGACTTTCTAACAACCCGCTGCCTGTATTGAGCGATAGTCGAAATGCGCTGAATGTACAGAGGGAGGTCGGAAAACAGAGTTTTTTGGGGGGGATATGATCCAACCTGAACCGGCAGAAAATCCCGGTTATTTCAGGATAACCTCAGATCATTTCTCTGAGCACCTCCGTGCCTCTGAGTCTCTGTGGTAAATCTTTTTTTTAAGTATTTTCACAGGGAGAGTAAATATTCACTCCTCCCTCTTCCCGGAGAAAAAGTCTACCCTGTCCCGCAAGATGGTTCAGATACCCCCGGGTCTCGCCGGCAAGGACTCTGTGAAGATGAATGTAATCTGCAAACTCTCCAGTCTGAGGAACAGGAAACATTTTCCTGTAAAGCTCTCCAACTGTTACATCCTCAGTGACAGTCTGTTCGAATCGATCAAGCATGCGCTCATGCCTGGATCTCAGCTTCGAAAAAATATCTTTATATGAAGAAACAGGCTTTCCGTGACCGGGGAAGATAATTTCAGGTTCCATATCCTCTACAGCTTTGATCGAAGATAGCAGTCCGCTGAGAGGCTGATCATTTTTCGTATGCGGCCAATCCGTGAAATGGAGATAACTGTTCTCAGCAAAAATATCTCCCGAGAAAAGCATCCTCCCTCCCCCGGACCAGAGAGCGAGCTGCCCGTCGGTGTGGCCCTGAAAAATTCTCACTCCATAGCTGTGGCCATCAATAACGATGTTATCTCCCTCTCCGAGCGTGTCGATAAATTCAGGTTCAGGAAAAAGCGGAAGCACATTGCCGCACCAGTCATTGACCAGGCGGCGGAGGTTCTCCTCACCGTAACTTTTTCGAGTGGCATTACCTGCAATAGCCTCCTCATATGCGGCATGCTTATCTCCCCTGAAAAATGCGAAAGTCTGAGCAATATTTCTGTCTGCCTTTGACATGTATACAGGCGCCCCGGTCATTCTCTGCATCCACGCAGCAGCCCCCAGATGATCGGGGTGACAGTGAGTGACGATTATCTTTTTTATAGAAGAGAAACCGATGCCGGCCTCTCTGACTGCAGCATGCCAGAGCTCTCTGGTACGGGCCAGATCCACACCCAGATCAATCACAGCCCAACCGTTATCGGTTTCAGCAAGGTATGCATTATTCTCCTGAAGGGGATAGGGCATCGGCTGGTGAATTATATACATGCCGTTGACTTTATCGATCAAATCTCTGTTCATTTGAGACCCCTGTTTTATTCTCTTACGAATAATAATAAAAAATGTTATTTGAGCAGTCCGGCATTGTCAAGTCAAAGAGACGAGGGTAAAGTTAATTGCGCCACACAGAGCGTAAACCATGAAAAAAGCGCTTCCTTTTCATTTTTGGAAAAAAACTTGACTAAAAATTATGAACGTATTTCTATCTCAAACTCAAAAGTTCTCAGACCGAGATCTCCGATCTTTACAGCTATACTGTTCTGAAAGATTCCTGCCTGAAGATATCTGCTCTTCAGTGTCAAACGCATGCATTCAGTTTTCATCATCCGACTTAAGAAGATTCTTTATCCGGAGCATAACACAGGAATCTCTACACTAGAAAACTTTTAAATTTTAGCGGGAGTAAATAATGAAAAAACATACTTTATACGTTATTGCTTTACTTACAGCTCTTGTCTGTTTTGCCCAACCTGATGTGGAAGCTTCTATATTCAGCAAGGCAAAAAACAAAATTACAGGCGCTGCAAAAAAAATAAAAAATACAGCCGTAAATGTAAAAGAAAAAGTCGAGGTTACCGGAGGGTGGGACAGATACATTTACGCATGGGGAGAGTACGCCATTCCCGACAGCGAACGCTGGACAGCCATAAGGACTGTTTATAAAAAAAACAGCAGAGACATGGGCAACTTCTGGGATATCCCCGGAGACGGATCTGCAGTAAGGGGCCCGGGGAAAAAACTTCAGCTCTGGGAAATGAAGTATAAATTTCAGAGAAGCCCCGAACAGGACAGAAGATATAAATTTATACCTCTCTGGGAAAGGAGCGGTAAAGTTGAAGATATAGGATATTATCTTATCAGCTGCAGCACAGGGTACTACGTGCATAATACATCTGGAGCTCCGGCAGGCAGCGAATCGCAGATACCTTCCGGATATGTCTATATTAAATCAGTCCAGTCAGGAAAATCAGGAATTAACGGTTTCTGGGACCAGCCTGGAAGGTCGTCGGGATATAAAGAGGGTGCCAATCTTGCTATATACAGAAAAGATTCCGGCAGTGACCAGCAGTTCAGATTTGTATCTGCCGGTGGTGGAAAATACTATATAGTTTCACGCAACGGAGGATATGTTGACCTGGATCACAATAAAAATGCTGATGGGGCCAATATTCACATATGGAGTCCCAACCGCACAGACGCTCAGAAATTCCGTGTTCTCCATATGGGCGGCGGGCGCTGGAAAATATATACAAGCCGGGGAAGAGCTGTATGCACGCCCAGGAGCTATACAAACGGCTCCAATATCCACACATGGAGTGACCATTCCGGATCATGGATGGAATGGTATTTTATAGACAGTGAAGCAAACCGGGGCCAACTGGAAGTAAACCGCTCTTCCTCACTCTACACCGATAATTCATATCACTGGAAGATAGAAAATACAGGCAAAAACCGGTTCAGATTCATTTCAAGAGCTGACAATAAGTACCTGGCGATTTCAGGAAGAGCCTCGGCAAACGGCGCAGAACTGGCTATGTCATCAGCAGGAAATTCCGGAGCCGCCTGGGAATTTATAATTATTTCAAAGGGACAGGAGAAGAAGAGCACAGGGGATCTTGTAAAGAAAAGAGCGGGCGAAGTTAATAAAAAACTCTCCAGAATGAAGGACATAATAAAGAAAAAAGGCTATAAGTTCAGAGTTAAGGCCACCTCTGTATTCAATAAAACAATAAAGGAAATCACCGGCGCATTTGACGTAGAACCTGACCCGTCATCCGCCGTATATATGAAAAATGACAAGGCGCCCTCATCCCTGCCTGAATCAATCAGGAGGTCCGCAGACATGAGATCATTCAACTGGCGGGACATCAACATGATGACTCCTGTTAAAAACCAGGAGCAATGCGGAAGCTGCTGGGCATTTTCCGGTATGGGTGTCTATGAAAGCGTTTACAAAATCATGCACGGGAAAGAGCTGGACCTCTCGGAACAGTATGCTGTTGACTGTATTGAAGGAGTCACAGCCCAGGGCAGGAAGGCTGACTGCGGAAGCTGTAACGGAGGAAATGTTCCATTTCTCTTCAGGTCAATGATCACAAACGGAACGGCGCCTGAAAAAACACGGCCCTACCTGGCAAAAAACAGCCTGTGTTCCAGGAAAAATGCAGATATGCCCTACAGGATAAAACAGTACGGCTACATAACTTCCGGTCCTCCCTCGGTGAAACAGATAAAAGAAGCCCTGTGCAAATACGGGCCTGTATTCTCCAGCATGAAGGTTTCAGACACAAGGCTCTTCATGAGCTATGCAGGCGGAATTTATAATGAGAAGGTACGGGTAAGCGGCCCGAGAGATACAAATCATGCAATTATTATTGCCGGATGGGACGACAGTAAAAAAGCCTGGCTCGTGAGGAACTCATGGGGCAGCGACTGGGGAGAAAACGGCTATGTATGGATAGAGTACGGGTGTTCCAATATAGGCAGCAATGTATCGTGGATCAGGCTCGATTTATAAACATCAGCTTAAATTATTAAAAAAGCCCAGTCTGTTGTGCATTTACCACAGCA
>CAYNFB010000075.1:0-12771 GCA_964396355.1 uncultured Leptospirales bacterium | reverse complement strand
GCAATTCAAGTTATCTTGTGAAGGAAAAGACTGAGTTTCTCATCCGATTTATTGTCGAGGGAGATGAAAGAAGATATGAAAAGTGTGATATAAAGAAGATCGCCGGTAAGCCCTATCTTTACAGGGGCTATTCTCTTTCTGTTTCAGGCCGGGCCGCAAATGTCAGGGCATCGGGGAAGGGAAAATCTTTTTCTCTGATGATAGATTACGACGGTAAGAATTTTACTGCAGTATGTGATGTTTTTTCGCAGGTAAAGTCATCAATTGAGAACGGGGACATGGTTGAAATTCAGGGACTCTATATTTCCGATATGGGGAAAGATAAGAGAGCATATATCTCTGCAGAAAATATTTCAATTAAGAAAAAATCTCATTGATCAGGATTTACTTCACCGCGTGCAGTACCCAGTGAGAAATTATTTTAGATGTATCTCCCATTATCGTCCTCTCCATCCATCCGTATTCAAGAAATGAAAAGTCCGAAAAATATTCCCTGAGTTCATCTTCATCGTAGAAGGATACAGTTGTTCCCGACAGATCGTCTATTCCTGTAGTCCAGGTGTTTTCACCTATATGTTTTCCCCGTCTCAGATATGTGTCCCGGTGGCTTCTAAGTGTGGCATAGAGATTTCCTCCCTCCTCAAGCACTCTTAGAATTTCTGATACCATTATTCTCAGGTCCTTCTTGTCTGAATAGTGGAGGGAACCCCAGGCTACGGCTGTATTAAAGGATGAGTCACGAAAGGGCATGTTGATATTTTCGCAGTTGACCAGATTGGTGAAACCTCTTTCCCTGCAAACATTTAATCCTTCAATGCTGTAATCGGATCCGTAGACTTCACCGAATCCGAAATTCTGCAGAAGATCGAGATGTCTGCCGCTGCCTGTTCCAATATCAACAGCTCTGAGTTTTTCAGGATTATCAGACTTTCCTGTATTCTTTGAGAGCATCCTCACCAGATTTTCATCGGGGTAGGAAAGTATTGATTTGTCTCTGCCGTAGTGTGTGTTCCAGCCTTTACTTTTCATTTTTTATCCTGATATTCATCAATATCTCAGCATCTTCAGCAGTTTTTACCGAATCGTCAACAGTTTTTCCTCTGGCGACGATTACTCCAATTCTATCGTGATTGGTATGCGGTTCTTTTATCTCTGAACCAATATCCTTGAATATCCTGGAGAAAATAATTCCTTCCATTCTTTTTATAGCATCAGTGCTGCATGAGGCAAGAATTCCATCGCGGCCTGTTATGTATTTTGTCGCTACGGGTGATGCTGCAGGCAGTTTGGGAGGTCTCCTGAATTTTTGATCAGAAGAAGCTTTGATCGCATTACCGATGAAGTTATAACCTGTTGCTGCAGGTATCATAACATCGGGAATGAATTCTCCTCCAAATTCAGGAACTGCCTCAAGCAGAAAAAGACTCTCTTTTTTATCTACAATAAATTCCATTATAAGAGGTGAAGTCTGAATTTTAAAGGCATCAGCAATTTTCTGTCCCGTTTTTATAGTTTCCTCAATCAGGCTGGAATAAACTGAAGGTGTTGAGTGAATTATATCTACAAAAAATGGAGCAGGAGTGGTCTTCTTGTCTGAAATGGAGACGTGAAAATACCTGTTGTTATGAATAAGACCGGCACAGATTATTTCTTTTCCACTGGTAAATTTTTCAAAAAGGTAATCATTTCGTGAATGGTCTTTTATAAAATCGGATAACTCCGTTTTATCGGAGAGCATCTTCACATCGGTTTTTGCATGACCGGTTTTCGGTTTAACAACGAGAGGGAATATTTCATCATTGAGATTCTCAATATTGGTCTTTGCTGTTATTGACTGCTCATCTGCAATTTTGATCCCTGCCTCTTTATATTTTTTCCTCATTAGTTTTTTGTTTAAAAAAAGTTTACTCTCTTCATGAGGGATAAAAGGGAGTCCAAATTTTTCACAAAGATAGCTCGTTGTTGTAATGGCTGAACCGTATGACTTGGTCATGATAGCAGATATATTCCCGTCTACCAGGAGTTCTCTGAGTTTAATGTATATATCTTCTTCGTCACTTACTGATTCCTGTATTTTAAGATCACAGTGATAAAATCCCGGAGCCGATGCATTTCTGTCTACTCCTATGACCTGAAAGCCGCATTTTCTGGCTTCCAGTATAAGTGGTATCTGATTCAGACCGGCGCCTATTGAAACAAAGAAGTCCATGGATTTTGCTTTTTTAAATTTTCTGAACATGGGTGCCCGTAGTTTTTTATTATTATTTTCGGCATTTTAATGAAATTCATGATCAATATACTTTATCTGATGAAAATCTGTTCAGACTCACCGGAGAGCTGAACAGTCATGGCTTGACAGAATGCTGAATTCGCATAATAATAAATAATTGAGCATTCAGGCTGATGTTAATACTATTAAAACAGGTCTGCCTACCGGGAATCGGCAGGAAATTAATGCACACAGGGAGCATGATATATGTCAAATCCATGGGAAAAGACAGTCTCTATGAATTTTGCCGGAAGTGCATATGTTTGAGGTAGCACTTCGCTTCAGGGGAAGTCTTGTCTTCTTTCTTTACAGGAGGGGGCGGAGGGATTTTTTTACTGCCCGGTACAGACAGCGCAGATCTCTCAAGGATTTAATCGAGTCATACGGAATACCCCATGTCGAAGTAGGGGCCGTCTTATCACGCGGCAGCAGAATTGATATGAATTATATTCCCGGACATGATGATTCCATTGTTCTCTACCCTTATTACTGGACGGACGATGTAATTGATACAGGCTCCGTAATACCTGCAGGAGGGGTACGGTTTATTTCCGATGTACATCTGCGGAAACTTGTCAGGCTTATGCGTTTCTACGGTCACGATGTTTTATTTAATGCGGAGTGGGACGACAGTGAGCTTGCCCATGTTGCTGCGGCCGGTGATAGAATTCTTCTTACCAGGGACTCTCAGCTTCTGATGAGGAAGGAGGTGGCTTACGGCTATTATCTGCGGAGTCAGAACAGTGATGAGCAGCTTGAGGAAATTCTCGCCAGGTGGCCTCTCAATGCTTCCAGGCGGATGCGATCAAGATGCATGGTCTGCAATGGCATTATAAAAAGAATTACCGGAGACGAATCAGATTACGCCGCCCTCACTGTCCCTCCAGAGGTTGCGAAGTGGTGCAGTGAATATTTTCGGTGTACAGGATGCGGAAAGATATACTGGAAGGGGAGTCATTACGACAGAATTGCGGCAAGAGTTTCCATGGCTGAGATGAAATTTCGATAAGAGGAATTTCGATGATACCGGGGAATATTCTGTATTTACTCTGTATCTGCAGTAAAAATTCTGCAGATACAGAGTATGTTTAATTCGTTTTTTTCTATGTGTAGAGTTTATCAATCTCTTCTTTCAAATTTGCAATGACTACGTTTCTTTTTACCTTCAGAGTGGGAGTCATCTCACCCGATCTTTCAGTAAAGCGTCTGTGCAGTATTACATATTTTTTTATTTGTTCATAGGATTCAAGTTCACTATTGACTCTTTCCACTTCTTCTTCAATCATTCCTTTAAGCAGAGAATTTTCGATGAAATCCTGACCAACTTCTTCGCATATCTCCGCACCGTTAAGAGTGTAGAATTTAACAGATGATTTATCGTATTCTATATTTTTTTGTTCAAAGAGAGTAATAAATTCTTCGAAATCAGGTACTATAATTGCACTTATAAATTTCCGGCTGTCGCCTACGGCAAATGCAACGTCAATGTGAGAGCTCGTTGAAAACGCCTGTTCGACTTTTGAGGATGCAATATTTTTTCCTGTATCAAGAACGATGAGTCCTTTTTTTCTATCTACAATCTTAATGAATCCTTCATCAAGCATTTCGACAATATCACCTGTTTTGAAAAATCCGTCCTCGGTAAAGGCCGCCTTTGTCGCTTCAGGATTATTCCAGTATTCAAGGAATATGTTTTTTCCTCTTACAAGCCATTCTCCGTCCTCAGCCACTCTGCCTTCTACTCCTGGACAGAGTGGACCCACAGATCCTGGAAGAACTCTGTGCATCCTGTTCATGTTTGTTGTGTTGCAGGTCTCTGTTGAACCGTAAACTTCATATATCTCAAGCCCCATGGCCAGAAAAAGTTTAAAAAGATCGGGAGATAAACTACCTGCTGCTGAACAGGCAAAGACAAAATTCCCACCCAGCATCGCCCTGACTTTACTGAAGATCAGTTTATCAAAAATTTTGTACTTCATCGTAAGAAAAGGGCCTATGTCCCGGGTAAGTTTCATGCCGGGGTGTACGTCGATAAATCCTTTTTCATCTGAGATTTTATCAACAACCTTCAGCCCGGTCTTTATGGCAGAATTAAAAATAAATTTTCCAATTGCAGATTGAGAAGCTTTTGCTCTGAGAGCCATGAATATCCTTTCATAAATTCTCGGAACAGACATAAAGTAACTCGGTTTGAAATCGGCAAAATCCTGTACAATCGTCTGGGGAGACGAGTAGGCGATGGTGGATGCTGTGAGCATGGCAATTCCGTGACCGCATTCTCTCTCATAGGTGTGAGACAGCGGAAGAAATGACAGCATTACGTAGTCGGCTTTTATCTCAGGGGCAAAGGAAAGATCTCGCATTATGGCTGCATTGATGCTGAAGTGGGTATGAACTGCCCCCTTCGGATTTCCCGTGGTTCCAGACGTGTATACAATGGTCATTCTGTCTGTTAATTTTACACTCCTCCATCTGTTCTCAAATGCAAATCGATCTTTTATGGAGAGAGCTTCGCCTGTCTTTATTAGAATATCGAGACTCATGATTTTGCCGCTGTTAATGCTTTTTTCGCTGTCTATGATAATTATTTTTTCAAGAGCAGGTAAATTCTTCGCTGCCATCTCTGCTTTTTCAAGTGCTGCGTCATTCTCTACGAAGAGAATTTTTGTTCCTGAATCTTCAAGAATATAGGTCATTTCAGATTCACTCAGGGTGGGGTAGACGCAAACAGTAATTGCTGCGGCACATAGAATACTGTAATCGCACTGCATCCATTCCGGCCTTGTGCTGCACATGATCGCAGCTCTGTCTCCCTGCCTGAGACCAAGTTCCATTAGTCCGCAGGTGATATCCTGGACTATTCTTCCCATTTCTGCATAGGTAATTGACTTGATTCCTTCATCTTTAGATCGCCATATTTGAGCTTTCTTGGATGCAAAACAGGTAACGTTCCTGTTTAATAATTCAGGGAAAGTCTGTTGTTTCATAAACCATCTATGCTCTTTATGTTCCAGGTAATCCATATATTCCCCCGTAGATCTTCTTTTAAATTTAGGCATTTATAGCCTGTATTTATTTATTGATCTACACTTTTTTTAAAAAAACCGGCTGGCTGGCTTATTTTTTTAGATTATAGTCTTTCATATGTGACATTAAAATCTTTTTGTACTGTTTATTGAGCCGTGCATCATCGGGAGAAGTTGAATCCGGACTTAAATAGAACAACAGGAGCGGGAAGAATTTTATTGGAAGTATTATTTGTTTAAAATACGGATTATAGAATATATGAAATCAATATGAGTTCATTATATCGGTGCTTTTTCTAAAAGTTTTTCGGTCTTCTTATAATCAAGGTTCATGAGAGTTATAATTATTTTTTCTATAAGTTTTTCATTGTTTTCTATTTTATTCATCAGTGCTTCCTGTATACAAAGCCCTTCAATTGCAGCAAGGGCGATGGCAGAGAATGTCCTGGTTATATCTGATGAGTCGGCATTGTAAATTCTGGAAAGTATTCTATCTATATTATTTATCCATTCGTGATACTTCTCATTATATTTATTCTGCAGTTCTGTATTCCCCTGGAGGGCTTCTCCCTGGAGGTAGAGGTTAAGTTTGTTTTTATCGTGATTTCCGAATCTTTCAATTATTTCTTTAATCACTTCTTTTTTCAGATCATCTGCATCGGCGGTATTCTCAGACTGAATTAACTTTTCTGCAATCTCGCGGGAGTGAGCATTGTCCTGTTCCATTATTGCGTAGAGAATTTCATCCTTTGTCTTGTAGTAGTAGTAAAGGGCTCCCTTGCTTATCGATGCTGCATCTGCAACTGCCTGAAGGGTCATGCTGGCCACACCGATCTGAGAAAGAACGGTTCTTGCTGCATTGATTATATTTGCTCTTGCTGCATCTGATTTTTTTGACATTTTTTTTCTCGGAGAAATTTACTGACAATGAAAATCTGTTAGAATTATTACAGGGGGAGAGCCTTTTGTCAAGGATGATAACCTTCAGTCTCTAACAGGCATGTTTTATATTTATGAAATTAACGGAGAGGGGATATTGTCCGGAAATAAAAAAGGATACTCATGTTGAGTATCCTTTTTTATTTGGGCGCTACAGGGCTTGAACCTGTGACCCTCTGCTTGTAAGGCAGATGCTCTCCCAGCTGAGCTAAGCGCCCTTGTTTATCTGAACGTCTGTTACTTTGCTTGCTTTGAAATTGATTTTAGTTTTAGCCGGAACATCAATAGTCTTTCCGGCTATGGGAGATTTTATTTTCCTTTCCTCCTGCAACGTCTGAAAGAAATTACCAAATCCCCTTATCTCTACATTTTCACCACTCTGAACTGATTCTTTGATGCTCTCAAGGAAGAGATTTATAACTAAATCAACTTCCTTTTTTGATACACCTGTTTTAAGGCTTATCAGCTCAACGAGTCTGGTTTTATTCAAAAAGAGTCCTATGCAGTTTTAGTTTCTGCGAGGGCAGAGTTAACTTTCTTGGCAAGTCTTGACTTCTTTCTTGCCGCAGTGCTTTTCTTGAAAATTCCTTTACCTGCTGCAGTGTCAATTTCCTTAATGAAAGTTTTGTAATTTTCTTCTATAACTGCAGCATCTTTACCATCTTTAGCTTCGATTGCTTTTATAACTTTTTTAGTCGCAGTTCTTATTGAAGATTTAACCTGAGAGTTTTTTATACGTCTTTTTTCATTCTGACGGTTTCTTTTCTTCTGTTGTTTAATATTAGCCAATTTGATACCTTCAATTAATTAGTTGTTTACCTGAATTACGTCGCAAATATGTTTCCATGCAGGTAAACTGTCAAGCATATTTGATGTTTTTTGATAAAATTTTATTTGCTTAACGGGCAAACATAAAGCTGAACAGATCCATTGAATAGATATAGAGTCTCACCTTGACAGTGAAATTGTCCTGTGGTTTCTGATAAAGAATTATTTTCGTCCTGCCTTTCACGAAAGTGTATATTGAGAGCAATCCTTTTTCTTTTTTTTCCGGTTTTCTGTATTCTTTTAAAAGAGACTGAAGTATCTTTTCTGCAAGTGATTTATCTACTATTCCCCAGTTTTCTGTCACAGAATAGAGTCTGTTTTTAACAAAAAGGTAATCTGCTGCGGGTTTTCCAGGTATCCTTAAAATTTTAAGATCATTTTTGATTTCCGGATCTATTGTCATCATAAAGTTGATAATTCTATTAGAGTAACCCGGCCTGTCAGAAGGTTTGAATTCTCTGTAAGTACTGTGGGCTGGAATTTTTCTTATAAATGATATGTATTCTGTTCCCCACATTTTATCATGGATCTTCGGCTCTGAATACAGGGTTGAGGATATTAAAATTATAAAAAGAAATATTGGAATGCTTTTCTTATGCATTATTTTTCCTGTAATTTTTATTTATTCCTTCTCTATAAAAACAATAAATATTATCTTTTAAATTAATCACAACTTTTTTTTATAATTTTAATATCCTCAAATTAGTGAGTCATTTCGTCTTTATCCATGAATAATCATTTTTATTGTTGAAATAATCACATTCTTCTTCTATATATTGCTAATAACGTTAATATTAAGGAGAAATCTTTATGAAAAGGATTATAGTATGTCTGCTTCTGACATTTTTTATCCTGCCAGTATGGGGTAAAGAGGAGTGGAAAAAAGAGTTTTCAAAGAACGGAGTAGTTGTTTACACCCGTGCTGTTTCCGGTTCTGATATAAAAGAATTTCGGGGGATTTGTACAATCAATGCTGATATAGAGACTGTCAATAATGCACTCAGTGATATTCCCAATCTTGCATCATGGATGCCGGATTGTCTTGTATCAAAGATTGTAAAGAAAAAATCTGAAAATAATTTAACTATCTATCAGGTCATCAAGACTCCATGGCCTCTCGATGACAGAGATTTTACCTTTGAAACAAAGATAATTCGAAAGGATAATAAAATAATCAGAACTGTCAATGCCGTTTCTGACGGAGCCTATCCTCCTGTTAAAAAATATGTTAGAATAAAGAACATGTCGGGCAGGTGGATTCTCTCGTCCGTGGGGGGGAAGACCCGTGCTGTCTATCAGATAAAGACAGATCCGGCAGGAAATATTCCTGTTTCAATCGCCAATTCCTCAAGCAGAGATCTGCCCTATAAGACTATGATCGGACTGAGAAAACAGGTGAAGCGGGATAAGTACAGGGCAAAGTAATCATCATTTAGTCTGCGGTGATCTTTTATTTTACTTGAAAAGACGGTTTTTTTTATTATATTGTAAGATATTTAGTTTAGATGAAAATTGCTTTAAAATACCAATATAACGGGAAAATGAAATGAGAGCAAGAGTGTTTTTTTTGTCGCTGTTAATTATTTCTATGAGTACTGCTCTCTTTGCAGAGAATAAATATGCAGTTGTAAAACTGAGCGGTTCTGTAAATCCTATTGTTTCAGAGTACATTGTTGATACTATAGCAAAAGCCTCTGCAGATGGGAATAAATTTATTGTAATACAGATGGATACACCAGGCGGGATGATGACTTCAATGCGTGATATCATCAAGGCAATTCTCACATCGAAGATCCCTGTTGTTGTATACACTTATCCAAAAGGGGCGCAGGCAGCATCTGCAGGAGGATTCATAATGCTTTCTGCTCACGTTGCGGCGATGTCACCCGGTACGGAGATTGGAGCAATGCATCCGGTGAGCCCCATGCTTAATTTTATGAAGAAGGATGATAAGGGCGGTCCGGAAGGTGTTATGGAGAAGAAAGTTCTCAATGATACAATTGCATATGCACGCAGTCTTGCTCAGAAGAGAGGTCGAAATGTAAGCTGGGCGGTCAGTGCAGTGCAGAAGGCTATTTCGAGCAGCTACAAGGAGGCCCGCAAGGCGGGAGTCATTGATCTTATTGCAGAGGATATGGACGATCTGCTTGATAAACTCAACGGCAGGAGAATTGATCTCAACGGCAGTGCCTTTGTCTTTAATACTAAAAACATCAGAGAGAAAGTCTATGAAATGACGTGGAAGCAGAATTTTGTTAATAATTTCGCAGATCCTCAGATAATATTTCTTCTTTTTATTATATCAATTGTCGGCATCGGCATGGAATTCAAGAATCCCGGGATGATAATACCGGGAGCAATCGGAGGTGTGTCTCTTGTGCTGTTTTTACTGGGAATTAGAATAATACCTATCAATGGACTTGGACTTCTGCTCATAGTGCTGTCCTTTGTTCTCTTTGTTCTTGAACTGAAGTTCACGAGTTATGGCTTTCTAACAATAGGAGGAGTTATCTCCTTTGTCTTTGGTGCGACAATTCTCTTCGATTCTCCTCTGCCGGGCGGAGGCCTGCCTTTTTCCACAATATTTTCAATGATGGCAGTGGTCCTTGGATTTGTTTTTATCGTGGTCAGGGCTGTTGTAAATGTTCATAAGACCAGAGTTACCACAGGCAGGGACGGTATGATCGGTGAGGCAGGAGTAGTAATGTCTGACTTCACAGGAAACGGCAAGATCTGGGTTCACGGAGAGATCTGGAATGCAGAAAGTGCGGAATTTATTGAAAAAGATACTCCTGTCGAAGTGACAGGAATAAAAGGAATGACTCTTTTCGTAAAAAGAAAATAATAAAGTATAATAACCGGAGGTCTTAAATGTTTGGAATAGATTTTGGTTTCATACCAACACTGATTTTTCTCATCCTCTTGATTCTCATTCCTTCAATCAAGATAATTAAGGAGTATGAGAGAGCTGTAATTTTTCGTCTCGGACGTCTTCTCGTTGAGCCCAAGGGTCCCAAAGGACCGGGGATAATTATTGTAATACCATTTATTGATAAGTTTGTAAGAGTAAATCTCAGGCTTATTGCAATGGATGTCCCTCCTCAGGATATTATTACCAAGGATAATGTCTCTGTAAAGGTTAATGCAGTTTTGTATTTTAGAGTTGTAGAGCCCAACAGGGCCATTACTGAAGTTGACGACTTTCTCTATGCCACATCCCAGCTTGCGCAGACTACTCTGAGAAGTATACTCGGCCAGGTCGAACTGGATGATCTTCTCAGCAACAGGGAGCATATTAACTCAGAGCTTCAGTCCGTACTTGATTCTCAGACCGATCCATGGGGAATTAAAGTTTCCGCAGTCGAGGTTAAGCACGTCGCTCTGCCTAAGGAGATGCAGAGAGCAATGGCAAAACAGGCTGAAGCAGAGCGGGAGAGACGGGCAAAGGTCATTAATGCAGAGGGAGAATTTCAGGCCGCCGCCAAGATGGTTGATGCTGCTACTTTAATGGAAGAACATCCTATTGCTCTGCAGCTCCGCTATCTCCAGACTCTCAGAGAGGTCGCAACAGAGAATAATTCTACTACACTGTTCCCTATACCTATTGATTTGATGGACGTCTTTAAGAAAAGTAAGGAATAACTAAATAAGAGAGGCTGACCTTGAGGCCAGCCTCTCTTATTATATCATTATGAGGAAACGTCCGCAGTAGGTGCAGACCTGAACGGCCTCTTTTTCTTTAATGCTGACCAGGTTGACAGGCGGGATTTCCATATGGCATCCTGAGCAGGATGTTTTTTCCACGATTGCGAAGGGGTTGCTCCTCTTCTTTCTCATCCTCTCATAATAGGTCAATGACCGGTTATCTATCAGTTTCTTTAATTCATTGATCTTAACCTTGATTGACTCGGATTTTCCCTGCTCGTCGTACAATTTATACAGCCTGTCAAGTTTTATCAGAATATCAAGATCAGAAGAAGGGACTCCTACAAGATCTGCATTACTGCTTTCCTGCTCGTTTATATCTTCTGAGATTGATTTGAAATATGAATCTGATTTCTCGCAAAGGAAGTCATATAATTCTTCCGGACTCGGTGATCCGCTAAGGAATGCGTTGTTGTCTTTATTGTTGAATATTCTTGCAATCATTCCAATAAGGTAGAGGTATTTAGTGCTCATGTCGGTCGGAAAGAGACTGAGCATTATGTATTTTACCGGTTTTTTGTCGAAGGACTGATAGTCAAGCGGTGGATCGCATATTCCGATAATTGTACAGAAATCTGATACCGAATCTGTTCTTGCATGTGGAATGGCAATACTGTTTCCTATCCCGGTATTTTCCAGAGATTCTCTGTGAACGATCTGCGCATAATATCGATTCTTATTTTCAATGAATCCAAGATTCTGCAGTTCCGCAGTAAGTTCATTCAGTGCAGGCTGCTTCTCTGTAGCATTGATTTTTACGAATTGATTCTTTTGTAGAAAATTGGTTAAGTTCATCCGAAGTACTCCATTTGTGTTACGGCAAAGGGTATGCTGCAGGTTTAATAGCTGCGGCCTGAAAAACATTTATAATACCAGTTTTAATTTGATTTTTTCGATGTCAAGGTAATAAGAGCAGAGACTGATAATTCTTTAAATTAGACCGCGGTTTCTTATTTTGTTCGGGTCGGCGGGAGCGAGGATGCTGCAGTATATTCAGGAGAGGCTCCTTTACCGAGCCTCACCTGAATAATTATTTTTAATACATGCTGTCTATGTCTTTTTTGTACTTATCGTTTATTGCTTTTCTCTTAAGTTTCATTGTAGGAGTGAGTTCTCCTCCTTCCTGAGTGAGTTCCTCGGTGAGAAGGGTAAATTTCTTAATCTGCTCAACTCTTCCCAGTGATGATGTGCGCATTTCTACTATTTGTTCATAGAAACGTATTATCTCAGGTTTCTTGACCAGCTCTTCTTTTGAAGTGTATTCTATACCGTTATTTTTACAGTATTCATCCAGAAGTTCGAAGTTTGGAACAATGAGAGCTGAAATGTACTTCCTGCCGTCGCCTATTGTTACAAACTGTTCAACGTAGAGTTCATCACCCATGAGAACTTCGATCTGCTGGGGAGAGATATTTTTCCCTCCTGCAGTGATTATAAGATCTTTAATCCGGTCAGTTATTTTTATGTATGTAAGAGCGTCGCCGTGTTTTTCTTCTACAAATAATTCTCCAACATCCTGTGTCTTGAACCATCCATCTTCAGTGAAACAGGCCTTTGTCTCCTCCGGCTTATTGAAGTATCCCTGCATACACATGCCGCCTTTGAGCTGGATTTCTCCCTCATCGGATAGTCTTACATCAACCATGGAAATCTTCGGTCCGCAGTATGCTGGCTTTCCGGTGTCCCTGTATCCAACGCAGACAGGGAAAAATTCGGTGAGTCCGAATCCCTGAACAATGTTTATTCCAAAGGCCTGAAAAAATTCATTTATTTCGGGAGCAAATGCCGCACCGCCAATGTGGAAGACGTTGCAGTTTTCTGTTCCAAGAGTCGCTCTTACTTTGCTGAATATCAGCTTATCTGCAATTTTAAATTTGAGGCCTCTGGCATTGCTGATGCCTGCTAATTCTTTTCTGTATGCCTGAATTCCCGCATCTTTTGCCCAGTAGAAGATAGAAGCAGGAATTCCTGAAGATGATGCGAGGAACCCCGGTGTCACCGCCG
>CAYNFB010000074.1:8301-12938 GCA_964396355.1 uncultured Leptospirales bacterium | reverse complement strand
GGTCAGCGCAGTAAATCCCTGGGGGAAAAAAAGCACTACCGCAAGGGATACAACAGCAAGAGCCTTTACCGACTCAGCAAGCTGAAAGAATGCAAAATCTCTGCCGGAATATTCAGCCAACAGCCCCTCGGCAATCTCCGTCTCCGCCTCGGCCTGATCGAAGGGAATCTTCGCAAGTTCAGCCGGGATTATAACGAAAAATGACACAGCAAGAAGGATGCCTCCGATTATTCCCACAGGCCCCATGCCTGACCAGAAAGGGTGGGATGCAACAGTTGTGACCGCAAAGGGAGGATAACCGGGTGCGAGAATCCCCATCCGGGTCGCCAGTGCTACAATTGTAATTGCCAGGGGGAGTTCCGTTGCGATGAGAATAACCATTTCCCTCTGAGCGCCGATTGTTGAAAGAGGAGAGCCTGCAGAGAAGCCCCCTGCGATAAGAGCAATTGCCGGAATCATCAGCAGATAGAGAATAAGAATCAAATCTCCCGACTTAAGAAAAAACGAATCTCCCACGCCGGATATGACGAAGAAATAGGGAACCCATATGTATATCAAAAGAAGCACCGATGATGCAAGCGCCAGTAGAGGAGCCCCCTTGAAAATCCAGACTACGGCATTTTCGGGAACAATTGTCTGCTTCAGCATCAGTTTTTTTAGATCCCAGAAAGGCTGTCTCAGAGGAGGCCCAATTCTTGACTGAAACCATGCGGCAATTTTCCGGTCAATACCCCGGGCCCAGAGTCCTCCGTAGAGCCCCGCAAACACGGTGACGGTTATCAGCATTAAAAGCTCCATCATACCAATCATATAATCCTCTGCCTCTAACGACCCATTATTTTTTTAGTTTTTTCATGGCTCTTCCGCCTCAGCTCGGCCAGAGGCATTTCTCTCATATCCCCGTTACGTCCGATGATGCTCATTCGGTCAGCACATGCTACACAGGGATCAATTGACGACATGATTATAGGAATATCCGCAACCTCGGCATTCCTGAACATGGGAACCCATGAAAGAATATTTGAATATGTAGGAGCCTTCACCTTCATGCACACCGGCCCCTGGTTATTATCCAGAATGTCGTAATGGGAAACCTCCCCTCTCGGGGCCTCGTATCTTCCCAGTCCTTCACATTTCAGCTTCTTCAGATGATTTATAAGCTTATTGGCATTGGGCTCAAATGCGATGGGCCCCTGGGGCATATTCTCCAGACAGTGTGAGATTATCTGAATAGACTGCTTTATCTCCAGTACCCTCACTACGATCCTGTCAAAGATATCCCCGACAGGTTCTCTGCCCAAATCTCTCGGAGTCACAGGCCTGAGCCATTCCATGTCAGGATAGGCATTTACAGGATAATCAACCCTGACATCCTTCTCCACTCCTGATGCCCTTGCAGTTGGACCCACTGCACAGAGAGAAACAGCCTCTTCCTCTGTGAGAATACCCGTGCCCTGACATCTGAGTTTCACCGACATATCGTCAAGAAGGGTCTCGGCGGCCCTTCCGAAAAGATCTGAATAATAATCAATAGTCTCCTGCACGACCGGGTAGAGTTCTTCGGTTATATCCCTTCTCACCCCGCCTATGGTAAGCATGGCGTAGTTTACTCTATTGCCTGTAATCTTTTCAAGGGAGTCCATGACCTTCTCGCGGATATTCCACGTATAGTAGAAGAGTGT
The DNA here is from genome assembly GCA_964396355.1 of uncultured Leptospirales bacterium. Classification (GTDB taxonomy): domain Bacteria; phylum Spirochaetota; class UBA4802; order UBA4802; family UBA5550; genus CAYNFB01. The sequence goes on along the minus strand of CAYNFB010000074.1, from coordinate 11,256 downwards.
GTCGAATCCTATCTCATGAGCGGCAACGCCTGTCCAGAGCAGATGAGAGTGAAGTCTTTCAAACTCTCCAATTATTGTTCTGATATATTTTGCCCGGGCCGGAACCTCTATCTGAGCCGCATTTTCTACAGCCAGGCAATATGCAATTGGATGAGAGACAGAACAGATCCCGCATACCCTTTCCAGAAGATATATAATCTGAATAAAATTTCTCTCTAATGCAATTTTCTCAATGCCTCTGTGGGTATAGCCAAGGTCGATATCACTTTCAACAATACGCTCCCCGTCGACCTTAAACTCAAACCTTGCCGGCTCCTTAAAGGCCGGATGAGTAGGTCCTATCTGCAGTCTGTATGTTTCGGTCTTACTCTTCAATTTCAGTCTCCTCTTTTACAATCTCAGGTTCTTTGCCTCTTAACGGCCAATACCCTTTCTCAAGACTGTCGGGAGTAAAGAATCTCCTGCCGTCGGGAATATCCTCAACAACCAGCCCCAGCATTTCCTGAGCCTCTCTCTCCATTATCAGAATTCCCGGAATAATATCAGTGCATGATCTGATCCTGAAATCATCTCTGGGCACATCGACTCTCATTATAACAGGCTGTTCAGAAAAATTGCCCCGGCCTGAATAAATCATAAAGGGATAAATCAGTTCGATACTTTCGGGACTCTCGATAGTGGCCATGGGACAGGATATATGAAGAGGCGACAGCTCTGCAAGGAGAGAGACTGCACGGTGAAAGGAGTTTCGTAAAACCTTAAGGTGAAGAATTTTCTGTTCCTTTATCCTCAGGTGCCCGTCTGAACTTATTTTGATTTCAGACCCGGTGAGATTCTCTCCCAAAGCGGCGGACATCTTTTTAATTATATCATCAGGATGCAGCATCATTATCTTTCTCCAGAGATTCCAGTTTTTCCCAGGCCTTCGCTACACCGAATATTATCGCCTCGGGTCTTGGAGGACAGCCGGGAACGTATACATCAACGGGAATGTATTTATCAACAGGACCGGACATGGCGTAGGATTCCTGAAAGACTCCCTTGCTTATGCCGCAGCCTCCAACAACAATTACTACCTTGGGATCAGGAACCTGATTATACACACGGATAACCTTATCTCTGATCTTCTCGGTCATTGTTCCGGTGACCAGGAGAACATCGGCGTGTCTGGGCGTGCCCACCAGTTTTATTCCAAACCTCTCGGCATCATATCGCGGGGTAAGGGTAGCAAGAATCTCTATATCACAGGCGTTGCAGGAGCCGGTGTTGATATGAAAGACCCAGAGTGATTTCTTCAGATAGCGGATGGATTTATTCTTCACAGGATTCCCCCTCCTACAAGAAGAAAGCAGACTGCCATTACAATAATGAGCCACTTTATATAATCATTGAGATCACCATCATGCATGAAGGTTATTCTGTCAAAATATCCTTCAATCGACTTCTTGAAACCCCAGTAGAGATTTGACGATTTTATATTGTAGTTAACCTCATCGAGATTTCCTGAATTATAGGGCTTAACCTGATCAGTATCTTTACTGTAGTCATTCCTGAAATACTTTCTTCCCCAGAGATAAAAAACAGCCATGAGAAATAGAAGAAGTATCAGCAGTATTGCCGGATACCAGAGTACGGCCAGGTCCTGTTTTATAAGCTTTGCAATATAATTCATATTCACCCTACTTAGGAACAACGAGACCGGAAACTGCAGGTCCCACCAGATTATTTATTATAACATCAGGAAAGAGCCCCATGAGAACAACAATCACACAGAGTATGGCCATACCGGCAATCATGCCCGGAGGAAGCTTCCTGTCGTCAATTATCAGATCGTCCCTTCCTGGCCCCAGAAATGAGCTGTAGAAGACCTTCATGAAGGATGCCAGAGTGAGAACCGAAACGAACATCGCGATGATCGAGAGCAGCGGGCTGAATTTATAGACACTCTCGTATATAAGAATCTTCGATGCGAAACCATTAAAGGGAGGAATGCCAGATATTGCCAGTGCTCCGATTATAAATGCCACAGTTGTAAATGTATCCCTGTGGGCAAGACCTATCATGGAATTAAGATCTCTTGTGCCGAACCTCTTCTCCATCACCCCTGATGTGAAAAAGAGCAGACTCTTATAGAAGGCGTGGTTCATAATATGGAAGATGCCTCCTGTCATTGCCAGTTTTCCGAAATTATTAAATGACAAACCCGCGTCATTAGTCGTATATACGGCAATACCTACACCCACACCAAGGAGCATATATCCAGTCTGGGAAACAGCGTGGAATGCCATGAGTCTCCTCACATCGTGCTGAACAAGAGCCATTGTCACGCCGACAAACATTGAGAGAACGCCCAGAACTATTATAATCCATCCCAGAGTCCTGTAATTAAGAGGATTTACAATTCCCTGTGCCGGATTGCCGAAGAGTGAAAATGAAAATCTGAAAAGCCCGTAGAGGCATACAATACCGGCAGTCTTGAGCATGGCCGACACAGGAGCCGGAGCCTCTGCATAGGTGTCGGGTATCCACATATGCATGGGAACAGCGCCGGCCTTCATGGCCATTGAGCATATTATAAATACCAGAGCTACCCTGTCCAGAAGAGAGTGACTGAGAAGCCCGTTAATATACTGAATATTGAAAGATCCGTACTGAGCGTAACAGAGTGCCACTCCGAAGAGAAAAAAAGTAGTCGCTATAGAACTTATAAGAAGATACTTATATCCCGCATAGGGAGGGTGCTTCCTGTCAGTTCTGTATGCCACAAGGGCTGCTGCTGAGATGGATGCCATTTCGAGAAATACAAAGAAGTTAAACAGATCATTTGTAAAGCTCATGCCCAGAAGGCCCGATGTCATCAGAAGAAGCAGAAACGTATAGTAGCACTTCTTCCCGTCCTCCTCTATGAAGTCTGAAGAGAACAAAAGAGAAGAAAGAGAGACAACGGCAACAATG
>CAYNFB010000074.1:0-8291 GCA_964396355.1 uncultured Leptospirales bacterium | reverse complement strand
ACCAAGCACGGGGAGGCGGGCGGGACGCCTTTCCCCGCCCCGCTCCGAAGGAAGACGAGCAATTGAAAAAAAAGCATTAACCCAACGACGCACCGGTTACATTACCTGCGGGGAAGGCGAAACCTTACGAAGAGAGACAACGGCAACAATGATTGCTGTAAATAAAGAGAACCCGTCTATTTTCAGAACGATTCGCACGGGAAAATCCAGTCCCTGTGGTGAAAACTGTGCAGGGTCAGCCGCACCCAGAACGTAGTACAGCACCTTTCCGTCCAGGGATACATCAGAAATCAGAGAGAGCAGCATACCGTTCACAATCAGAAGAACAGCAACTGCGCTGAAATTTCTAAATTTCAAACCCGCAAAGCCCAGCAGAGGCAATACAAATGCAAGAAAAAGCGGAAAAACTATTATCAGTACAGGGATATGATTACTGATCATCTTCAACACCCTTCAGCTTCGTTATATCAAGAGTCATATTATTTCGATAGGTGAGCACCGCCATGGTAAGCATCAAAGCAGTAGTGGCGAATCCAATTACAATATTAGTAAGAATTAACGCCTGGGGAGAGGGAAGCACCATTCTCAGCTCACTTAAAGCCGGAGCCATTGTGAAGATAGGCGCCGTACTGTCCGGCCTGTATGCCAGAGTTATAAAAAAAAGGTTAACAGAGCTTTCCACAATATTCAGTGCGATCACTATCTTTATCAGATTTCTCCTGTATAGGACTGCAGCGAGCCCCATGAAGAAAAGAAGTACAACGGTTATATACAGAAAAATTGTCACCTTCTACTCCTCCACTTTGCCGTTTGTATTATACAGGGCCCGGTTAAGGTAGACCAGAATTATGCTTATGCCGCAGAAGACCTCGAGTCCCACAGAAAGGCTGAGAAGAGGCAGGATTCCGCCGGAGTTAAGGAAGCCCTGATTAGGCCCTGTTTCAATGACCCGTCCGAGAAATGCAGGGTCGCCGTTTGACAGAAAATTAAAGAGAAAAGATGTTCCTATGCCGGCAAACCCGAGTGATATAAATACTGTGAGTCCCAGTGATTCAAAAAAAGAAAACAGGCCGTATACCTTCTGAAGATTCCTGGTCATATAGGAGCTGACAATCAGCAGGGCCGTCCCGGTAGCCATGACCGCTCCGCCCTGAAATCCTCCTCCCGGAGAGAGGTGGCCGTGTATGACCAGATATGCCCCGAAGGAAATAATTATGGGCAGCAGAAGCAGAGCGCCGATTGAGACAATCCTCGTTATATGCACAGGAAATCCGTCTTCACCGATAAGCCTGCGTTCATTAAGTCCTCCTCCCTTGACAATACTGAAGAGAAGCATGGCCACTGCGGAAACAACGATGAAGAGAACTGAAGCCTCACCGAGAGTATCGAATCCCCGATAGTCGAAGACGACGCTGGTGACAATATTATTTGATCCTGTCTCCTTCTGTCCCATTCGAAGAAAGTAGTCATCCATCGTGACAGCAAAGGGCGAACCGGATTCGCTTTTTTCTATGCCCGTGAAAACATTTTCTCCGGCTACGGGTTCTCCCACAGGATGGAGTCTCAACACGGCCATGAAGAGAAAACCTGTTATGAGAATTAGAGATAGAAAACTTCCGATCTTCATCACTCCCTCCTTCCGGTCATTCTGATGGAAATTACAAAGATGCACACGGTTAGAGCCGCCCCTATTGCCGCCTCGGCAATTGCCACATCAGGAGCATCAAGATAGAAAAAAATAACGGTAAGGACGAGACTGAAAACAGAGTAGCTTATCACACTGGCGAGCAGATCCCTGAAGAGAATGCTTATCAGGGCGGTAATCAGTATTATACAACAGAGTATTGTTAACAATGTAGATGATGACATATTTTCTCCGGTACCTGCCTTTTAATAGTTGCGTCTCTTATCTGAATCCGTTTTTTTAAATCTTTCTGAGAATGCATCAATTGATGCTCCATAGGGCTTTATGCCGGAAAGCATCGATGCTCTTGCGATTGCATGAGCACTGATCGGATTGGTCAGCACAATTACCAGCAAAGCCGCAAAAGAATGAAGTATGATGGTAAGACTCTCCGGTTCGTAGTGAATTATATTATACAAAATGACACCGCCGACAATGAAGATACTGCCGAAGGTCGTAGTCTTGGTTGCAGCATGAAGTCTTGTATAAACGTCGGGAAACCGGACAAGCCCCACTATACTCATGGAATTTGTAAAGAGACCAATGGCGAATAAAATATATACTGCAGTTTCCATACTATCGATTCCTCTCCTCTCTCAGATATCTTGCGATAAAGAGAGTTCCTATAAATGAAAGTATACCGTACACGATGCCTATATCGATATACAGCGGTTTTTTATTCAGGGCGCCGAGAATTATCATAATCACAATGACCAGAGTGTTTATCGTATCCAGAACAACAATGCGCTCGGGTATATTTTTGCTGAAAGGTATCCGCAGAAGGGCGAGAAGTATGAGTATAGAAATCAGCAGTGCGGCTGTGAACATAAAATTAGTCATATAATCCCCTGAGTCACCCGTATATTTTCTTCAGCCAGTAATAAATGAATGGAGCCACATCATTGGGTTTAAAAACATCCCCCTTATCCCACGCAAGACAGTGTATATAAAGAGAATTATCGCTTTCATCCATTTCCAGAGTGAGTGTTCCCGGTGAAAGAGTAATCGAATTGGCCAGAAAAAAAGTTCCCACAGAACTTTTATATCCGGTCTCCATTTTTATAACAGCAGGGGAGATCTTTCCTGTGATAACTCTGTAGATAACCTCGGCATTTGCGATAAAAAGAGAGAAGAAAAAAGGAATTGTCATATAGATAACCAGTGCAATCCAGCGGAAGGGATTGTTTATGTGACGTGAAATTGAATCCGGCACAATTTTACAGGTTAAAGCGGCAATGATTATGCTCACCGCTGCGCCCGAGATGAACTCTTCCACAGACCAGAAATAAAGAAAGTCACCGGATCCTGCAGTAAGCAGCAGATAAGTGGCCAGACAAATATTTAAATTGAACAGAAATGCCATATAGTTACCTTCTAATTTAATCTTATGTAAAAAATATTGATTATTCAAGAAATAATTTTTATTAATTCAAATTAAAATATATTATCCGCCATGAGTAAATTTTTTTAAAAAAAAAGTTGATAAAAAATCAAAAATATCTGTTAATATTTTAGGGAAGAAATATAGAAAAATAAAATTATACTAACAGGTTAACAAAATGGATGGATACAATAATATTTTATCTGACTTCATGAAGCAGAAATCTATCTGGATGAATGATTTCTGCAACATTCCTGCTGACTGGTACTTTGTCGATGAAGATGAGAAGGAAATCTTTTCATGGGATGAGAAGACGGCCAGGCATATATGGGAAAAGATCAAGACTTGCATCGAAAAGAATGAAGCCTCGGGCTTGAACTATAAGCTCTGCCCCTTCTGCTACAAGTACAAATATAACCACAGCCTTACCAAACCAGGCAGAAGCAACCCAGCATGCATTGAATGCGGATATGGAAAAAGACACGGAAAATGTACTGAAGACGCCTCAAAAAGTCAGTACAAAAAAATACTCGATGAATTTGCCAAAGTGCATATGAACGTATACAAATGCCTTGCCAATGACTACTACACCCTTACCATCACCAAGCTGGAAAGTAAATATCTGAACAAGTAAATCAGAATTTATTCTTCCATTCATCCTTCTCGAAGATCCTGATGCATGATTCCACAACATCAGGGTCGAAGGATTTACCCTTATTCTTTTGAATTTCGAACAAAGCCGCTTCTATTCCCAGGGAAGCCCTGTAGGGTCTGTGTGAAGCCATAGCTTCAACAACGTCGGCAACAGTAATGATCCTTGCCTCCATAAAAATTTCTTCACCTTTGAACGCCTGTGGGTAACCTGTCCCGTCCATTTTTTCATGATGCTGATATATTATTTCTGCTATGGGCCAGGGGAAGTCAATGTGCTTAAGTATATCATAGCCCACCTGGGGATGAGTCTGTATCATCTTGTACTCAAGTTCGCTTATCTTGCCGGGCTTGCTCAATATTTCGGCAGGGATTGCAATCTTGCCCAGGTCATGAATCTGCCCTGCAAGATTTACACTCTCTACAACATCACGGCTTAAGCCCATGTCCTTTGCAATAGCCACGGCAATATCTGCCACATTCTGCTGATGACCTGCAGTATAAGGATCTCTCGTCTCTACCGCCTTGGTCATTGCCTCAATTACACCGTACATGATTCGCGATATGGCATCGAGATTTTCCTGAATTCGTTTTTCGAATTCTACCTGCTGAGTTATATCCCTTATGACCAGAACCGTGCCGGCTATCCGGCCGTTATCATTCCTGATTGGAGTAGAGGTAAAATCCGCAGGAATCTTCTTTTTATCTGTTACAAGATAGTTGTTGAATTCGAAGTAATCCATACCCATAGGTATATATGAACTGACCTCCTCCCTGCTATCACTCCCTATCTTTATCACATCACCTGCTGATTTGCCCAGCAGGAAGGATTTTTCTGTATCAAGAATTTTCGATGCGGCATCATTAACATAGCTCACATCGCCGTTCTCCTCCATGACAACTACAGCATCTACAATATTATTAAGAATAGTAGAAACTCTTGCTTCATTATTTCTGATACGGCTTTCCATTGCATGGCGGACAATTGCCATCTCAATGGAAGCCCGAAGGTCTTTCTTATCGAAAGGTTTTATTATATATCCGTAGGCATTACTGTCCCGGGCTCTTTCAATTGTAGATTCATCAGCAGAAGATGTTATATAAACAAAAGGGATTGAATATAATTGATTTATACTTTTAGCAGATTCTATCCCGTCGAGTTTTCCCTCAATATTTATGTCCATAAGAACAAGGTCAGGTGCATGAGATTTTATGTAGAGGACTGCATCTTCACCGGAAGCGACGGCAGCAGCTACAGAATATCCCAGATCCGTGATATATTTCTGAATGAGTTTCGAGGTAATCCTGTCGTCTTCTACAAGTAGAATATTGTACATTTTTTATGTTTTCCCCTATTTCAGCTTGTCTTTATATAAAATAAACCTTTATATTTATCAAGCACATTAAATAATATTATATTTTCATCTACCTCTATTATTATACATCAGGCTCTGTAAGTGTTCTATATTTATATATAAATAATCAAAAAAAGATAGACATATACCTCTATCATAGGATACTAATCTACGCGCATTATTTCAGGAGGTAGAAATGCACAGCATTGGAATTAACATCGGTTCATCCAGCATCAAGGTTGTATTGATGGATGAAGAAAAAATGCTCTGGAGCAGAGTAGTTGACCATGAAGGTGATTTTTTAAATACTCTCAGAAACATCTTATCAGAAGGAAACATCCCCGCAGAGACAACGGCCATTGCAACAGGAACAGAAGGCCGGCAGCTTATAAACGTTAACAATGTAATTGAATCCATTTGTATTGAAGAAGCATTAAATGATCTCAATCTTAATGTAGATGCAGTAGTCTCTCTTGGTGGAGAGAATTTCATTGTATATACAATTGACGATACCGGTAAAATAATAACAAGTTTTTCAGGAAATAAATGTGCATCAGGAACCGGCGAATTTTTCAAGCAGCAGCTTGGAAGAATGGACATGAATCTCAGCGAAGTCCGGAATATTCCCTCTACGGCCAGTGTGCAGCCTATGGCTTCCAGATGCTCAGTATTCATGAAGAGCGACTGTACTCACAAGCTGAACAAGGGAGAGGCAACCAAGTATGATATAGTTCTTTCCCTCAGTGATGTAATGGCCACCAAGGTATCAGACTTCCTGAAGAGAGCAAAAGTGACTAAAGGGCGTGTACTTCTCTTCGGAGGCGTCACAAATAACAGCCATATTATAAATTTTATAAAGCAGAGACTGCCCGAACTGGACCTGGTGATACCGGAACAGGCGACCTACTTCGAGGCCTACGGAGCAGCACTCCTTGCAAAAAAATCAGGAAGCAGACTCCCGGCAGAAAAAAATCTGTTCAAAAAACACGACCTGGGATTTGGATTATACCCCGATTTAAAATCAGCAATGGGCAAAGTCGAGTATATCGAACCTAAAAGAGGTAAAATCAGAGCAGGCAGAGAATACATTCTGGGAATAGACGGAGGCTCCACCACAACTAAGGTAGCCCTCATCGACTTTGAGACAGATGAAATCGTAGCCGACTATTATGGAAGAACACACGGAGATCCGGTAAATGCGCTGAAGAAATGCCTCGAAGAGGTTAGAGACCAGATAAGGGAACAGATCGGAGATGAAAAGATAACCATATCCCTGGCATCGACCACCGGATCATCGAGAGAAATACTGGGAGTATTCATGGAGACTCCGGCAGTATACAACGAAATAATAGCCCATGCAACGGGAACAACCTACTTCAGAAAGGATATCGACACAATATTTGAAATCGGCGGACAGGATGCGAAATACGTATACCTGAAAAACATGGTTCCCATAGACTATGCAATGAATGAAGCCTGTTCTGCAGGAACAGGATCCTTCCTCGAGGAATCTGCAGCGGGAGATTTGAATATATCCGATGTACGTCAGATCGGCGAAATCGCGCTCCAGGCCGACTCTCCTCTTAAATTCGGAGAACACTGCTCTGCTTTCATCAACTCGGACATCAGGAAGGCCATTCAATATGGAGCGACGAAGGCTGACATCACAGCCGGGATAATAACATCTATTGTCTCCAACTATCTTAACCGGGTAGTGGGAAACAGAGCAATCGGACGCACCATAGTCCTTCAGGGAGGAGTGGCAAAGAACAGAGCTATTCCTCTGGCCTTTGCCATGCTTCTCGATAAAGACATCATAGTGCCGCCCGACCCGGAACTGCTTGGTGCATTCGGAGTAGGAATTCTTGCAAAACAGAAGCTTAGTGACGGACTCCTGAGCAGGCAGTCTTTCGAAATAGATGAAATTTTAAAAACCGAAATAATACATGAAAAAGAATTCAACTGCAGGGCCTGCGACAATAACTGTCCGATAAAAGTACTGAAGGTAAACGGCCATCAGTATATGTTCGGAGGACGGTGCAATAAATATTCAAATTCAAGGAAGAAGAAAAATTTCACTGAAGAGAGTATTTTCGACTACGTAGAAGCCAGGGAAGATCTCATGTTCAGAGAATGCTCCCCTCAGCCGGAAACATTTGAAAAAAAGAAGAACTATACAGTAGGGATTCCCAGAGCTTTTTCCGTATACACTCTCTGGCCCTTTTACTCCTGGTTTTTCCACACACTGGGAATTGAGACAATACTCTCTGAAGAAATTCTCCAGGATGGGGTAGCCCGGGTAGAGAGCGCCTACTGCTTTCCCGCGGAGATCGCCCACGGTGCGGTGGAATCGGTAATCAAATCTGATGCAGATTATATCTTCGTCCCGCACTTCAGGGATATGCCAAGTTATGAGACTGACGTTCACGCAAATTTCTGTCCTATTACACAGAGCCTTCCCTATTATATAAAGAAGGCCTTTCCCGAAGTTCCCGATGACAAATTCATCTGCCCTGTTGTAAGCTTCAAATACGGCAGAGAGAAGGCTCTTGAAGATTTTATTCAGATGGCATCTCAGCTGGGAGTCACCGCGGGTGAAATAGAAGAAGCCTTTGCAATAGGATGTTCCAGGCAGGATGAGTTCTTCGGAAAATACAAAAAGATGGGAGTCGAGGCACTGGAAAGGGCAAGAAAGTCCGATCACCCTGTAATAGCACTCATGGGAAGACCATACAATTCTTTTACAAAGGATGCCAACATGGGAATTCCCAGGAAATTCACCAGCCGGGGATATTCAATAATCCCGTTTGATATGCTGCCCTTCGAGGAAAGCGAAATATTCAGAAATATGTACTGGTACTACGGTCAGCAGGATATGAAAGCAGCATCTCTCCTCAAGGATGAAAGCAATATATATGCGACCTACATATCAAACTTCTCCTGCGCCCCGGACTCATTTATGCTTCACTACGTTAAGTGGATGATGGGAACCAAGCCCTTCCTCATTCTGGAGCTTGACTCACATTCTGCCGATGCGGGAATAGACACCCGGGTCGAGGCCTTCCTGGACATTATAGAAGGATACAGACTGAAGTTCACAGGAGCAGATGAAGAGAGATACGACAACGGCCTGAGATTCATAAATAACGGCAAGGATCCCCTTCATGTATATGATTCAATAAATAATCCTGATCAATTTAAAACTAAGGCTATTTTAGCA
>CAYNFB010000073.1:12163-12952 GCA_964396355.1 uncultured Leptospirales bacterium | reverse complement strand
GCTAAACCTGAATTTTTTAAGGGCTATCTGGATGCTCTTGCGCAGGCCTATAGCCTGCTTCTGCAGAAGTACAGCTATTCCCGTGAACTTGGTCTGGCTCTGGTACATACAGTTCATAAGAAAAAAGAAATATATCATTTATCCAGGTATGTAGAAAACAGTGATGAGAAAATCAGTCCGGAAATTTATCTGAAGATAGGAGGTCTAAGCGAAAGTATGGGCAACTATCTTCAGGCTGAAAAATATTATATTGAATATCTGAAAATAAAACCGGACAATGGAGAAATTCTTTTTGCACTTGGGCATATTGCCTACTTTAGAACGGGAAACTACGTTCTGGCTGAAAGATCTCTTCAGGAAGCTCTGAAAAATCTGAAGGAGAATGATATATACAGAAAGTCGAAGTCCTATGAGTATATGGGGGACATGGCGCTGGGTTATCTCAAACTCGAAAAAGCTGAATTTTTATATATGGAGACAATCGGATATCAAAAAAGAATTTTAAACCAATTACAGAAAGAGGAGAATAAACTCCTTAAGCTCAATGAAGAGGTAAATCAGCTGAAAGCTGAACTTATAAATAAGAAAAATTTTGACCGCTTTGAGGAGTATGAACTTCTGCTCGAGGATAGAGGAAGTCTTGAGGCCCGGATAGAGAAAGTCCGGCTTGAGTTCAGAAAATTAAATCCCGGAGGAGTCAGGTGGAATCTTGCCACTTCTCTTGAAAAACAGAGGAAGTACAGCCGGGCAATTATTTATTATAGAGAGTCTGTGAGATATGGATACAAG
>CAYNFB010000073.1:0-12153 GCA_964396355.1 uncultured Leptospirales bacterium | reverse complement strand
AATGAGTCACGGGACAGGATTGTAAAATTACAGTTGAAAATAAAAAGGGGATATTAGTATATTGCAGGACAATATAATTATATAAGAGGTTTTTATGTCTGGACATAGTAAATGGTCTACTATTAAGAGAAAAAAAGGTGCTCTCGATGCGAAGAGAGGAGTCCTTTTTACAAAAATTATCAGAGAAATTACTGTGGCTGCAAGAGCCGGAGGGGATGATCTGGAAGCCAACCCTCGCCTTAGAACTGTTGTTGCCAAGGCTAAGGCTGCTAATATGCCTAATGATAATGTAGAGAGAGCAATTAAAAAGGGAACCGGTACACTTGAGGGTGTCACATATGAGGAAGTAAGATATGAAGGTTATGGCCCGGGTGGAGTTGCCATAATGGTTGATTGTCTTACAGACAACAAGAATCGTACCACTCCTGAGATCAGAACAATATTCAATAAAAACGGCGGAAATCTCGGTGATACCGGGTCTGTCGGCTATCTGTTTGACAGGAAGGGAATGATTGTTGTTGAAGCCGGTGACGTAACAGAGGATGATATTCTGGAACTTCTTCTGGACTACGATATCGAGGATATCAGGTCAGAAGATGATAATATCATAATTACCACCTCGCCTGAAGGTTATCCCGCTGTATCCGACTGTCTGATGAATGGTGAGTTTAATCTTACAATGAATGAAATTTCATATGTTCCTCAAACAACAATTACTCTTGATGAAAAAAGGGCAGCTCAGTGTCTGAGAATAATTGAATTGCTTGAAGAACAGGATGATGCCCAGGAAGTCTATTCCAACTACGACATTCCTGATGAAATAATGGAAAAACTCAGCGAGGAGAGTTGAGAATTCTCGGAATTGATCCGGGTTACGATATTGTCGGCTGGTCCGTAATAAATGATGATCTTACTGTAGTCGAATATGGAGTAATAAAGACAGACCCCGGAAGTGAATTTGAAGACAGGCTTCTTCACATTCACAGGGGGCTGGATGAGATAATTGAGATGCATAAGCCCGAATGCGCATCCATTGAAAAACTTTATTTTCAGAAGAACGTTAAGACAGCCATGTCTGTGGCCAATGCAATCGGAGTAATCATGCTTACTTTGAAATTACGGAATATTTCTTTCTGTGAGTACACTCCCACTCAGGTTAAACAGGCCGTAACTGGCTTCGGTAAAGCATCAAAGGAACAGATGCAGCTCATGATGAGCAGAATCCTCGGGCTGAAGAAAATATCCGGCCCCGATGATGCTGCCGATGCACTTGCAATTGCTGTTTGCCACTCCCTCGGCAGTGTGAGGAACAGGAAAATCCGGAAATAGATGAGTATTACAACTCATCTATTATTACGGAAAGCATTTCCTGAATATCATTGATATCATTTTTAAGATCCTGCATTGAGGAAAGTTTATTCTCCTTTTTTGCATGGTTATATTTTTCTGTCAGAATTTTAAGAGTATTTGAAAGAGCAGTGATCTGCTTGTCCATTGGCTCAAAATGCTCATCGGTAACGAGCCCGTACTGAGAATACTCTGTTCTCATCGTATCAAGATCGACAATCTCTCCCCACTGAGGTACATATGCTGCTATACCGAATTCTTCCTGTATTGATTTTGCCAGGTGCTCTGATGAACTTTCTTCTCCGTGAACAACGAAGACCTTGGCTTTAGGATTGTTATTCGTTCTGAGCCAGTTAAGAAGACCCGCACGGTCTGCATGGGCTGAGAATCCGCCGAGAGTATGTATCTGGGCATTTACAACTATATCCTCACCGTATATCTTTAACTGTTTAGCACCGTCTATGATTCTTCTGCCAAGTGTCCCCTCCGCCTGATAGCCGACAAATATGATGCTTGATTCGGGCTTGTAGAGATTATTCTGAAGATGAAATTTGATTCTTCCTGCTGTGCACATCCCGCTTGCCGATATTATTATTGAGCCCTTTGCATCACGGCACAGAGCCTTGGATTCCTCTGCCGATTTTGTCACACTGAGGTTCGGGAAATCCAGAGGAGAATCTCCTGACATAATCAGTTTCATTGTCTCCTCATCAAAACACTGCCTGTTCTCCCTGAATATCTCTGTAGCAGAAATAGCGAGGGGGGAGTCAATAAATACGGGAACTCTGGGTATCTCTTCGTCATTGAAGAGCTTATTGAGCGTGTAAATTATTTCCTGTGTTCTTTCAATTGCGAATGCGGGAATTACAATATTTCCGTTACGATTGATTGACTCAGTGAGAATTTCTTTAAATTCAATGTAGGTGTCCTCTTTGTTCTTGTGCAGTCTGTCACCGTAGGTTGACTCTATAAGAACAATGTCCGCGTCTTCAAGAATTTCCGGGTCTCTTATTATCGCCTGGCCTGTGGGACCTATATCGCCGGAGAAGACAATTTTAGTCTTGCTGCCTTTCTCTTCCACCCACATTTCGATGAATGAGGAGCCGAGAATATGCCCTGCATCTCTGAAGCGGACTTCTACCCGGGGATGTATCTGTATTATATCACCGTAATTTGCAGGAGCAAAGTTATCAATGGCCTTTTCGGCATCTTCAACGGTGTATAGAGGTTTTTCTTCCGGGCGGCCGAGTTTTTTATTTCTTTTATTCTTCCACTTTACGTCCATTTCCTGTATATGTGCACTGTCTGTAAGCATCACTGAACAGAGGTCGCATGTGGCCTTTGTAGCATAGATATTTCCGAAGAAGCCTTCTTTGACCAGCTTGGGAATCAGACCGCTGTGGTCAATATGAGCGTGTGTGAGAAGCATACAGTCGATTTTTGGAGGTGCGTAGATTAAGCTGAGCTGATTTCTTTCTCTTAGTTCATGTTTTCCCTGAAACATCCCGCAGTCCACCATTATGGTGAAGTCCTCATCTTTTATTATATATGAAGACCCTGTAACAGTTCTTGCTCCGCCGACAAATTCTATTTTCATAAGCCATTCCTTTTTTTAACCAATTATTTCAAATGATAATATTAATGGCAATAAAATTACGGCACCAGCATGTAGTATTTATCTATCTGGCGGGTAGGATTGTGGATAACTTGGGAGGTTTGCCGGAGGATTGAATTAAAAAATCCGGCATTTTTCAGCCGGATTTTTTTATGCTTTTAATACATTGTTGAGAAATCTTTTAGTTCGTTCTTTCTGAGGATTATTAAATATCTGATCAGGCGTGCCCATCTCTATGACTTCGGCTTCATCCATGTAGATAACCTTTGTGGCTGCAGCCTTTGCAAATCCCATCTCATGTGATACTACAATCATTGTCATGCCTTCATCTGCAAGATCCGTCATTACATCGAGTACTTCCTTGGTCATTTCAGGATCGAGAGCTGAAGTCGGTTCATCAAAGAGCATCACCTTGGGATTCATCGCGAGGGCTCTGGCAATGGCAACACGCTGCTGTTGTCCTCCCGATAGCTGATCCGGGTATGCCCGCTCCTTGTCCTGGAGACCAACTCTTTTCAGAAGTTCTCTGGCCTTTTCTTCGGCCTCGGCTGTTTTTGTCTTTTTGACAATTCTGAGGGCCAGAGTGATATTATCAATTACTCTCAGGTGGGGGAAAAGGTTGAATGACTGGAAAACCATTCCGGTTTCTTCCCTTATTTTGCGTATATTGGCTTTAGAGCCGGTTACAAGATTCTTTTCTATCCATATTTCGCCGCTTGTTACATTCTCCAGCCGATTGATGCATCTGAGGAGAGTGCTTTTTCCGCTTCCAGATGAGCCTATGATAAAAAAGACATCACCCTGCTTTACTTCAATACTTACATTTCGCAGTGCAACAACGTCGCCGAAATTTTTTGAAACATTTATTGCTTTAACTCTGCTAGGCATCTGTATTCATCCTCTCTTCCATGATTCCCACTACCCTTGAACAGAACCGGGTCATTATCAGATATACTATCGCTACTACTGTATAAGTTTCAAAATAATAGAATGAAGTAGATGCAAATTCTCTTCCTCTTCTCAACAGGTCTGATACTGCAAGAATTGAGACGAGAGATGAATCTTTCAGCAGTGCAATAAATTCATTACCTATAGGTGGCAGAATGACTTTAAGAGTCTGGGGCAGTATAATCTTATATATGGCCTGAGATCTGGTCATTCCAAGAGCAAGGGCTGCTTCCATCTGTCCTTTTGGTATTGATTGTATTCCCGCCCTGAAAATCTCACTTATATATGCTGCGTAACAAACAGACATGGCAATTATAGCTGCCCAGATGTCCATTATTTTGAAAAATTTTGCAAGTGCATAGTAAATATAGAAAAGCTGTACAAGAAGGGGAATTCCACGTATTATTTCGACATATATTGTACAGGCGCGATTAATAAATTTAATCCTAGATATTCTGCCAAGGCCTACTATTAGTCCTATAAGCAAAGCAAATATTATAGATAATACGGTAACTTCAAATGTCTTGAGTATGCCGTCCGGAATAAATAAGATTATATCCTTATAAGGGTCCGGAGAAATTATGGGCAATAGTATGAGTAGAGATATTGCCCCGTAAAAAGATATTCTCCATGCCGAAAATAAAGATTCATCATCACGGCCGGGGATGAGAACCCCGTCCGTCATTTCAAGTTTTTGTTTATGATTTATCTTAGCCACTTTTTCTCAAGCTCTTTATTGATACCTTTTTTTATGACTTTGTCTAAACCTGCGTTTATCATGTCGAGAACTGCTTTGTTGCCTTTTTTTACTGCCACACCGTATTCTTCAGTAGTAAACGGCTTTCCTACTATCTTGAGAACTTTTGAGTATTTCTCATTCTGCAGCACGTAATTTGCAGCTATAGGAGAATCACATACAACAGCGTCAACTCTGCCATTTGCAAGATCTTCTATTGCAAGACCAATTTCATCATAGGTCTTAAGAGTCATGCTTTTGTCTTTTGCAACTTCGATAGCGCCGGTAGTTCCTATCTGAGCTCCGATTTTTTTTCCGCTGAACTGTGCGAGTTTGTCAAGGCCGTTAAGTTCTTTTTTAACAACGATTATCTGTCCTGCATTTACATAGGGTGTAGAGAATTCCATGGTCTTTTTTCTTTTTTCAGTAATTGTTACTGAAGAGATTACCGCGTCATATTTGTTTGTTGCAAGACCGGCAAAGATTCCGTCCCATGCGGTGTTTTTGATTTCAACCTCAAAGCCCGCTTCTTTAGCAACAGCTTTAATGAGATCAATATCGAATCCTACAATCTGCTTGTCCTTGTTAACAAACTCCATTGGAGGCCATGTTGCATCTGATGCAACTACGATTTTTTTACCAGTTGTTTGCTCCTTCGAGCAGCCTGAAAAGAGTGCAAGGCCCGCAATGCCCATGATGAGGGTGAATAGAATAGCTTTTTTAAACATTTTGTTCTCCTGTAGAAGAAAATTATTCCAGTTGATATTGTTCAATTATGAATAACTGAATTATAATAAAAAAAGGAACCTAATTAATACCTTTTAGATTTCGGTTGAAAAAATCAAGAAAAAATTAATTATAGATATGTTTCAGAATTGTGAAATAAAAAAAAGACTAAGCATAAAATTGCATATTCCCGATCATAAGAATAGGGTTTAATGTGCAATTTTTTTATTAATCAGACTACTTTATGCCATATAATCCAATAATACACTTTAATCATCGATAAATGCCTATAATCGCCTTTAAGAGCATTTAATTTTATCCTCTCTTATCCCGAATTATAAAACGTCAGGGTAAATCTGACAACCCAGGCAAGGATGCCAGGGTTACATCTAAGATTCAGGGAGGAATCGATGATAATTAACCACAATATGTCCGCTATTAATACCAACAGGACTCTAAAATTTCAACACTGGAATGTAAACAAGAACATGGAAGCTCTGTCCTCGGGCATGAGAATCAACAAAGCAGGTGATGATGCTTCCGGTCTTGCAGTGTCTGAAAAAATGAGAACTCAGATTCAGGGCCTCAGACAGGCTGAAAGAAATACTGAAGACGGTATGTCTTTGATTCAGACTACTGAAGGATACCTTGAGGAAGTTTCAAGTATCATTCAGAGAATGAGAGTTCTTGCCGTTCAGTCTTCAAACGGTATTTACACACTCGAAGACAGACAGCTTATTCAGGTAGAAGTTTCTCAGCTTGTAGATGAAGTAGATAGAATTGCTTCTCAGGCTGAATTCAACAAGATGAATCTTCTCCAGGGCGATTTCGCCAGAGTAAGTACAACTTCTTCAATGTGGATTCATATGGGTCCAAATATGCATCAGAGAGAAAGAGTTTATATTCAGACTATGACAGCGAGAGCTCTCGGTCTTAAGAATATGATAGGTAATCCTATAACACTTTCAACTGCTGGTGAAGCAAACAGAAATATCGGAGTATTTGATAATGCTCTTCATACTCTTTCCAAGCAGAGAGCTGATCTGGGTGCTTATTACAACAGGATGGAGCATGCGGCTAAGGGCCTCATGACTGCATACGAAAACGTTCAGGCATCTGAAAGTCGAATCAGAGACGCTGATATGGCCGAGACGATGGTTGACTTTACTAAGAACAATATACTCGTACAGAGTGGTACTTCAATGCTGGCTCAGGCAAATTCAAAACCGCAGGGTGTTCTGCAGTTACTTAGATAGTCTGGATTTATTATCATACTTAAACCCGGTCAGTTTGGGAGAACTGACCGGGTTTCCCGTTTTAGGGGAAATTGATCTTTGAAAATTTGAATACAAAATTGCAGTAAGCATCTGTGTCCTTTCAGTGACAGATGGTTGCTGTAATACAGCACCAGTATTCCCTTATGTTTAAAACCTGGTATCAAATGCCTGATAAGGAGATCAGGCAGTTCCTGTCTCAATCGCAGGGACATATTTAAACAAAGGAGTGTTTTAATATGATTATCAATCACAACATGAGTGCAATCAATGCGAACAAGGTGCTGAAATTTAAGCATTGGGAAGTGAACAAGTCTATGGAGTCACTATCATCAGGTATGAGAATCAACAAAGCCGGTGATGACGCTTCAGGTCTTGCTGTTTCTGAAAAAATGAGAACCCAGATCCAGGGTCTGCGACAGGCTGAAAGAAATACCGAAGACGGTATGTCTTTTGTTCAGACAACTGAGGGTTATCTTAATCAAACTACAGAGATCCTTCAAAGGATAAGAGTGCTGGCAGTACAGTCCTCAAACGGTATTTATACTGATCAGGACAGGCAGCTTATTCAGGTAGAGGTATCGGCTTTAGTTGATGAGGTAGACAGAATCTCTTCACAGGCTGAATTCAACAAGTTCAAATTGTTATTGGGAGACTTTTCTCGAACTAATCCCAAAGCGAGTATGTGGTTCCATATGGGTGCAAACATGCATCAGAGAGAAAGAGTATATATTGGAACTATGACTGCCCAGGGACTGGGACTGAAAGAAAAGACTGGCGCCTTTATCGCTGATCTGGCTACTGCTGGTAGTGCAAATCAAACTATAGGTGTTATAGACGATGCTCTGCATAAGATTTCCAAGCAGAGATCGGATCTTGGCGCATACTATAACAGACTTGATTATGCTGCAAAAGGTTTAATGACTGCCTATGAAAATATACAGGCTTCAGAAAGTCGGATTAGGGATGCTGATATGGCTGAAACAATGGTCGATCTGACAAAGAACAATGTTCTCGTTCAGAGTGGTACTGCGATGCTGGCTCAGGCAAACATGAAAACACGATCAGTGCTTCAGCTTCTCGGTGGCTAATAAAGAAAAGATATACTTATAGGGAATACAGCTCAGCCCGTCCATAAAAAGACGGGCTTTATTTTTCTCTATTTCTGTAAGAAAGTCTTCTCTATGCGAGCCGCTTGACTCTTATATGGCGATGGAAGTGGGAAATTGTAACTTGACAGAAAAAGGTATAATAAAATTATGGTTTTCAGTTTTTAAATAATTTTAAGTGAAAGAGTCAGGTAGTGTTATGATTATTCTAAAAAGCCGTATAAGCGGAGCGATAGGAAAAGAGAAGGATAAGATAAGGAGAGACTGTGAAAGGACTCACAGAAAGAAAGTAGCCTCTCTGAGAAAGAATCTATCCAGCGACTACGCAAGAGCCGTGAAAAACTTGAAAAATGAGTATGAAGAAATTATAGAAGAGAAGGATCTCGAGATTCAGAAGCTGCAGAAGGTAATTGAACGTAACTCCAGGAGATATCAGCAAATCAGACAGAGGGAAAAATATCTCGATGATCTGAGTTTTGAAATTGAAGACGTTGTTGACAGCATGGTTGTACGTGTACAGGAATCTCTGCAGCCCTTCTATCGAACTCGTGCAAAGGTGCAGACCTCGAAGAAGTATTCAGATAAGGGTCATGATAAAGTAAAAAGTATTCTGGCAGTATCCAAATAAAAAAAAGCCGTCCCCCGGGGGCGGCTTTTTTTTATGATAATGTTTCTTAATATTCAGAAGTCAGCGGGAAGCTTACGCCTGCTCTTGCAACGAAACCGGACATATCGAGCATGATATTGTCGCTGTTCTCGAGTTCGGCACTTCTCCATCCAGCTTCAACAATAAACATCAGGTTGGAATCCTCACCGAGGTTTATATTTAATCCGCCTGTAACCTGCCATGTTAAGCCGTCAAAACTGTCGTCAAAACCGTCGGGAAGATCGGGATTGTCAAATTTTGCCCATGAATAACCAACTCCGCCTGTCAGATAGGGCATGAATCCGTACTGATCTTTCATATCTGCAAGTCTGATTGTTGCAACAGCCATGAGAGGAAAGCTGTATATATTTGTTTTATCTACAGACGCAAGAGCAACTCCATCAATTTCAGTTGATGAACCTTCGTCCTTCCATTTTACCCATCCGAAACCGGTTTCTGCACCAATTGTGAAATACTTGTCCACACCGTAATTGTAGGAAACGGCAGAATCGAATCCTGCTTTGTCGGGCGCATCAGGAAACTGTGCTCCGATTTTGAAATTGAGGTTTGAGTCCTGTGCAAAAAGGCCTGCTGCAGGGAAAAGAAATAAAAGGCTCAATAGCATAATTTTAATTTTCATCATAAAAACTCCTTTATTTAATCTGACAATAATTAATATTAATAAGCCGGATAAGTCAAGTACTATGGGATTAACAATATTATCTTTTTTTTGTGATTGATTGATAACCTTTGTTAAATTTATTATATATTGACAAAAAATGATTAAAAATTTTTAAAAGAGACAATTTTTTTATATGAGAGAAGAGGTGGGATATGGCCGAAGTGGGAGTAATTCTCGGCAGTGATTCAGATTTACCTAAGGTGAAGGAATGCTTTCAGATTTTTGATGAGTTTGATATTCAATATGAGGTGCTGGTCTCATCTGCACACAGAACTCCGGAAAAAACAGTAGAATGGGTGAAAGGAGCACGTTCAAGGGGGCTCAGTGCAATAATTGCAGTGGCGGGCGGAGCGGCGCATCTTCCCGGGGTTGTTGCTTCACATACCACTCTGCCTGTAATAGGGGTTCCCATCGCAACAGATATTGGAGGAGGACTCGATTCAATACTCTCAATACTGCAGATGCCGGCAGGGATACCAGTTGCGGCAATGCCGTCGGGCAAATCCGGTGGGGCCAATGCGGCTCTCTTTGCTCTGAATATTTTATCGGTAAATAATCAAGGCATTGAGAAAAAACTGCTTGAATACAGAGAGACTATGCAGGTCAAACTTGAAAATAAAAACAGAGAGATTGAAAAAATCGGTCTCATGGAATATATAAAAAAAATAGAGGAAATGTAATGATAGATCATAATACCGATATACCCGAAGAAAGGATATTAATCCTTGATTACGGTTCTCAGTACACTCAGCTTATTGCAAGAAGGATAAGGGAACTCAATGTTTATGCTGAGATTATTCCCTATCACTATCCTGTAGAGGAGATAAAGAAGGAAAAACCATCTGCAATAATTCTCTCCGGCGGGCCTTCCTCTATCTTTGATGACGGCGCTCCTCAGGTGTCGAAGGATATTTTTAAGCTTGGTATTCCTGTGCTTGGTATCTGCTACGGACTCTACCTTGTTGTCGATGCATTTAAGGGCAAGATTGCAGGGGCTGATTCGAAGGAGTACGGCAGGGCATTTATCAATATTCAGGAAAAATCTGATATCCTTAAGGGATTTAAGAAAAAGGAACAGGTCTGGATGAGTCACGGAGATAAGGTTAAATCCTTGCCTAAAGGGTTTAATATCATTGCTTCTTCGGAAAATGCAGAAATTGCAGCAATA
Source organism: uncultured Leptospirales bacterium (assembly GCA_964396355.1). Lineage (GTDB taxonomy): Bacteria > Spirochaetota > UBA4802 > UBA4802 > UBA5550 > CAYNFB01. Next base: position 1,902 of record CAYNFB010000073.1, on the reverse strand, counting down.
GAAAATGCAGAGAAGCGGATTTACGGAGTGCAGTTTCATCCCGAAGTCTATCATACTACCAACGGGGTAAAGCTGCTGAAAAACTTTCTGTTTAAAATATGTAAAGTCAAGCCTACGTGGAGTATGGATTCATTCATCGAATCATCTGTAGAGTCTATCAGAAAAGAGGTCGGTGATGGAACTGTCCTTCTCGGTCTGTCTGGAGGAGTTGATTCTTCTGTTACGGCTGAGCTGCTTCAGAAAGCTATCGGGGACAGACTTTATTGTGTCTTTGTAAACAACGGAGTTCTACGGAAGGATGAGGAGAAGACTGTAGTAGAGCGATACAAAAAACATCTGAAGCTGAATCTTATATACGTTGATGCCTCTGAAAGGTTCCTGGGTAAACTGAAGAAAGTCGTGGATCCCGAGAAGAAGCGGAAGATAATAGGAAAAGAATTTGTGAAGGTTTTTATGGAAGAGGCTAAAAAAATCGGCAAGTTTGATTTTCTGGCTCAAGGTACTCTCTATCCTGATGTGATTGAGTCTGTTTCAACCAAGGGACCGTCGGATACAATAAAGAGTCACCACAACAGGGTTCCTGAAATACTTAAGCTTATCAAGTCAGGGAAAGTCATCGAGCCTCTGAAGGAATTATTCAAGGATGAGGTTCGTGAGCTGGGTGTAAAGCTTGGTATGGCAAATGAACTTGTATACAGACAGCCCTTTCCCGGGCCCGGACTTGCAATAAGGATAATCGGAGAGGTCACTCCTGAGAGGGTAAAGACTCTGCAGCATGCAGATGATATTCTCATTCAGGAGGTAAAGGATGCCGGTATCTATAATGATCTGTGGCAGATCTTTGCAGTTTATCTACCTGTGAAATCTGTTGGTGTAATGGGAGATGCCAGAACTTATGAGAATGTAATAGCTGTCAGAGGGGTTACTTCTGTTGATGCCATGACTGCAGACTGGGCTTACCTCCCGGAGGATTTTCTCCGCAGAGTATCAAATAGAATAATAAATGAAGTAAAGGGCATAAACAGAGTGGTATATGATATATCCTCCAAACCGCCGTCCACAATAGAGTGGGAATAATATAAAAAATAAAGAGAAGAGCCGTCAGGCTCTTTTCTTTATTATATCGACAACCTTTCTAACATCCTGAGAGGAATCCTTGTCTATTACCAGGATGTCGTTTCCAGCCTGAACTACAACCAGATTGGATGCTCCCACAACTGCAATTCTCATGCCCTCTGAAAAGACTGAACAGTTACCGGAATTAACAAATATCGAATTATCAGCTTCAGGTGATCTGTTTCCGTCATTATCGGGATCCAGAATATCGTAAATGGCCTTCCAGCTGCCAAGATCGGCCCATCCGAATTCAGAGGGGATAACCACTCTGTTTGAAGCGTGTTCAAGTATGCCGTTGTCTATCGATACAGATTCAAGGGAGGAGAAGATCTTTTCCTTGAGCTTCCAGGCTTCCCCCGAGCTTGAGGCTATCTCTTCGGGAGTCATCTCCGCCAGAGCGCTGAATGCTTCGTAATGTGCAGGCATAAGCTCTTTGAATTTTTCTATGATGACGGAGGTCTTCCATACGAATATTCCGCTGTTCCAGAAGTAATTTCCTGATTCAACGTATTTTTCTGCAGTTTCTAAATCGGGTTTTTCGACGAATCTGTCTACAGGAAGTTCATCTCCCTGAGCATTGTCCTCCGCCTTGATATAGCCGTAGCCTGTTTCCGGGTATTCCGGTTTAATTCCTATTGTGACAAGCGAACCTTTTTGAGCCAGATTTACTGCTTTCTTTAAAACATCTGTGAATTTATCGGGTTTTTTTATGAAGTGATCTGCCGGGAGAATTATCATCACCGAATCTTCATATTTCTTTTGAAGAAATATTGCACCGTAGAGGAC
>CAYNFB010000072.1:4450-13101 GCA_964396355.1 uncultured Leptospirales bacterium | reverse complement strand
AGTGACGCCCAGCACGTGCATGCTCCTGCTGCCAAATTGAGCTTCAATAGAATGGCGTAGGCCGCATTACCGGCATAGGCTTCAGGCCAGGGGACACCGCCGTCAATATGATGGTTTACAAGATCTCCGTGTACCTGAATTTTATTGTAGGTATCACCGACGGCCTCAATGGCAGCCTCGTACGGCCAGGGAGTGAATCCCATGAGAAAAGGACGGCTGCTGTCCCCGATTTTGGAATCTCCTCCCCCGAAACACCCTGCAAGAAATAACAGAGGAAATATAATGCTCAGAGTGTTTCTGATTCTGATAGTAAAAATGTTCACCGGATAAAGTCCTCCATTGGATAATACTACATTTATTTCATAACAGATATAGGTGCAACTTAACAAATTAGTCTGTCATGGAAGAGAACCGCTTCTACACAGTTAGTCTGACACACCCGTCTGAGACTCTTCCGACACTGAAATTTACTCACGGGTGAGTAAATTTCAGTGTCACGAGAAGGTTAGTAATCAAGAATATCTAACGCGCAGATCCATTCAGGGATATCCCATTGGATAGTTTCTCATTGACCTTACGGTTCTTTATTCCACAGATAAATCATTTCAGCATCAACAAAGTACGAGGAAACTATTATCAGGTTTTCAGCCACTATCCACTCCCGCATCAGACAGGACGATTCATGGCCTCAAAAACTTTATAGAGCCCCTGTGTCCCCAGATTCTCAAGCCCCTGGGCCATGGCTGCCAGATAGAACTGGTGAGCCAGAGCAAGTCCGGGAAGACTGATATTCATGCGGGCCGACTCCTTCAAAGCTATTCCCATGTCCTTCACAAAGTGTTTGATATAGAACCCGGGATCGAAATTCCCGTCGGCGATTCTGCGGCCCAGATTATTTATTGACCACGACGAGGCTGCGCCGCTGCCGATGACGTCTATGATCTCATTCATGTCCATGCCTGCTTTATAGCCGTAGAGGAGAGACTCCACCACTCCGACCATGGTGGATGCGATGAGGATCTGATTGCACATTTTGGTATGCTGTCCTGCGCCGTCTCCTCCCATGAGTTTTATATTATCCCCGAAGGCCTCAAGGAGAGGAAGAGCTCTGTTGAATGCTGCCTCTGTTCCGCCGCACATGATGGCCAGAGTGCCGTTCCGGGCACCGAGATCTCCCCCCGAAACAGGGGCATCGAGAGACTGCAGGCCTTTTGCCGAGGCTGCCCCTGCGATGCGGACTGCCAGTGAAGGTTCGCTCGTGGTCATATCCACGATCAATGCGCCCGACCGGGCAGATGCAAGCACTCCATTCTCTCCAAGGATGACCTCCTCGACATCAGCCGGATAGCCTACTATGGTGAAGATTATATCAGCTCCCTCAGCTGCTTCCGAGGGAGAGCCGCACCACGAAGCTCCACCTGCAATGAGATCATCGGCTTTGGATTTTGTTCTGTTATATACTGCAGTTTCATATCCTTTTTCCATAAGGTGCAGACACATGGAACGCCCCATAACACCTGTTCCGATCCAGGCAACTTTCTTATCTTTCATCTAGTCCTCCATTTTTCATCTATAAACAGGACACAACAAATTAAGTTCAGATCAATAATCATTTACAATCATCTGAATGGATTCCTTTGCCCTCTTCCTTACGTAGCTGTCCTTATCTGAATCTGCCAGACGTCTCAGTGCAGGCAGGGCCTTCTTCGCAGAGGCTCCCAGATTGCCCAGAGCCTCTGTGCATCCGTAGCGCACGGGCTTCTCCTTATGATAGAGTCCCTTTATCAGATAAGGGAGGGCAGAAACTCCGATTTTCTTTATGGAATCCTTTGATTCACTGGAAACAGAGTTTCCGTATTCTGCAAAGGAGTCTATCAACGCATTGATTCCCTTTGGATTATTTGTCTTTATATTACCGAGAGTTTTTGCAAGATAATATCTCATCCTGCCTCCGTCCCTGCCGAAGCCTTTCTGTCCCAGATATTTTATTATTGTTTTTTCGGCTCCTGCTGCTCCGGTTCCAAGTTTAGAAAACATCTCGGCTGCGCTGATTTTTCTCTTCCAGTCACGGGACTGCATATCCGCGATAAGGCTGTTGAGAGAGGGGCCTCCCTTGCACATCACCGAATGCCTGAGGATGTATTCCTTTCGTTTATTGATATTGTGTTCACCTCCAGTCTTTACCAGGCTGTCATATGAACGGCAGATAACCGGAGCAAGAGATTTATTTATCTTTTCCAGATCTGTTTCATAGTGTGCAGCAACGTGCCCCTTTCTTTTATACCGGGGATTTATTCTGTTTTCAACGTCTCTAATAATGCGGAAGAGATCTTCGGTTAATTTCTCAGTGACATTTCTTGACTTAAAAAAGTCAATGATCAGATCCAGTGTTTTAATCTGAGACTTCCGCAGATGGTCCTTTTCATTTTCAGCTGAATAGGCAGAGCGGATAATTCCAAGTGCCCTGCGGTTATTCTTCTCATCATCAGGAACAGCGTTGATGTATTTTCTGAATGTATAATTAAATACATCGGGGTTAGGCTTATCACGGTTTTTCAGGGCGGATGTTATATCAAAAAAGATCCTGTCTGCAGTCAGGGCTACGGGTTTCCCTATTTTCTCTGAAAGCGCAAGAGCCATGATCTCATCAATCCGTTTTTTCACGACAGAAGAATCCTCGTATCTATTATTAAGCATGTATAAGAGATATCTCCGGGAAGTCCATACGGTTGCACGCTTAAGTGCAGTTATGGACGCACTCCACTCCTCACTATCGACTTTTTTGTCCGAGGAGAAGTAATGCATGATCAAAGAAGCTCTTCTGTCCTGAGAAGGATTTTCAATTGATGTAATTGTATCTATGAGGAAATTCTTATAGGTTTCAGGATAAATATTATATTTAGCGAAGCTGTACATAACATTTTCATGAACCATGCCGCATTGGGCATCGAAGGGAACAGCAAGAGACCTTTCGACTGCCAGTTTGATATCATCTGTACTTTTCAGGTTTTTCAAAGCTGCAAGAACAGGCCCGTGAACAGAATCGCAGACTGTCTGTTTTCTTCCTCCATCTGAAGGAGGCCTTATCTCACCGGGATCCACATTCAGCACACCGGAGAAGGCATATATTATTTTACCCGATACGACGTGAATAAATCTTCCATTTATTTCTATGCGGTTGCCGATTACAGTATAGGATCCTGTTGCAAGAGCATCCACAGGAAGAAATTTACCCAGCTTCACGGCTCCGGTGCTGCTCACCACGCCGGACTGCTTAAGGGCGTATTCATCAAGGACAGACCGGAGTCTCTTCCGCTCAAGAACAGTAAACTTTTTTCTGCTCAATTCTGTGACCAGGGAATCGGCAATATATCCGTCGAAACGGGTTTTACTTCCTCCGGTATTTGTAAAATCCATGACAGCAATTCGCAGATTTGCGTGTTTCCCAGAGAAATCTTCTATAATATCAGAAAGAGCCCCGCCCTTTGAGTATTCGATTCCCTTCTTTGAGCCGGTGCCTGCACATGAGACTATAAGACCCAGAAGCAGAACCAGGACTATTAATCGAAATGTATAAAAATTCGAAGTGTTATATTTCATTATATCTTCAGCCTCTGAATAAGTTTAATATTTTTTTCATATATTTTTAAATCTCTTTAGTCAATTGAAAAACAGCCGCCCCTATCCGCCCGTCGGGCACCTTTCCCCGTGGTGAGACGGGGCAAGAGGTGTATTTCAAAATTTTCATATTTTTATAATAAAAAAACATTGACTATCCGGCGCATTATATCTAGCTTTGCTCAATTAAAAAACTAAGGACAGCAATGAAATCTCTGAACACACATACCACTTCTTTAAATAACACAGTAGTCCTTACTGTCGTCGTGGTCGTCCTTTGTGCGTTCAGCTTCCGGTTTAACCCGTAGGGATTTCTATTAAAACAGAAAATACAAAGCCCCTTCCGGTTAAACCGGAAGGGGCTTTTTTTATGGAGAAAAATATGAAAGCCACAGGTTCACAGATCATCATCCGCATGCTTGAAGATCAGGGCATTGACATTATCACCGGTATCCCGGGAGGAGCGAATCTGCCGCTCTATGATGCTCTGGCGCACAGCTCCATCCGCCACATCCTGGCCCGTCATGAACAGGGTTCGGGATTCATCTCCCAGGGCATGGCAAGATCAACGGGTAAGCCTGCAGTCACATTTGCCACATCAGGCCCGGGAGCGACAAATCTTCTCACGGCCATTGCTGACGCCAGACTGGATTCGGTACCCCTCATTGCTGTTACCGGCCAGGTTCCGCTGGCAATGATGGGCAGCGACGCCTTCCAGGAGGTCGACACCTACGGCATGTCCATCCCCATTACAAAACACACATTTCTGGTTCGCCATGCAGAGGATCTGTTCTCGGTTATTCCCGAAGCATTCAGGATTGCATCGGAAGGAAGACCGGGTCCGGTTCTCATTGATGTGCCAAAAGATATTCAGAAACAGGAGATAGAGTTTGACCGGTGGCCAGACGTTAAACTCGAAGCGAAGACAGAGAAGATAGACAGGGAGCAGATATTAAAAATCGCAGGAATAATAAACAGGTCGCGTAAGCCTCTGATTATGGCGGGAGGGGGAATCATATCAGCATGCTCTACGCCGAAGCTCAGAGAATTATCACGCATATCATCACTGCCTGTTGTCACTACCCTCATGGGACTTGGCATCATGGATCACGATGATCCTTTAAATCTGGGCATGCCGGGCATGCACGGAGCACCGGGGACGAACATGATTCTCAATGAAGCCGATCTTCTCATTGCACTTGGTATCCGATTCGACGACAGGGCAATATGTAAAGCCGAAGAATTCTGCCCCAATGCGGAAATCATTCATGTGGATATTGACAGGGCGGAGATTGGAAAGATCCGGGCGCCCCATCACGCGGTTCACGGAGACCTGAGAGGTTTTTTTAAGGAGCTGATTCCGCTTGTGGAGAAACAGGAAAGGAAGGACTGGGTTTCCCAGGTGATAAGTCTGCAGAATCAGTTTCCCATGTGGTATGATGACTGCAGGGATCCCCTCCACCCCATAACAATAATTAAAGAGACCGGCCGCATTGCGCCGGATGATGCGATTATTACAACCGATGTGGGCCAGCATCAGATGTGGGCCGCCCAGTGGTATCCGGTCAAATCACCGAGAACTTTTTTAACATCAGGAGGACTGGGCACCATGGGCTTTGGTCTCCCCGCTGCAATAGGTGCGGCTCTGGCGAACCCGGACAAAAGCGTTATATGCTTCAGCGGAGACGGATCACTGCTTATGAACATTCAGGAACTTGCCACTCTTGCGGACCTGCAGCTCAATGTAAAAATAGTTCTGCTGAACAACAGCCACCTGGGACTTGTGCGTCAGCAGCAGGAGATGTTCTTTGATGAGAACTATATTGCATCCAAATTTATATCAGCGCCTGATTTCTCCGCACTGGCAGCGGCCTTCGGCATAGGGGGATGGAGACTTTCAGGGGAGGACTCAGCCGAAACGCTGAAGGATCTGCTGACCCGTAAAGGGCCCTGTCTGATCGATGTACCCATTGATGCGGCATACAATGTATTACCAATGGTGCCCCCGGGAGCGCCCCACTACACTATGATTGGAGGATCAGCAGATGATACGATTAGAACTGACGGTTAACAACCACCCGGGAGTGATGTCCCAGATAACAGGACTGTTTTCAAGGAGAGCCTTTAACCTTGAAGGGATACTATGCACGGGCCTGGGCGATGACTCATTGAGCCGCATGATACTCTTTGTCACGAAGGATGAGAGACTGCAGCAGATTATTAAAGAGCTTGAACGGCTCTATGACGTGAATGAGGTTCTGTTCAGCGACGAGCCTGCGGACAGTTTATATACGGAGCTGCAGGGGCTTTGTGAAGGGGTAGTGATGGAGGTATAATGAAGCCGATCCGCCCCTATCCGCCCGGTGGGCACCTTTCCCCGTGGTGAGACGGGGCAAGGGGTGATGGTAAAAAAACTTATTTAACTGTTGAGGTCCACTACACGGCGGACATCAGGAGCCTTTTTTATAAAGCTACCTGTCCGAGGCATCAAAAGTTTCCAGAATTTTAGTGCTCCTGAAGCTGCCGTCGGAATTAAATATCACCTCAGTACGATTGAAGATCTTTACCGCGCTTCTGCCGCGTTCGATTTCCCGATACCAGAAGGTGACTTTCACTGCACCATCGTCCAGCACTGCACCGCGGGGCTTCTTCCAGGCAGGACTGCCCGAACGTACAAATTCATATGATTCTTCTTTAACAAAGATACCTGCAAACTGAAACATCACCTTCTCTGCCCAGAGGAGCGCAAGCCTGAACCGCTTGTCATGACCGGCACTCTCCCATCCTGCAAGGGCCATTGCAGATAGAGACTGTTCATCATGTGTACCGAACACATTGCCCACGTAGACTCCCCGGAGAGATTCGCTGCCGGTGGTGACGTGCTCGCCCACAACGACCACACCGGGAAATTCTTTCAGTCTCAGCAGATAAATATTTTCAGGCCCGATTTTGAAAACCTCGCCCTTTGAAATCTCACGGGCCGCTTCTTTTTCAGTAATGCTGTCTGCCTCTTTGATTATTTTTTCTGCATCCATCATTAGAGAACCGCCTCCCCTGAACATGATCAAAATACTGTACCAGTTATAATACTAACAAAATATACAAGAGGGAGGTATAACTTTTTTATTATGACGGGAATATTTTTTACTTCGTTTTTGGATTGATTGGTGTTTAAAATTGGTTAGTGATCGGCAATTTTTGTTCCAGGAATTTCCGCAGACAAAAAAGTAAAAGAAAACAAAAATATCCCTGCTAAACTCAAATACTTACTCATAAAAGACCCCCCTCTACCCATTCCCCAGTTTTGGATACTGAATATTTATTTTAAGCTAAAAGTATGTTCCCCGAGTGTTTCGAGTAGAACAAGAAATGTACCGAGGGGAACACGGGGGAGTAACGATTTAAAAATATTGGTTGCTGAAAGTTAGCCGGACAGGACGTCCGAAAAACGTTCTGCCTTTCGTGCCGTTACAAAAGTATGAAGTTCACGGTTTCACAAACCGTAACTTCACCGCCTTTACTAAAGGCGATTATAAACAATAACTGAAGGTCAATGTATTCCCGACGACCCTGGAATGACGAGGTTGTTATGGTAATAACGGGAGGTAATTCAGGAAAATATCATGAAGTACCCCACAGGAGACCAATCATAAAGACGCACGGCCGTGCGTCTCTACAATCACCTTACCCGCACAGCATGCCCCTTGTTCAGAAGCTCCTGATTAAGGAAGCGACCTTCTCTGATTATTTTTTCACCATCAGATACACCTGGAATAAAGAAGACATCAGAAAGATAACGGCCATACTTGCCGCTCTTATAGGTCTTCAGGCCGATGAGGGGACAATCCTTAAGGGCCCGGGCAACAAAGTCACGGGCCTTCTCTCCGCTATGAGAATCAAGTTCGGGAGCATCAATGCCCCTGAGCCTGAGTTTCTGTTTAACAGAGGTGCCGAAACCGCAATCGATGATTACTCCGATTGTGTCGGCATCAATAATCTTATAGACACGGCCGGTATAGGTATAGAGGTCACCGGAGGAGACAGGCCCTGCGTCAGTCAGGGAGTATCCCCGGCTTAATTTTTCTGAGACGATATATCGGGAACCATCAGGCAAAGCCCTGCCCTTCTTTACAACCGACCTGAAGATGCCGAAACCGCAGTCAACTGTCAGAGAGCCCGAACGTGAATCAGGGAAACCATCATCTGCCAGAGGAAAGACGTGAAGCCGCCCACGGCCGGCAGAAAGGACTCTGGAATCAGAGTTATCATCGAAGCGCAGTGATGAAATTATTTTCCTGAGATCGAAAGATGAAAGAGATTCATCAATAACTCTCTTTTCGATGGAGCGCCTTATCCCGGGATCCTTAATAGTCATGAGGAAGACGTATTTACTCCATTCAACTTCAACAGAAATTTCATTATAAGACCATAAAGACGAGAAGGAACGCATGTTCGTAAGATTGGTAACAGAGAAGCCCCGGCCGTATTTTTTTGTCAGGTCACGGGAGAGGCGTTTAAGGACAGCCTTGCCGTAGATACTTTGATCGCAGCGGGAGGACTGGCCGGCAATGGACCTGCCGATCTGCCAGTTTATCTGTACAGAAGATAGTCTGGATGAGTCACAGAGAGAAGATATCCCTGAGAGAAGGTTTTCATATTCCTTTCTTTTTTCGTACTGTTTTACGTTCATGGTATAAAATGTTAGTCTCTGGCATGCATTACCAAGCCTGACAACGTCAGGCTTGCACAGAACAAAAGTTCTGTCAACATTTTTTTGACTCTGAAAACGTCAGAAAACTGACGTTTTCACACTAATAAATTCAGGGCAGCCAGGGGATTGATTCTGCAAACAGCATTAACGTTAACCGCAATACTATCAGTAAAAATCATCGGCTGCCGGAAGTTACACGCGCACCAAGTTCAGGCCGGATTTGCCTGACACGTCGGCGGTTTTCGTCACATTCTGTTTCTGCGCCGGCACCAGCCTGATACTTTTCTCTGAGTCACAGCTTGTCAGCAGATATCTGCCAGAG
>CAYNFB010000072.1:0-4358 GCA_964396355.1 uncultured Leptospirales bacterium | reverse complement strand
GCCAGAGAGGCAATATAATAATTACAGGTAAACGCAGTGCAAACAAACTTTTTAAAGACATCTCCGGCAGCTTCAGCTATGGGATAATCAACATCAGCTATCAACCCATGTTTTCATTAAATAGATATTGACAGTATGACTGAATATATTAAACAAATATTCATTACATGAATTTATTTCCGGTCTCTACCGGTGAGACGAACCTTATGGGCAAGAAAAAAAACTTCAGGGAGGCAAAATGAAAAACCGTATTATGATTTCTGTTTTTTTTGGAGGAGTAATACTTAATATTTCAGGATACTTCCTTGTTGATTTTATAAAAGATTACTACCGGATAAACATATTTCTTGATTCCACGGGTACAATCCTGGCCGGAGCAGTTCTCGGCCCCTTTTTAGGAGGTATTGCAGGACTCCTGACTAATCTCATCCTTGGAGTAATTCACAACCCGGTAAATATACCATTCGGCATTGTCAATCTCCTTATAGGGGTAACAGCAGGGCTTGTATCAAGATTCTACGGTTTCAGAAACCTTAAGAGCCTCATCATATGCATCATTTCAGTTGCATTGGTTACCTCAATCAGCGGAGCAACTGTAGCCTGGTTTGTTTTTGGAGGAGCAACAGGTGCAAGAATCGACCTGAACCTTCTATCCCTTATTAATGCCGGATATCAAATTTTCTACAGCTCATTTCTTGTGAGGCTCCCTGTGAATTTTGTAGACAAGGGAATAAGCGGCCTTGCGGCATATCTTATCTTCCGCTCAATAAAACCCGCTCATGCAGAAACAGCCAGCGAAAAGGAATGACAGCACTGAAAACAAAACTACACCCGGCACGGGTAATTCTTTCTATACTGCTGCTAACTTCGGCAGCAGACGGCAGCAGCATAAGATCCATTAAGGTAGCCGGAATCACAGACATCTTCCCTATTGAATACATCTCCTCAGAGAAGGAACCCTCGGGATTTTACGTTGACCTCTGGAAGCTCTGGTCTGCAAGAACCGGCATAAAAGTCCATTATACAATAATCTCACCCGATGCAGCGCTTAAAGGGCTTCTTAACGGTACAATCGATGCTGTAATGGGATACAGCACTCATTCTTCTGCAGATAAAAAAGTTATCCTTACAGACACCATCTTCAATAGAAAAATATTCATCTATCACAACAGTAAAATTACATCACCTGAAACCTTTGATGATCTGAAGCCCTATATAGTCGGTGCACTGTGGATGGACTCACCGGCTCTCCTCCCGCTGGAAAGCACCATCTCTCTTATAAAGAAAAGAACAGCAGCAGAACTTTACTCCGAATCGGAGGAAGGTAAGATCAATATATTTCTTGCAGATTCAGTATCTGCCAATTATGAGCTCTTTAAAAAGGGTAAGTGGAAAAAATATACTCAGTCATCATCCCCTCTGCTCAAAACAGGTATTGGAGCCGCAGTCAGAACTGACAGGAAAGAACTCCTGACCATCATCAATTCAGGATTCAGCAGTATTTCAGACTCAGAAAAATTCTTTATAGAAAAGACCAGGTACGGAGGAAATTTAAAGAACAGCATCCCCTGGGGTTACGTTGCCGTAATCACACTGATAGTGACACTAGCAGGCGGAGTTATATTGATCTGGGCGTGGAACACACAGCTGAAAAAGACTGTAGACAAAACAACGGAAGAACTGAAAAGAATGAAGGATGAGGAAGAAGCCGCAAGCGAAGCCAAGAGCCGGTTCCTTGATAATATCTCCCATGAACTGAGAACGCCTCTAACGCTGATTCTTGCACCAGTTGAAAATGCTCTAGAACGAGGGGAACTAGATGAGACCATCCTGAAGATGATCCGGAGAAACGGAAGGAAGCTTCTCTCCCTCATAAATGATCTCCTTGACCTTTCCAGAACAAAGTCCGGGAAGGTTATACTTAACCTGGCCGAAACCGATCTTCGCCGAATAATTGAGCTTTACTGTGCCGAGATAGAGACTTCAGCTGATATCAGAGGAATTTCGGTCAGATGCGATGTCCCGGATAAACCGGCTAATGTTTTTATCGATAGAGAACAGTTTTCCAGGGTGATGGCGAACCTTTTTTCAAACTCTCTGAAATTTACAGAACCAGGCGGAACAATAAATATTTCTATTAAAGATAAAGATGGTGAAACAGAAATTCGTTTTAGTGACACCGGCAAGGGCATCCCGGAAGAAGAAATAAACACCGTATTTGAAAGATTTGTCAGAGCTGATGAATCTTCTGATAACATTTCCGGCGGGACAGGAATTGGACTCTCCCTTGTCAGGGAAATTATCCGACTCCACGGTGGTTCAGTAGCGGTTGAAAGCAGACACGTGAGTAAACACCCTGTGGACCACGGAACCGACTTCTACGTGAGACTGCCTCAGGGTAAAGACCATTTCCAGGGAAGAGAAAATATAAATTTTACAGGAACAGGAAGTACCGGTTTCATTCTCCCTTTTGACAGCACCATGGATTTTCATCAGCCGGTTAGTTCACCGGCAGGGGATACAGCCCCGCTGCAGAATAACGGCGAGGAACCGTCTATACTTGTAGTTGAGGACAACCGGGACATGAGGGCCTTTCTTGAAAAAATACTCGGCAGAGACTATGCAGTACACTCCGCCTCAGATGGTGTTGAAGCCCTGGAAATTCTGGATAAATATCCCGAAACAGACATCGTAATCTCTGACATAATGATGCCCCGCATGGACGGCCGGCAGCTTCTTGAAGAGATACGATCAGATGAAAATCTCCGGCATATTCCGCTGTTGTTTCTTTCAGCAAGAAACGATGAATTGATGAAACATCAGGGACTGGAACTTGGAGCTGTAGATTATGTGATAAAACCATTTAATCCCGAAGAGCTGCTGCTTCGCATCAGGAATCAAATCGAGCTCCGGACAATAAGGAACAGACTCCAGAGAAAAACTGAAGAGCTGTACTCCAGACTAAAGAATCAATTCCCGGCCACACAGAAAGAACAGACTCTAAGCGGAGACATGGAAGAGAGGATGGAAAAGGTCTGCGCATTTATAAGAGAAAACTTCAGGGAGGAAATCAACAGGGATGTCATTACGGGCATAATAGGACTGAACTCATCCACATTAAGCCGTGCTTTCAACCGGTATACGGGAAAGACTCTCCCCGATTACACCAATGAATTCAGAGTTGAAGAGGCCAAGAGGCTGCTGGGTGAAACGGATATGACGGTCACGAGGATTTCAATAAATTCAGGCTTTGATAATCTGCGGACATTCAACAGGGCCTTCAAAAAATTTACAGGCATAAGCCCGATAGAATACAGAGAGAAGAACTCCGGGGAATGACTCTCCTGCTGCAGGGCGCGCAGATAGGGGAAGCCGTCAGGCATCCCTCACAGAACCCCCGGAGAGGGTGCAGCAAGAACCTTTGCGAACTTTGCGTGAAAAAACAAATAGTTTCTGCTAAAAAAATTTCTTCAAGAATACACAAAGACCGGACAGGATAGAGGTGAACGGTCTGATTTTTGAAGAGGAAAAATACCTGAAACCAGGCGGTATGAGCTCCCGGTCTTTACACCCTATTAAAGTCCAAAAATAAAATGCGGATAAAACCGGGATGACAAAAAATTCAGGGAGCCGGACAAGAACTGCACCCTCTCTCAGTATTCATCATATACAATCAAACCGATACAGAGCACAGGATTGATCCCTTCAAAGTAGTGCCCTGCAAAGTACATATACAAATCATCGTTGTATTCAAGAACAGATGGGCTGCGTATCTCGCTCTCAGTCCAGCTGTAACTGCTCCTCTCGAGAAGCGGTGCAGAATCATGTATCCATCCGCTCTCGCCGTCTGCAGAATATGCGTGATGAATCCTGTCCTGTATCCAGGGATCGTTGAGAACCACGTCGCAGTAGAGATGAACCTTTCCATCAATGACAACCGCGTTGGGCGTGGAGAAACCGATGTACTGATCACCTGTTGTTCGCGGATACTGAGCCAGATCAGGCGTGAGCACCCGCCGGGGGGCATCCCAGGTCGTGCCGTCTGATGAGGTGACAAGGCCGATGGTCTGCCAGGTTGTGCCGACTTCTGCTGCGGCGCCAACGGCTGTGAAGTAAAGATATATCTTACCATTGAAAACAACCGGTGCCGGTTCACCAACGACATACTGATTAAAATCAAGATTCGGATCCGCGTAGGCGTCAGTGGGACTCACCACAGGAGCGGCATCTTTAGTCCAGGTAATGCCGTCAGGAGAAGTTGCATGCCCTATACTGAACTGCTTTGAAGAATCAGGATCTGAATACGGCACATCATATCCGGTATAGAACATGTGGTACTCTCCGTCGAAGTATACCAC
>CAYNFB010000071.1:0-13115 GCA_964396355.1 uncultured Leptospirales bacterium | reverse complement strand
AAAGTCAACATCTCTCTGGGGCTACTCAAATTCCATTGCGGCATTAATTGTGGCTCTCTGCGCCCCTGTACTCGGCACCATGGCGGACTACAGAGGAAACAAGCAGAAGTTCTTCTTAACCTTCCTGTTCTTCGGACTTGTTTTTTCATTTTCAATAATCAGCGTATCACAGGGACAATGGGCTGCATGCATGGCATTATTCATTGCGGCAAGGGTTGCCTGGTCGGGTGCCAATCTCTTTTATGATTCATTCATCACAGATGTTACACCGGAAAAGAGAATGGACAGAGTATCCTCTTTAGGCTATGCCTGGGGATATGCAGGAAGTGTAGTACCTTTCATTGCCGTCATCGCACTTATCTTTTACGGCGGAGAAAGCACCCAAAAATATAATTACTACAAGGCGGGATTTATCATAACCGCACTCTGGTGGGGATTATTCTCTATTCCCATGATATTAAATGTGAAACAGAAAAATTTCCTGCCCAGACCCGAGCGGCTGTTCAGGCAGAGCATGGCAAGACTTCGCCGGAACATTGCATCAGCAGGAGAGAACAAAAACATATTCCTATTCCTGATTGCTTATTTTCTCTATATAGACGGAGTCGATACAATCATCAGCATGGCGGCGGCATACGGAATCGATTCGGGACTCTCCATCAATACGCTGATCACAGGCATACTTCTCATTCAGATTCTCGCATTCCCCTTTGCGATATTATACGGGAAGCTTGCCGAAAGGTTCAGCGCAAAGAACATGATATTTACAGGAATATTAGTATATACAGTAATAACGGTAATATCCTTCTTCCTGCCTATGATTGAATCACAGTCAGACAAGACTCTCATTTTCCTGACTCTTTCGGTTCTCGTTGCAACATCAATGGGAGGAATTCAGGCTCTGAGCCGATCACTTTACGGCAGCCTGATTCCTGCAGAAAGATCTGCTGAATTCTTCGGCCTATACAATATCTTCGGAAAATTTGCAGCAATACTCGGACCTTTCATGATGGCGGCAACTACAGACGTTACAGGACATTCAAGATACGGTATTCTGTCTATACTCATTCTCTTCATTGCAGGAGGAGCAGTTCTTAATAAAATAAAGACAGGCAAAGAGGAACTATAATGCCCAAGGAATTCACCCACTGGATCATTGCCGACAAAACTCTCGACAATCTAGATAAGAAGACTGAAGTATACAGAATACTCTCACAGAATAGAGAACTCTTCCTGCTCGGTGCAGTGCTGCCTGATACTCCGGCATACTTCGCATTCGGAAGAAAGAAGAAGGTACTCAGGGAAATCGACAAGGAGTTTCACGACCCAAAAGGAGGCTCCTACGAGCCTGCAGTGAGAGCACTGACACACTATATAAACACAGAAGACGATAAAATGAAGTCACTCCTCCTGGGAACCCTGAGCCACATCATAACAGATGCTGTATTTCACCCATTTGTTTTTCACTTTTCGGGAAACATCACACCACCGGACAGACATTACAGACTGGAAACCTACATAGATCTTCACTTTGCCTCATCTTCAGATAAAATAATAAGAAAATATAAAGCACTCCTCCCTGAATCAAAGTCAGAGATAAAAGAGATAGCACGTTTCATGTCCTCATACTTCGACTCAGACATGACCGCCGGAAGGAGAGCCTTCATGCGGGCAATAAAGCACCACGCGTTCTTTCAGTCACTATGGCAGAATCAGTCTATACTCAGATTTATAAAAAAACTCAATAAAATCAGCACGATTAGACTCGATGGAATTATCGAGCTCTTTTATCCAGGGGGAGACTGCGGCGAGATATTCCAGAATAATTACGACTATCTCCATCCTGTTACCGGAGAGTTGTTCAATACGACAATTGATATTCTCGGAGAACAGGCCGCGGCTGAGGCTGAATCTTTTTTTAACAACATAGGAAATAAAACCGGCACCGGGGAACTGATAACATTTTTAAATTCACAAAAAGGTAAAAACCCGGTCACAGGTCTGGACGACGGAGTACACGGCGAGATGAAATACTTCAATACCGATATAGATCTGGATGAGATAATATTTTCATAAAACTTAATGGTCAGTAGACTATAATTTTTTAAGTACAGTAATTTTAAAACTATTCATCACAATCAGCCGCTCCCGGACTATTACAAATCCGCTGTTCTCAGTCAGCCTGTTCAGCTGCCCGGTTTGCTTATAGCTTTTAAAATTTTCAAAATGTTTTTTACCTGCAACCATTTCAAAAAAATGTATTACAATATAAGGAAAAATTGAGGTTTCAGCGGTTATATTAAAATCACATAATACAAGCAGCCCACCCTTCTTTATTACACGCCCGGCCTCAGTTATAATCAGTCTGCAGGTTTCCACATCCTTATCATGAAGCGCAAGGGTAATCATGGCCCGATCAACAGATGAACTTTTTATTCCCAGATTTGCAGCATCCTGGAGGGACACATGAAGTCCTGCTGATGACGCTCTAGAAAGCATGGAGGCATCAATATCCACACCCATGGCTCCGATTCCCTCCGTCCTCAGCCGTTTCAGCTGATTTCCGGTACCGCAGCAGATATCCAGAACAGTAACCCCCTTCAAGTCAGAGACCTGATCGGACATTTCTCTTCTGACTGTTCCGATAAATGGAGAAAGCGAGACATCATAAATAAATCCAAACAGAGAAAATTTCATAAGAGAGCTCCCGGAGAAAAACAACAGTACAACCTCCATACAGTTTATCATAAAAATCACATCATTTCAATACAAAAGTCCTCCCTTATCTGCAGTAAAATCATAACTTCATGTATAATCCATTTTCACGCACTGCCCGGTCAATTCCTCTTTACATTCTCTTTTTTCCCAATACTTCTTGACAACCTTGCCTCCCTGGTAGATTATGCAATTAGTTGCATAATCTACCAGGGAGGCAAGAATGAAAATAACTATACTCAACGGGAACCAGGAAGCCGATGAACAGGGCAGCCTGCTAAGCCAGGTAAAGGATAAGCTGGGAAATCAAGGGTATCAGATAGTAGAGTTTTCCCTGAAAGAGATGAAGATAAAACCCTGCATGGGATGTTTTCACTGCTGGATAAAAGACCCGGGAAAATGTATAATAAAGGATGATAGTGATGCAATATGCAGAGACTTTATATCATCTGACTTTGTAATACTGGCATCCCCTCTTGTCATGGGATTTCCGAGCTCTCTTCTGAAGAATGCTATGGACCGCATCATCCCTCTCATACATCCCTATCTTGAAGAGGTAGACGGAGAGATTCACCACAAGAAAAGATATAACTCCTACCCTTCAATTGGAATGATTCTGAGCAGAGAAGAGGACACAGACGAAGAGGATATAAAAATAGTTTCAGATATTTATAGCAGGGCTGCCATAAACCTCAGAAGCGAACTGAAGTTTATTATTTTTGACAACAACAGCTTAGAGGAGGTAGTAAATGCAATTAACAATAATTAATGGTTCCCCCCGGGGAACAACGAGCAATACAGAAAAGATGATGAACCACTTTATAAGGGGAGTGGAAGAAAATAATAATTCAAATATTGAGACATACTATATCTCGAAAGAACGCAAAGACTTTACTGTGCTGAAGAAAAAATTTCTCGAATCAGAAAATGTCATAATCGGATTTCCCCTCTACATAGATGCAATGCCCGGCATTGTTAAAGAATTCATTGAGGCGCTGGCCTCCGCAAAAATTCCGGCCTCATTAAGACTTCACTTCTTCATACAGAACGGATTTCCAGAAACTTACCATAACAGATTCGTTGAAAGATACTGTGAGAAACTGGCAAGGAGACTCGGCTGCACCTACGGAGGATCAATCACCAAGGGAGGATGCGAGGGCCTGGAAGTTCAGCCCCCTGCCATGGTGGAAAAGATATTCAATTACTTCTTCGAGATAGGAAAGAGTTTCGGAGAAAGCGGATTCCTCGACCAGAATCTCCTGAAGAAACTTTCGCATCCCGAGCATCTCACAGAGGATAACCTCAAACAGGTAGTGCCTATTGTAAATAAATTCATGTGGGATCAGTGGCTGACAAAAAACAATGCCCTGGAAAAAAGCTTTGCAAAACCCTACGGCGAAGATCTGTAGAAATTAAATAATATAAATGCTTCCCTCACATAAGGAGGGAAGCATTTGAAACTTAACAGGAGTGATTGTTTACACGTATATAGATTCGATTACATCCTTATACTTCTCGTTTACTACTTTTCTCTTTATTTTAGATGTTGGAGTGAGCTCTCCTGTCTCCTGAGAAAAATCTTCAGGAAGAAGAACAAATTTCTTAACCTTTTCCACCTTGCCGAGACTCTCTGTACGGGCATCAATTCTTTCTTTGTAGAACTCAATAATAGCCGGATTATTAACAAGTTCCTCTCTTGAGCTGTACTCAATGCCGTTTTTCTTACAATAAGTATCAAGCTGTTCGAAGGCAGGGACAATCAGTGCTGAAACATACTGTTTACCGTCACCCACAGCTGCCACGTGCTCAAAGAAAATATCCTCCTTCAAAAGCGTCTCAATCTGCTGAGGTGCAACATATTTTCCGCCTGAGGTCTTAAACATATCCTTCAGCCTGTCTGTAATTGTCAGATATCCCTCTGCATCGACATTGCCGATATCTCCTGTCTTAATCCAACCGTCATCGCAGAACATGGCGGAATTGAGCTCAGGCTTATTCCAGTACCCCTGTGTCATACTGGGGCTCTTTGCCTGAATCTCCCCCTCCTCGGAAATACGGACTTCCATCAGCGGAACGACGGGACCGCAGGTTCCGAATTTATTATGTGTGGGATTTGCAACACTTATAACGAAACACTCGGTCATGCCGTAACCCTGAAGAAGCAGAACACCGCATTTAAAGAAGAACTCTGAAATCTCGCCGGAGAAAGCCGAACCTCCGCAGTTATAAACCTTGTTTCGTCCTCCAAAAATATTTCTCACTTTCTTAAGAACCAGAGTATCTGCTATTTTAAATTTAACCTTCAGGCCCAATGGTATAGTTTCCTGATCTCTCTTCATGTAGGCCACCTGTCCGCCCACATCAATTGCCCAGTTGAACAGCTTCTGTTTAAGCGGCGGAGCCTCATTTACGCCTTCAACTACAGTTGCATAAATTTTCTCCCATACCCTGGGAACACTGCACATGTAATGAGGCTTCGATTCAGCGAGAAAATCCAGAAGAAGCTGAGTATCGTGACAGTAGTCGACTCTTCCGCATCCCTGAAGGATGAAGTAGCTCCAGGCTCTCTCGAAAACGTGAGCAAGGGGCAGAAATGCAAGATTTACATCTGATTCAATTATAGGAATATGATAGCCTGTTGCAAATAGCATGGCCAGCCAGTTATTATGTGTGAGCATTACCCCCTTAGGCATTCCCGTTGTTCCGGAAGTATAAATCAGAGTTGAAAGATCATGTGTCTCGGCTGCATCCAGCCTTGCATCAAACTCGTCCTGTTTGTCGGCCTCTCTTCCCATATCGAGGAAGTCTTTATATAGGAGAACCTTGTCATGATTTTTATCATACTCAATTCTGTGATCATAGATTATAATCTTTTCTATGGTAGGACAGTCCGCCAGTACCTTTATTGCCTTGTCATAGTGATCCTGTTTCTCAACAAAGAGTATTCTTATAGAAGCATCATTTACAATATATTTAAGTTCTTCAGCAGAGTTTGTCTGATAGATTGGAACAGAGCAGGCTCTGATCGAAAAACATGCGTAGTCAACAGTTGCCCATTCAACCCTGTTATTTGAGAACATTCCGACAAATTCTTTTTCCTTTACTCCGTATTCCAGGAGACCCTTTGCACATGCAGTAATCAATTCTCCGAATTTTCCCCATGAAAATTCCTCCCAGACATCAAAGGCCTTGTGCCTCACGGCAACTTTTGAATTGCCGTATTTTTCTACTCTCCGGAATACCATTTTTGCAAGATGGTCATCCTTTTTAAGATAATCCTGAAATTCCTTCTCAAAATTCACGCCCGTTTCTACGTTCATCATTCCCCCTTTTGTAATTCACTCTTTTATATTTCTGCGGTGATTCAAATAAACCGTCCGGACTTTTTACCATAATTTTCATTAAAGAACTCGCCGAATTATAATTTATAAAATGTGTATTTTTTCAGGATTATAATCCTGAAACTTTTAGAAGAAGAGATTATCACCGCCAGCCAGCGGTGCGGATTCCGGCTTCTCATGCTTAATATCAGAAAAAAGATCTTTTGTGTTACCTGTATACAGCTCACTGACCTCTTTATTATCATTGACACGGGCAATAAAATGATTTAATCTATGAAAAATATCTATCTGGTACTATTCATGACAGAAACTCTGCTTCACTTTATCATGTTCTTCGGTCCTGCTTTTGCGGTGGTAATATCACTGGGCCAGTTTGTGCGGGCAAATAAGGGGTTTATTGACTATCTCTTTGCGGTATCATTTCTTGGAATGGCCGTGTGGATTTTCCAGATCAGCCTGATAAGTACGGGGCTGATCGACAATTACAAAAATGCATTCCTACTCATTGCCGTGCCGATGCCGCTGATTTACCTGATTCCTCCGATTATGGTAACCAGGTACAGATGGGTTCTGGCCAGTAAATTCAAAATAAACCGGCATTATCTCATTTTTTTAATTCCGCCGGCAATATCTCTGGGTATGCTGCTTTACAAGCTGATTCCAGACGCATCAGGTTCCGACATCTTCTACCCCGCTCTTCCGGTACTCAGCAGCAGTTTTGTTCCTCTTCCTCCTTATACAAAAGCACTCTACCTGATGATCATAGGGCCGCACCTCTATATAGCCCTTTTGATGTGTCCAATTCTGGTGCAGATGCTGCCGGTCTGGAATAGAGACCACAATAACCGCATCTCAAAGGCGGCGCGTATGGGCTATTTGTCAGCCCTCTCTATAGTAATTTCAAATTTACTATGCTTCTCCGGATATATCGTCTCTTTGAACCTTGTAAAGGCAGCAGTAATCATTGCAAACTGCGCCACAGTCTACGTCTATCTTGTTACACAGAGACATCAGGAATACTACCGCCTTCTGAGAAGTGAAACGCGAAAGGCTCACTATGAAAAATCAAGGATCAGAGGGCTTGACGTAAAGAGTATCCTTACCAGAATGGATGAATTGATGAAGGATGAGAAGGCTTTTGCCGATGAAGAACTCACACTGAGAGATCTTGCAGGAGAGCTGGGAATAAGCCCCCATCAGCTTTCAGAAATGCTGAATGAAAAGCTGAAGAAGAACTTCAATACCTACGTTAATGAATTCCGAGTTGAAGAGGCAAAAAAAATGCTCAAAGAGGAACCGAACCGGTCCATACTCTCTGTGGGTATTGCAGCAGGATTCAACTCAAACACAACCTTCTGTACTGTATTTTCTAAAATAGCAGGATTCTCTCCCAGCCAATACCGAAAAAACAGCATTAACAAGTAGTTCCTCCTGAGAACTAAAACAGCATCAGACCAGAGGACCTCTATTAATTAACATGAAATTTTTATCATTTACAAATACATCAGTATATAGTAGAAACACATATCAAATAAGCGGAGACAGATAATATGAAGATAATAATATTTCTTTTAACCGGTCTGGCTGCAGGCTATCTGGCAGGACTGATACGCAAAGGCAGCGGATTCGGACTAATAGGGAATCTCGTAGTCGGAGTCGGAGGAGCATTCATCGGAGGATTCATGGTCAATCTCATAGGTTTCCGGGCCTATGGAGTAATTGCACATATAGTTTCGGCACTGATCGGAGCCCTCGTTCTGCTCTGGCTTCTCTCACTGATTAAGAAATAGACAGAAATCTCTACTTTCTGCGATACAGTATTATTCTGTCTATTTCAGCCTCGCGTTTGTAATTATCCTGCACAAAGGAATTCAGTTCAGGATATTTATTTAGAGGAAAACGGCTGTAGCCGAAGTAGTCAGAAGGTGCTGTATCTATAAAGTAACCAGCAAATGAGGCATAAATTCACTCCCCATGGTGCTGCGCAGGGCAGAGGATTTATTCCCTGTCCCGAATATTCTTCCTGAAACAAAGTCAGAGATGAGAAAGCCCGAGGCACATCTTCTGTCAGAAAAATAATAAACAGGTGTCGCCCATCCCCATGCATAAATTTTCTCTGAGGGAAGAGTTTTCTCTGCAATAT
This sequence comes from uncultured Leptospirales bacterium, assembly GCA_964396355.1. Lineage (GTDB taxonomy): Bacteria > Spirochaetota > UBA4802 > UBA4802 > UBA5550 > CAYNFB01. The sequence goes on along the minus strand of CAYNFB010000071.1, from coordinate 4,916 downwards.
AATCCCCGACCTTCTCAAAACTCACCTGTGATTTATAGTTTGGATAATTAACTTTTTCATAGGCAGATATAAAATCAATTCTGGCTGCGGTCAGCAATACAACCGGAACAACAAGCCAGACCCAGAAAATTTTTTTCCTGCGGACAACTGAAATATATGCAATTCCGCCGGCGATCGACAGAGGCGGCACAAGCTGTACGAAATAATGTCCGTACCCCCGGCCCCCCAGAGTAACTGCATAGAAAGAAAGGGCAAGCCAGATTAAGACGAAGAGATTTTTTGCGTTAAGGCGGCTTTCCCCGGATAAATCTGACTCAGGTTTCTTCATATAATAACCTGCAAGAGCAATCCATACAGGCAGAGAAAGGACGACGAAGAGAAGAACTCTCACAGTTATCTTCATAATTGAAAAGGTTCCGCTTCCGGATTTTATATAGCCGAAATTATAGAAAAATCCCCAGAAAAAAGCCTGATCAAGATTGCCCGCTGAATGAAAATACAAACCGATCAGTATAACAGGAATAAATGACGAAAACCCGACAATGGCCAGTTTCACGATATTTCTTCTAAATAAATCCCATGTCTGATTTCTGTTTAATGCAGGCTCAGCAATAAGCGAATAAAGAACATACACAACGGCGACTGCCCCGGCTTTATAATTTATCATGACAGCAATCCCCAGAAGAATTCCCGACAACAGATATTTAAGAATTGAAGAAAGATCAATTCTGTCCGTATACATATAAATCAGCACAGAAAGAGCAAGGGGCAGATTTATCAGAGTTTCTCCGCTTGTTGAAATAAACTTCGGTTCATAAGTATGCATGAGAAAAGCAAAAATCATCACGGCAGGGACTGCAGCTTTTGGAATAATACCTGAAGTTATCCGATAAACAGCAAGAGCGGTGAGACATACCCATATGATAGTCGTAAAATGAACGAACAGAAGGCCCTTCCCGCCGGATATGAGATGATTCAATGCAAAGAAATAATATGTCAGAGGGGGCTTGTTGTCGATGGCATCAACGTAGGGAATGCCTCCCTGCATGATGATCTTTGCAAATTCGCTGAAAACAGTCTCATCGATATCAAGCACGTGCTGATAGAGCCCGGGAATTCTGAAGATGAAGATACAGAGACATGCACCGGCGAGCCACCAGAGAGATATTTTTACTTTATTTTCTTCCATACTCTGGCCTTCCCGAAATCACCGATAAATTTATAATTTCTGTTTAAAAAGGATATAATATCAGGAAACTCATCAAGACTCCCGAAACTGCCGAATCGTACAACCGGTGCCGTATTCCAGTCAAAGTAGTAACGCGGATCGGTCTTCTTCCTGTAAATTAAAACTTTACGTATCATCGATGTTGATCCCACATCGACGAAGTAGTCCGGATTATTCTTCTTAATTGTTCCGATAAATCCCTTCTGATAATTCCGGTAGACCTCCACATTCCCCTTTTCTCTCTCGACGAGAGAATAAAGAGCCTGCTCATTATACCAGTATGAATAACCCGCTGAATTTCTTCCCGAGTAATATACAATCTCCGTTCCCATGGGCCAGGACAATACGGTTGCGTCAGCCGGAGTCTGTTCTTTGAGATAATTAAGAACAGGGACAATACTCTTGTGAGGCAGCAGATACTCGCCGTGTGAGGCAAGAGCAATCATCCTGAAGTAGTAGGCGAACTTTCCCTCGTCCTGCTTCCATTCAGGCCTGCAGTGTTTTATATATACATCTTTTGAATTCCATGCGAAGAAGAATATCACAGGAATGATGAATACAAGAAAACTCCTCCTGGAGAAAACCGGATCAGATACTCTTTGATAAATATAGCCGGCTGCAAGAATGGACAGAGTAGGCAGGACAGCTATGAAGTAATGAACAGATAGCCTTGCTCCTCCCAAAAAAACTGTTAAAAAAACTGCAATTGTAATAATCACAACATAGGCAACAGACTGACTCTTCTCCTTTTCTTTGAAAAAAGAGTAAACTGCAAGAACTCCGGGAACCCAGATAATACTGTGATAGAGAAGAAAGTGCACTGACCGAAGAAGAAGCTTGCCTATTATAAGCAGAGGACTGAAGCCCCGGTTTGCCACGTACTTGACCATGGGCGCGATGGCACCTCTTAATTTCCCGGAATAAACTATTTTCAGGTAGTTCCAGTCAATATATGAATAAACAATAAACAGAACGGCAAAAAGAGCAAGCAGTGCGTAGTACTTTCGGATATGCGGCCTGATCTTTTTAGAAAAATAAGGAATAACGATAAATACATATGCAGCAACTGCTGCGATTGAAAAACTTCCCTGAAATTTTATTCTGTAGCCGAGATAAACAGACAGGAGAGAGAAAAGAAGCGCCCATATTTTTCGTTCAAATAAAAGAAGATATGAAAAGTAGAAGGTGCTCATGAAGAATAGATTATAGAGGACCTCGCCGTTGGTAGCAATAAATTCGGTATTGTAGGATGAAATGATGAACCCGTAAAGCATTGCGGCAATTAATCCGGACCTTAAGTTATAGACCTTTGCCCCAAGCAGCAAAATGAAAACCATTGTAAGCAGAATAAATATTATTCCGGTTAAATGGAAAGAATTTACAGAATCACCGAAGAGTTCAATACTCCCTTTAACCAGATAGTGATTGAGCCAGCCCTTGTTCGGATGAAAGGCAAGCCCGGCCAGATCCCGTTTAACCAGCACATATGATGTTACAACATCTACGTGAATAAAATCCATAAATACAGTGGGAAGCCTGAGAAGAAAAGCCCCGGTAAAAACAAAGAGGGCGGCTCTTTTAAATCCGCCCTGCATTATAAAATTCCAGAACCCGGATGCCGCAGTTTCAATTTTACTCATACTTCAGCGCCTCAATTGGTTTGAGATCAGAAGCTTTCTTCGCCGGGTAATACCCGAAGAATACACCTACAATAGATGCAAACAGCACTGAAACCAGCACCGATGAAATAGTAAATATAAAAGGCCATTCTACAAAGTAGACAATAAGGCCATAAGTTGAAAGTCCAAGAACTATACCGATAATTCCTCCGCCCAGACTGAGAGCAATTGACTCAATGAGAAACTGCAGCATAATGTCGCGCTTCTTTGCACCGATTGCCATTCGTATACCTATTTCTCTCGTCCGCTCAGTAACAGAGACCAGCATGATATTCATGATCCCCACCCCTCCGACAAAAAGAGAAATGGACGCGATTCCCGCAAGGAGTATTGCAAGGGCGTTTGAGATATCATTGGCCATCTTGAGCTTATCCTCACTGGTATACACCTTAATTCTGTCATCCTGCCCGTCGGGTATTGAAAACTTTCTGCGAAGATATTTTATTACTATTTTTTCCACTTCCGGAATTGCCTTTTCATCGGATGCCTTGATATAGACCTCACTGAAGACTCTTTTGTTTGTAATTCTGATATTAAAGGTCGTATATGGAATAAGAACAGTATTGTCAAAATCCCTGCCGCCGAATGATTCTCCTGAATACTCAAGTACCCCTACAACCTTGAGAGGAATCCCCTCTATCACCATCTGCTCGCCGATGGGATTTCCCCCGCCGAAGAGCTCCTGTTTGAGGCTATAGCCTATTACCGCGACCTTTGCGGTGCCGGCAATATCCTCGGGAGAGAGGAGCCTTCCGCTTCCGGCTTTCTTCCCCTTAATTTCAAAATAGTCGCTGCCCACACCCTCTATCGTAGTTCTGAAAGAAAGCCTCTTGTACTTGGCCAGTGAATATTTTGACTTCAGATATGGACTGATCATTTCGATCTGATAGAAATTCTTCTTCAGTTCAATGGTATCGGAGGAGTTCATCCACTTCCCTGACTGCTTTGTAGACACACTGAGAGCATTGGCCCCATATGTGAATACCTTCTCGCGCACCTCAACCCGGGCACTGTTTCCCATGCCCACCATGACAATTACAGAGGAAATACCGATGATAATACCGATGCTTGTTAAGGCCGAACGCATCTTATTCTTCGTAAGCGCCCTCAGGGCTGTTATTAAAAGGTTTTTATAATTCATCACTGCACTCTTTTTCTTTTAAATTGAAAATATCCTTCCACTTATGTCAACGAAAGAATAATTATTTTTACACTTACGTCAAACTTATCAAATATATTTTACAGCATTACGCAAAATATATTACAATAATTGATTATTTTTATTATTTTCAACCATAAAGATTTTTAAACTTATTCGGAAAACTGCTTGCATATTTTGTTGATTCAAGAAGTATCAAGGTCACTTAAAAAGAACCCCCTATTCTGTTTTTTAAAAAAAGGAACTAAAATATTACAATGAAAATTAAACAAAACATATTAAAATCTTTATCAAATCCCGACAATAAAATACTGCTCTTTGCGCTGTTCTTTGCTATCCTTTTCAGATTCCTCACAATGGGAAATATAGAAACAGGAGGAGATGCTGCAGGAGTATGGTTTTACGCCAAAAGACTGCTCTACGGCCTGCCCTACGGCTCTCTCAGTCATCATTCGGCGCGATTCGGCATGCTGATCCCGGTTCTTATCACTCAAAGTATTCTGGGAACCCACCCCCTTGTATACCATGTTACACCGCTTATTTTTTTCTTTCTGCAGGTAGTATTCATCTATAAAATTGGAGAGCGGGCCCTGGGCACAAATCTGGCATATCTCAGTACAATACTGCTGATGTTTCTGCCCAAGATGTTTTCCCATGCAATTCAGATCAAGCCTGACGTGTTCTGCGCAACATATATGCTCATATGCGTATATTTCCTTCTGAAGGCTTATGATTGTAAAGAGAATTCATACAGATACATACTTCTTTCATCATTTTTCATGTTTCTGGCATACCTGTCTAAAATAACCATTTTATTCTTCCTCCCGGGAATAGTCATATGCATCTGGAT
>CAYNFB010000070.1:11129-13215 GCA_964396355.1 uncultured Leptospirales bacterium | reverse complement strand
ATTGAAAAATTTGATTAAGACTCATCGTATAAATAAGGGCTATTTCATTCCTTTTAGAAAACATCTACCTCCATAATTTTTAATCATTAACTTAGCAATGTGTTGTAAAATAGAGCTTGACGTTATGTTTTGATCGGTATAATTTTCACTGATAAGTGAAGGTATGAGTTGGGGCGATTTTTTTCGAAATTTTCAGGCGCAAATTTTAATTAACTAATTCATTACCAATAATTTTTGGTAAAAAACAGTATTCTTTGTTTCCAATAAGTGCTATATATGTCCCTTATGCCAGATAGTCTTGCATTAACGATATTCTTTTACCGGTGAAAATTCCTGGGAAGATAAAGATAAGGGATGCCCTGTATTTTTCTCTGTTTAATCTTTCCGTGGCTGCCTGGATTACCCTTACGGGAGAGAGGGTAATAAATTTGTGAATAACAAATCCAGACGGGTATCTGCTTTTAAAACTGCAGTTTGCTCTTTGTGTCAGGGAATCTTCCCGTTCTCTAGAACGCCGCGGTTATCGGCTCATCAGTTATATTACTGTAAAACAGTGTATCAGGGAACGCCGGGTTGTTTGTGATAAAGCTGAAATGATCTGAGGCGTGAATGCGCACCGCTACTCAAGTGGTGAAGTCTGGCGAAAGGTGCGATTGTTGAACGTCTGTCAGCTAACAGTTATTCATCTAAAATGCTGTAAGAAACAGGGCTGATTCGTGACGTGAATTTATCTGACCGGGGATTTTCAGCATTATAAACAATTTTTTGAGGTCTTAACTTAGCGGTCAGGTCGATTTGCATTTCAATATGTGATATTTAATTGATCAGTAAATACAATATTGAAATTATTCTTTATGCAAGGAGACCTTTTCTATGATATTCAGCATTAAAAAGCAGTTTATAATAATACTGATGTTTCTCTGCTGCGTCATTAACATGGGATGTGACGATACTGAAGATGAAAGTTCTGCCTACAGCTTTGAGGTAATATCATCAAATGGAAGTTTTACCGGATATTACAAAATTGATGGCGGAAGTGCGCAGTATTTTGCAGGTACAAGCGCAGGGTCAGATACTATTTATTACAGTTATGATCAGGATTTGTCTTCGCCCACGTCCATATCCATATCAGCTACTGCTGATTCTACTGACACAACTTCAATCACTATTTACGTGTATGATGATTATGAACTTGGAGATAGTTCTACTGAAACTCAGGATGATGAAGAAACGATAACAGCAACCCTTTCGTATACCTTTGATGATTCGACAGAATGAGGAGCTAATTCTAAATGGATTATAGTGGGCGTCGGAAACTCTTCTGTCTTCCTGATGTATAATGACAGCCTTTTAGGATTGAATACAGAAATTGTTAAAGAATCAGATACTATGTTTTTATCTTATGTTATAGGGTTTCATAAAGAATATATAATATTTGTGAAACTAATAATCAGAAAAGAGTTTTTCTTAAAAAAAGGTTGAGTCAGATATTTGTCAGCAGATTTTCATTAATATATCACAGGGGAGCCGTAGCTCCCCTGTTTTCGTTTAACACAAAACACTTATGCTAGCCGATTGCGACAGGTCCCTCTTCTCCTGTACGTATTCTGATACACTGTTCAAGATTTGTAACAAAAATTTTCCCATCTCCGATAGTACCGGTCTTGGCGCCCTTTATAATCGCCGCGATGGTTTCTTCGACAAACTCATCATTTACCGCTATTGCCAGCCTGACTTTTTTAATCAGGTTAATTTCCATTTTTACGCCTCTATAGGTTTCGCTGTAACCGCCCTGCTGTCCGCATCCAAGAGAATTTGTCACTGACATCTTCCTGATATCCGCCTCAAAGAGGGCCTGTTTTACATCATTTAGTTTTTCCGGTTTAAAATATGCTACAATAAGCTTCATAACGCCCTCCTCTTACTGATCTGTAAAAATCTGGAATCCGCTGTAGGCTTCCATTCCGTGCTCATCTATATCAAGTCCTCTGAGTTCTTCTTCTCTGCTTACTCTGAGTCCAATGGTTTTCTTAATAGTCTTAAAGAGAACAAGACCGGTTCCGAAGGCCCATATAAAGGCAACACC
>CAYNFB010000070.1:0-11097 GCA_964396355.1 uncultured Leptospirales bacterium | reverse complement strand
GTCAGTACTGCCGCCGTAGACAATACCCGTGCTGGCAGGACCAATGCCGAGAACTTTTTCTGCATTGAAAAATCCAACTGCCAGAGTTCCCCATAATCCGCATACTCCGTGAACACTGACCGCACCGACAGGATCATCAATCTTCAGCTTTGTATCAATGAAGGTTACACTGAGAACAACCAGAATTCCTGCAACTATACCTATAAGTATTGCTCCCATTGGAGTTACGGTATAACATCCGGCAGTAACCGCAACAAGTCCTGCCAGAGCACCGTTTAATGCCATTGATCCGTCAGGCTTTTTGAACATTACCCATGAGGTAAACATTGCAAAAACCGCTCCTGCTGCTGCTGAAAGGTTTGTTGTAACTGCAATACGTCCGATCTCGCCATTTCCTGTTGTTGTTGAACCGGAATTAAAACCGAACCATCCCATCCAGAGAATAAATACACCAAGAGCTGCAAGAGTGATATTGTGACCGGGGATAGCTTTTGGGGTGCCGTCGGGACCATACTTTCCGATTCTGGGACCAAGAACTATTGCTCCTGCAAGTGCAAGCCATCCGCCTACAGAGTGAACAACTGTTGATCCTGCGAAATCGACAAAACCGCCTGTTGAAAGATCTTCAAGCCAGCCTGTTCCCGCTTCTGAGAAGAGAGATCCCCATGCCCATTTACCGAAGATAGGATAAATAAAGAGACATATAAGTAAACTGTATGCCAGGTAACCGGTAAATTTTGTTCTTTCAGCCATGGCTCCCGAAACGATAGTGGCAGCAGTTGCTGCAAATACAGTCTGGAAGATCATAAAAGTATATCCCCACTCTGTACCTCCGCCGGTACCTATAATGCCGTTCATGAAAAAAAGGTCTCCGCCGATGAATCCGCCCTTTGCTGCTCCGAACATCAGACCGAAACCGACCATAAAGAATGCCAGTGAACCTATCGAAAAATCCATGAGATTCTTCATTATTATGTTAACTGCATTCTTGGCCCTTGTGAAGCCGGCTTCAACCATTGCAAAACCAGCCTGCATCCAAAAGACAAGGATTGCAGCAACCAGGGTCCATACTATGTTGAGATTTGTTGTAACATCTGTCAGATCTGATTTTTTTATCAGTTCTGCCGCTTCCTCCGCAGATAAATTCATGACTCCTATGAATATGATAGAAGCTGTAAGTGAGACTTTAGTTATTCGTCGCATATTAGCCTCCTGCGATGATTTTTCTAAGTTAAAAGATAGCAATATGTTTGCTGATTTTTTTAAAAAGTTTTATAAATATTTATAGTTAACACACATTCAGAATGGCGAATTTTTATCTGATATATGATGTACTGTTTGGTTTTAACTTCATCATGAGCGATGAGGTCTGGTGGAATGAATCAGAAATGGGAGCTTACAGCATAAAAACATTATAATATTCTACATCGAATTTTAGAGCCATTTATACAGCTATTACCATGATGGCTACTTCTCAGGGTAAGTCGTCATGACAGAATTTTGCACTGCTGTTAAGGTCATCAACCGGTTGAGTTATAGTCTGTAGAATTTTATTAAAAAACTAATACTTTAGGATTATGTTCTAGTTGAACTCCAATACATAAGATACATAAGTACGCTGAATATATATGGAAAGTAGGACTTAGGGCCAATTGACAATTTATTCTATTTCAGTTATAATAACGTAATACATAAAAAAGAATAAAATTTAGTTACTGAATACGGGGATTTAATGGACTTTTAGTCGGAGCAAACTGGACTGGTGAGGTCTAAACACATCCCTGTGTATCTAAGCAGTATAAATACCCAACTATTATAATATTATAATAAAAGCTGTATTTTTTTGCAGAAATTAATTTCTCTATAAAAAATTTTAGGCCATATAATTAGTTATATTATAATATGAAATAACATATTATATGTTACCCCCTTAGAACTCAGGCTTAATTGATGTTTTACAAAACTATATTAAAATTTTAAAAAAGAGGTTAGGAAATGAAATTATTACAAAAATTACCGCTTATTCTCATTTTGCTTGTATTTGTTATGATAACATCCGGTTGTAAGACCGAGAAATCAGGACAAACCATTGTCTTTGGTGATGTATCCTGGGACAGCGTGCAGGTGCATAACCGTATAATGGGCTTTATTATCGAAAATGGACTCAGCGGATATAAAGCTGAATATATGGCGGGTGATACAGTTCCTATTATCAATGGTATCATTCAGGGCGATATTGATGTTGACATGGAGTCATGGCATTCCAATGTTCCTGAAATTTATAAGAAGGGTATCGCTTCTGGAAATATTGTCGATTTAGGTAAAAATATGCCCGATGCACCACAGGGCTGGTGGGTTCCGCGATATCTCATTGAAGGTGCTGATGCAGAGGCTCCGGGTCTCAAATCAGTTTCCGATCTTCTTAAATATGCCCATCTGTTCAAAAATCCTGAAGATCCTTCCAAAGGAGTTATCTACGGCGGTGTTGCAGGATGGGGACAGCTCAAGGTATCAGAGAAAATTTTTAAAAAGTTCAAACTTGGTAAAAAATTCACTCTGAATATTGCGGGTTCCGGTACAGCTCTTGCCGGAACTATGGTTGGTTCATATAAGAAAAAGCAGGCATGGTGCGGGTATTACTGGGCTCCAACTGCCGTTCTTGGAAAGCTTGACATGGTTCGTTTGAAAGGAAGTGAATATCCCGCAGCTGATGTGAATATTCTGGTTAACAAATCTATGCTGAAGAAAGGGGCTGATATTGTTGAAATTCTCAAAAAGTATAAAACAACAGTTAAAGACAACAATGAATTTTTAGCAAAGATGGATGACGAAAAATGGGACTCTACCCAAACAGCTATCTGGTTTTTGAAGAATAAGGAAGCAGTCTGGACAAAATGGGTTTCTGCAGAAGTAGCTAAAAAAGTAAAGGCGGCTCTGTAAGGAGATACGATGAGTGATACAATAAACTCTGGTGAGGAATTTCATATCTCACCAGAATCTGATGAAGAAATACAGATAGTCATAAAGAATCTCTGGAAGGTCTTTGGCCGTGATCCGAAGCGGATTTTAAAGATGAAGGATAAGAGCAAAGAGGAGATCCAAAAGAAAACAGGATGTATTGTCGCCCTGCGTGACATCAATCTTTCGGTGAAAAAAGGTGAATTTTTTATTCTCATGGGACTCTCGGGAAGCGGAAAATCCACTCTCATTCGAAATCTTATCCGCCTCATCCCTCCGACCAGCGGTACTATTTCTATGAACGGTGAAAATATTACTAAAATGAATCAGGAACAGCTGATTCAGTTCAGGCGAAAGACCTTCGGCATGGTTTTTCAGCACTACGGTCTTTTACCGCACCTGACTGTACTGGACAACGCAGCCTATGGACTCAAGGTAAAGGGGCTGCCGCAGGGTGAGCGTTATGCAAAAGCAATGCGCATACTGGAGACTGTCGGTTTAAAAGGGTGGGAGGATTACTATCCCGGTTCACTCAGCGGCGGGATGCAGCAGCGTGTGGGCCTTGCCCGGGCACTTGCAAATGAGCCGGAGATACTCCTGATGGATGAGCCTTTCAGCGGACTTGATCCGTTAATTCGACGACAGATGCAGGATGAGCTTGTAGAGCTGCAGGAGACACTTCAGAAAACAATTATTTTTGTTACTCACGACCTGCATGAAGCGCTGAAGCTTGGCGACAGAATAGCCATTATGCGGAACGGCGAAATTGTTCAGGAGGGAACTCCCGAGGAGATTGTGACCCAACCAGCTGATGATTACGTCCAGGAGTTTGTACGTGATGCATCTCCGGCCAAAGTTATAACAGCAGGTGGTATCATGGAAGATCCTGCATTTCTGCTTTATGACTGGGAAGGGCCGAAGACTGCCCTGACGCTGCTTCGTAAAAATAATCGCCGGTCGGCTTTTGTTGTTAACAAGAAGCGTCAGTTATTGGGTGTTACAACCGGGGAGAAACTTGAAAAACTTCTTGAAAGTCAGCTTACTAAATCCGGAATTCCTGAATCAATAATCCGGAAGGTTCCAGCCGTAACGGAAGATACCGTTCTCGAAGATCTTTTTCCTATAGTTTCAGAAAATCCCTACCCGATTCCTGTAGTGGATGAAAAGGGGCGTTTTAAAGGCAGGGTAACGACAGATCAGATTTTTGAGTCAATTAGTCCTCTGGAAGGAGATGATAATGTTTAAATTCCCTGAAGTTTTAACAATACCGCTTGCAAAGTGGGTAGATATATTGATGGATTGGCTGCTTCTGAATTTTGAGCCTTTTTTTGATGCAGTCGGCTTTGTCATACTGCAGGTTGTAAACGGTTTCGAACAGCTGCTGCTTTTTCTTCCATGGTTCATAAGCATACCGCTTGTTGGTCTTGCCGGATGGAAACTTATTGGGAAATGGAAAACAGGTGTCGTTTTTATGGTGCTGTTGTTTATGATTGGAGCATTCGGCTACTGGGAGCTTTCCATGCGGACTCTCAGTCTTGTCCTGAGCTCCGTTTTCTTTTCGCTTATTATAGGAATTCCAACGGGAATACAGATGGCGCGCAGTGACAAAGCCGAATCGATATTGAAACCGATGCTGGATGCTATGCAGACAATGCCGAGTTTTGTCTACCTGATACCTGCATTGATGTTTTTCGGGATGGGTAAGGTGCCTGCTATGTTTGCCACAATTATATATGCTGTACCGCCTGTCATAAGACTTACCAATGTAGGTATACGTACCGTTGATGTCGAAGCAGTCGAGGCGTCAAAGGCCTTTGGAGCAACACCGCGCCAGGTCTTAATGGACGTGCAGCTGCCTCTTGCAAAGCCGTCAATTATGGTAGGTGTAAATCAGACAACAATGATGGCTCTTGCCATGGTTGTAATAGGATCTATGATTGGAGCCAAGGGGCTCGGAATGGAAGTGCTTCTGGCAATCAGCAGGATCGAAGTCGGACGCGGTTTTGAAGCGGGACTGTCCATTGTTTTTCTGGCTATCATCATCGACAGAATTACTTTCTCCCTATCCCAGAAGAATAAATAGTTTTATGCAGCCGCCGTTTATAATGGCGCATGGTTAAAATATAATTATTCAATTCAGGGGGATTGGAACTCCAATCTCCCCGATATGCTGTCTGATAATAGATAAACAGATAAACAGTATAATATAACTCTCCATGCTGATTATTTTCCGGCAGACAGAGCCCTCTATTTATTTTTATTAATTCTTTACCTGATTAACAGTCTGTGGATGGAACCCTGTATAAATTTTACTTGAATTTCTGGAGTAATAGGACATTGTTTATTCAGATTTGACCGATTAAATACGGAGATCCTCTATGAAGAAAATAGAATTTCAATTCAGGAGTCTCGACATGATGCTGCTTTTAAGGCGGTACAGCACTGGACTATCACGCAGCGTTCGGAAATTTTTTCCGGAAATGTCTGGCTTTCCAATATGTTTGTCCCCCTGATGATACTGACCGCTTTTGCAGGAATTTCATATGCAGCTATAGTATTGGGTGCTGATAGTAATTTCTTTTCATCTTCCGGTTACTGCTTTTTTTACGCATTATTTAATTTCATTCTGTTTCTTTCAATATGGACTGGTTTTGTATATAGGGCCTCAATAAGGGATAAGAAAAATCAACTGGTAAATAATTCAAGAGGAAAGGGAAACTGGAAGATAATAGATGAAGAGAAGTGGGATGATTTTAAACGTCTCCTCGATATTTCTGTAAAAAGAAGAAAGGAAGATGAAGAAAAAGAGATTGAATGATCTTTTTCTTGAAGATTTTTTTATTCATAATATAATCTGACAATAAAATCACCGAATTAATTTTACGCGTTTAGCAGTGTTACATTCATATCCAATAATATAAATTTTTTTCAGGAAGGTTATAATGGCTTTTGGAAGAGACGGTTCAGAGCTTGAAATGTATCTTATAGATATGCAGAACCGTGTATTAAAGGACGCGCTGAACTTGATTATAGAGACGAGCAGCGATGATGGTATAATTAAAATTGCTAAATCTGCACTTAAGCGAAGTGTCGAAATCGCCAAACGAATGGATGATTAACTGTCATCTGTTAAAAACTATTTTAATTGCCCTTCCGGCCCGCATCCTTGTTTCGTTTTAATCTCCAGATTAATTGTTAACCTTTGTTGTAAATAATGTTGACAATATTCCTCTCTACAAATTGTATATCCTCTACGTCATGGAGGATATATGAAAGAAGAATACAGCCAGTATATAGGGATGCCTCTTTCCGGGCTGATTGCCGAAGCCGACAGAATAAGAAGAGAAAATATCCCAGCCAGGGTTGAGCTCTGCAGTATTATTAATGCCAAGTCAGGCAGATGCAGCGAGGACTGCAGCTACTGCGCACAGTCAGGCTATCATACAACAGGTGCGGCAGTATACGGATTAAAGAGCGAAGCGGAGATTATCGAAGCTGCCTTCAAAGCCCGTGATGCCGGGGCGGAACGTTTCAGTATAGTAACAAGCGGAAACAGGCTGAATGATGAGGAACTTAAGCGAACCTGCGATATTACCGGTAAAATTATTGAGAAAACCGGACTCGCTGTCTGCGGTTCTCTCGGAGCACTTTCTGCCGGAGATTTTCAGAAGTTAAGAAATGCAGGCATGACCAGATATCATCATAATATTGAAACTTCCAGAGAACATTATCCTAATATAGTTACGACTCATAATTTTCAGCAGAGAGTCGACACAATAAAATCAGCACAGATAGCAGGTTTCGAGATATGCAGCGGAGGAATTCTGGGACTGGGTGAGAGCTGGGAGGACAGAATCAGCATGGCTCTTCTTCTAAGGGAGCTTAAGGTTGATGCAGTTCCCCTTAATATTCTCATCCCTGTAAAGGGGACCAGAATTGAGGGTGTTGAGCCGATCGCTGCTGAGGATATTATACGTACAATAGCTATATTGAGAATAATCCTCAAAGATGTATCTATCAAAGTTATAGCAGGCAGGGAGAGCAGACTTAAGGATTTTCAGGCTATGGCATTTCTGGCAGGGGCAAACGGAATGATGGTCGGAGGCTATCTCACTGTAGGAGGCCGATCTGTTGAAGAGGATAAAATTTTAACCTCAGAGATAGAACGGATGTGGGCCGTTTGATTTTTTTGTCATATTTTTTTAACAGCTCTGTTTTTATTATGTCATAATTATGCATTTATTTACGATGAATAAACGGCTGATATAACGATGAAAAAAATTACTGATATAGAGAACAGGATCGTTCAGTTAAAGTATGAAGAAAGGGATCTCCTCAGAGAGAGAGATGTTCAGAGAGTAAGATCCCTTGAAAAAGCAGAAAAATCCAGTGAGGTTCGCAGGCTGGCGGATGATTTTTTTTCAGCTATGATGAATGTTCCCGCTGGTGATGTAAAGATTTATGCCGCAGCATCAGATTTCAGCGGCAGATCCAATGATGAGCATATCTCCGAAGTGAAGGTAACGCTCTCGGCTGATACCGGCAGAGAAACTGGTGACATCCTTCTAACCGTATACTATAAACATGGATTCCAGGATCCAGATGTAGAAAAGTCTGAATCAGAGTTGATGGACAGGCTTCTTGAAATCAGGGAGGAGGTTGAGAAACTTACCTCAGAAAAGAGAGCTCTGCGCACTATCCCCCGATTGGGCAGTTTCTGATAAAAAAAAGTATACAGAATATAACTGTCTTTTTTATGTATACACCTGATAGGTAAAATACTGTCTCAGGGAGCTGCCCTTGGAATTTACGGGAATAGATCTTAACATCCTGTACCTTCTCGATTTATCAGGAACTTTTGCATTTGCTGTAAGCGGAACAATTTCTGCAATCGATAAGAAATTTGATCTCTTCGGAGCCATCTTTATAGGTTTTGTCACTGCCGTAGGCGGCGGTTCTGTCCGGGATTGCTTTATCGGAAATCTGCCTGTTGCCTGGCTTCTGGATAATAATTACTTCTACGTAATAATCGCTGCGGTTATCTTCACTGTTGTTTTTCAAAAAACAGTATATAAACTGAGAAGTACTCTCTTTCTGTTTGATACAATAGGAATAGGCGTATTTACCGTTATCGGAATTGAGAAAGGTCTTGCCGTGAATATTCCTGCATCAATGGCTGTCATTATGGGAGTATCTACGGCTGTAGTCGGAGGCGTGCTCAGGGACGTTCTCTGCAACGAGATTCCTCTTATCTTTCACAGGGAAGTATATGCAACCGCCTGCATCCTAGGGGGCGCTGTATTCATTCTCCTTCAGTCGATGGGCGCGCCCGGTGAATTAACAATTTTTCTGACAATATTTATAATTATTTCTGTGCGGATTCTCAGTGTACGGTTTAACTGGTCGCTGCCAAGGGTAAGGAGAGAAAACTGACATGAAGAATTCACCTGACTATTCAGATGAAATGAAAAAACTTGCAAACACAAAGATGCCCTTTGGAAAATACAACGGGCAGTATCTCGTAGATCTTCCAGAGGAATATATAATATGGCTGAGAGTTAAGGGCCTGCCTCAGGGTGAACTTGGCATGCTTATCGAGCAAATTTACGAAATTAAACTCAACGGTCTGGAGAATATTATCCGAAAGTTTAGAACTTACTGAAAAATATTTTTTAAAAGTTACCAGGCTGTAGAATCTTATTCATAATCAGTCTGCTCATCGTAAATGAATGAGCAGACTATATGATTTTTAAAAATGCATTAATTGAATCAGATAAACAGAATAGTCTCTCTGGATTCATTGTAAATCCCGGACATATGCGTCAGATGTTTTTCTGTTCCTTCAAGATAGAATGGGAAGGCCTGCTCAGGGCAGTTCCGAACGCATCTGTTGCAGAAGATACAGCTTTCGTCTGCCGCAGGGTAAGGGGTGTAATGCAGAGCATTTACAGGGCACTCTGAGATGCATAGACCGCACTGTGTACATTTTTCAGGATCAGCTGTTTTGGCCGGCAGCATTGCTCTCAGCGTATCCAGTGATTTTCCGGAAAAATCTTCTGCTGCCTTATCCCCCTGATAGGCTATCTGTTGAGACGTCAGTTCTGCTACAGTTCCAGCCTGTCCTGCTTTTTTTACAACTATGGATGTAAGACGGCCGGCTTCAGAGAGATCTTTTTCATCGGGTCTGCTGCTGCACAGTGGATTTTGTGCTCCCCACATTGATGAATGCACAGAAGGGAAGAGTCCGGCTGCAGCTAAGGGAATTCCTCTGGCCTGCAGAGCCTTATGAAAATCCATCAGTGCTAATCCGCTGGTCACTCCTCCCCATGTAGCAACAGCACAGGCGCAGACTATCCTGACGGGATCAATTTCTCTTATCATTTCAATGAACAGAGGCAGAGGATGTCCCACATATACGGGAGATGCAAGCCACAGTACCCCTCCGGCATCATTGACGTTGTCTATAACTGAACCTGCTTCCTCTTCAGCCATATTGAAGGATGATACTGTCTGATCCAGATCTTTGAGCGATTTAGAGATCCGGTTTATAATTTTTTCTGTAGAGCCCGAAGGCGACATGTATATAATATTATGTTTCATGTTTAACAGTTTCCGGATAAGTCGCCGAATGTCAATAAATTATGAATTAAAATTTTTTTAAAAATTGAAATATTTTCTTGACAGTTGTAGAAGCTCTTGAGATGTTTCTATTAATAGAAACGCTAGTAAGAGAGGAACAAATGAATTATAATTATCCAGATGAAAACGGCTTTTTCGGCGACTACGGCGGTATGTTTATTCCCCCCCAGCTTGAATCGGTTATGAAGGAAATAGCCGAAGAATATACTAAAATTAAGAATGACAGCACCTTCATGGATGAGCTGTATTACCTTTATAAACACTACGTGGGAAGACCGTCCCCGATATTTCATGCAAAGAACCTTTCGGAAAAATACGGCGCTGAAATTTATTTAAAGCGTGAAGATCTTAATCATACCGGTGCACATAAGATCAATCACTGTCTCGGTGAGGCTCTCCTTGCCAAGAAGATGGGAAAGAAGAAGGTAATTGCCGAGACCGGCGCGGGACAGCACGGTGTTGCTCTTGCCACAGCAGCGGCGCTGGTGGGACTTGAATGCGATATTTACATGGGTGAGGTTGACATTGTCAAAGAATATCCCAATGTGATTCGTATGAAGATACTCGGTGCAAAAGTTATCCCCGTCAAATCAGGGCTGAAGACTCTCAAGGAAGCCGTTGATGAGGCCTTCGATGCATACCTTAAGGATACTGATACTCAGATGTATGCAATCGGTTCAGTTGTAGGACCGCATCCCTTTCCGCTGATGGTGCGTGATTTTCAGAGCATAGTCGGCCGGGAGGCAAGAGAGCAGTTTAAGGAAATGACCGGAGGTACTCCTCAGAATATAGTCGCATCAGTGGGCGGCGGTTCAAATGCAATGGGAATTTTTACAGAATTTATAAAGGATGAGGATGTTGCTCTCTACGGTGTTGAGCCGGCAGGAAAGGGATTTAAAATCGGAGAACATGCCTGTACCATTACCTATGGCAAGCCCGGAATAATACACGGATTCAAATGCTATCTTCTTCAGGATGAAAATGGCGAACCGGCTCCGGTTTATTCTATTGCGAGCGGTCTTGATTATCCGGGGGTCGGTCCAGAACACTCCAATTTGAAGGATATGGGCAGAGTAAACTATGACGTGATTAATGACCAGGAGGCGGTTGATGCATTTTTTGATCTCTCCCGCGTCGAGGGAATTATTCCCGCAATTGAGAGTGCTCATGCTGTAGCCTTTGCATCCAAACTTGCCGGAACGAAGAAGGAAGAAACAATACTTGTAAATCTCTCTGGAAGGGGCGACAAGGATATAGATTATATTATAGAGAATTACGGAAAGGATTTTGGAATAGAATAATATATTCAGCAGTCCGGATCAGTCATATCCGGACTGCTGATTTCATTTTTTTTGAATTTAATTACTGCTGCGGTAATATTGACGTTCATCTCTCACTCCCTGCTTTTTAATAACAAATCAAATTTCTAAACTTATATTTAAACGGCTTGACCTGCTTGAAAAAATTTATTATTCATAGGTCTGAACTGGCCTGAGAAAA
>CAYNFB010000069.1:0-13400 GCA_964396355.1 uncultured Leptospirales bacterium | reverse complement strand
AGATGATATACAGTCTCTTTCAGCGGTATAAATCCCTTTCTGAGAATTATAGATTTAATAACGCTGAGAACCCCCTTCTCCCTGGAAATCTCAGGATAGAGAAACCCCATTGTAGATGTGATTATTCCGCCCGCTACCGGAACTAATATTATATAATATCCTTCAAGGTGAAAGATTTCTTTTATTGCATTTCCCTCGAAGAGAAGTCTCATCTTTTCAAGGAGTACGTGAAAGAAGATGCCTCCGCTGCCGGCCAGAAGGCCCAGAATTACAGACATAAAAATGTGGGTAATATATCTGAAAATATCAGATTCAATATACCTGCTCCTGAAACTGCCGGTAAGAAGTTTAAGTCTTATGAGAAATAACGTATTTGAACCATCCTGCATTATTTTAACACCGCTCCGCATCCGTCTGGCTGACATCTACCAGAATCAAATTTCAGGTCAATTATACAAGCTAAATTTCATCCTTCATATCTTTCCCGCATTCTTTGCAGAAACTGATTCCTCTTCTGTTTTTTGTACCGCAGGCCGTACAGACTCCGTCACCTGCAAAAGGGCTTTCTCTCAGATGTTGTTTGAGTTTCCTCGAAGCAAAAACTGTAAGAGCCAGGGCAAAGGCAAGAGCAATTACAACAGAGTAGCCGAAGTTGATATTCTCAAACTGAAAATAGTCATAGAGAGCATGAATTACCGATGCAGCAAAAACATAGGGGATTAGTGTGACGAAATATTTTCCTTCTCTGAAATATTTAGCTTTTGCAATACCAATTCCCCATATTGATGCAAGCCCCACGTGAAGGGGAACTGCAGTAAAGGACCTCATTACAAGCGCAGGGATTCCTCCCATCAATGTGTATTCCACATTTTCAAATGCTGCAAAGCCCAGGGCTATAGTCATTGAATATATGAGAGCATCAATGGGCTCATTAAAATCCTTGAGCCTCTTTAAGATAAATACTGCGGCGAATGCCTTCCAGATCTCCTCATTAAATCCTACGAAGAGAGAGAAAACTGCCAGAGAAAAACTGTTCTTATCCGAGAGGAGGGCGGTCATTCCGCCGAACCATGATGCAAAACCGGTATTGAAAATAGCCGCAGGAATTGAACTCATCAGCCCGCCCGTTACTCCAACGAGTATAACACATTTGACCGGTTCCGGTTCAAATTTATCATTACTGTAAATAAGGTAGAACCAGATACCTGTGCTTATGAGTACCGAAAAATATACGACTGCCATAATTATCCTTTCATTACGATGTATTTTCCCATATCCTCTCTGAGAATATGATCAAGTTCATTGCCGGTCGTACCGTCGGTTTCAATGAAGGCAAATCCGAAAACAGGATGCTCGTTATAATCAATTTTTCTCATTTCAATCAATCCGGAAAAATTCTTTATAAAATCATCATACTCAATACTCTCAATTTTACTTCTATCTACGTCGGAGGGGATGTCGGCAATCACAACACTGTACAGCTTATTTCTTTTATCTTTAAATATTTCATCCCACTGCGGTTTCTTCTGCTCCATAAAATACTCGTAAACATTTATTCCGTAGGCATAATATGCCAGATCAGTAGTGCACCAGCCGGCAAATCTCAGAGGATTAATTTCTATGGGAAGAATTTTTCCTGAATCATCGACACGGATTTCAATATGCATGGGAAAATTTTTAAGGCCGAAATGATTACCTATCTTAACCAGCGCAGGAGATATTTCAGGCAGCAGACCTTCAATTATTTCTGCCGAAGTATTATATACCCGGTCCTTCACATCCGCCCCGGAGCTGAAAATATGATGCAGGATATTAAGCACTACAGGTTCGCCCGAATCATTGAAGTAGGTGTCGATGGCATATTCCTCACCTTCGGTAATCTCCTCTATAATAAATTTACCCGAATCAATCACAGCCCCGGGATATTCACGTGAAACCCTCTCTGCATCATCCATAATACTCTTTACAATTATCGGCCAGTCATCATCAGAATCCACTCTGTGAACACCGATGCTGAAGAAACCAACAGAAGGCTTCACAATAAACGGCTTCCTTATAGCAGATACCTCCAGGGATGCCAGATCATCGAAGGCAACCTCCATGAAGAAAACATCATCAAATATTCCCGAGGTCTCTTTCCTGAAAGTGACCTTATCCTTAAACAGGGCTGCCTGTTTTGCAAAATCTGAAAAGGACAGATTCTGAGCAACCCAGTCCAGACTGTCTTCAGAATTACTGTACAGTGAAAGGAATTCTCCGTTTTTAAAATCTTCTGCCCCCCTGGAACTCTCAATGAGATTCAGGGGACGGCTCTTAGAGAGATATTCTGAAACCTCATTTTTTAAAACCGGATATAATTTCTCCGACAGTGTATTGACAAGCAGTTCTGAAACATATGGTTTTTCAATAATAATCATTTGAAGCCCGCACCTTATATATTTTTATTAAATAGAAATTCAATCTGCATTATTTATTCAACCTGATTATAAACAGGTTTATCTGAACAGACTTTTTTTGAAAAAAATATTGTGAAAAATTAACCCGGTTTAACTATGTCTCTATGAATAATTTTAACAATAAAAAGACCGCCCTTATTATCGAAGGAGGCGGAATGAGAGGAGTCTTCTCTGCAGGGATTCTCGATTCATTCCACGAAGAAACTTTTGACCCCTTCGATATGTACTTCGGAGTATCTGCAGGTGCATGCAATCTGTCTGCATATCTGGCCGGCCAGTACGGAAGAAATTACAGGTGCTACACAGACTACATGATCCGTCCGGAATTTTTCAGTTTAAAAAAATTTCTCCGTGGAGGGCACTTCATGGATCTTGACTGGTTCTGGGATTTTCTGGATGAAACCGACAAGCTCGATACAGAAAAAGCATGCAGCAGAAAAAATCAGGACTTTTTCGTAACAGCTACAGACGTAAACACAGGGAAACCATGCTATATGAAGGCAGTTCCATCTTTGCTCAATGACATGCTCAAGGGATCGAGTTCCGTACCTCTCATGTACAGAAATTTCATAAATGTTATGAACCTTGAAATTACTGACGGAGGTGTTTCGGATTCCATTCCGGCAGAAGAGGCTGTCAGGAGGGGAGCAGAAAAACTGATGATAATAAGATCCCGTCCTTCGGGCTACATAAAAAAGAGTTTTATAGAGTCAAAAATCATACCGCAATTCTTCAGCAGATATCCCGCGCTCAGAGAGACTCTGAAGAACAGGGAAAAAAGCTACATGAAATCACTTGAGTTTATAAAAAATCCGCCGGAGGGGATAGAGATAATCCAGATCTGTCCCGATGAGCTTAAAACCGGCAGAACAACAACATCTGTAAAAATTCTTCAAAAAGATTATTCCTACGGACGGCAGAAGGGCATCGAAGCCATAAAGCTCTGGCATGAAAGTGAAAAGTAGTTGTACAGAAAAACCGTATTATTTATCATAAATTATGAATAAAGAAAATATATACAGATCAGACGACATACTCCTCCTCATCGGAAAGATCCTTACGTGGATCCTGATTATTCCTGTAATTATTACACTTATTGCTGCAGTAACCGAAAAAGCTGACGCAGCGACAGTGACGGCTCTCCTGATAATGACAATTACACCTGCAGCCTTTATTGTCAGCGGCAGGATTATCCGAAAAAAAGAAAAACAAATACTGGTACTTTATAGGATACTTCGGGAAAACCCTGAAGTATTCATAAACGATATAACCAATAGTACCAATATGACCAGAGAGAGTATAATCAAAACTACCGTCCTACTGAATTCAAGAGGTCTGGGATTCTTCGTCTTTGAACCTGAATCTGATTCAATACTGAACAGCAGACTCAGGGCCAGAAATATTATTGTTGAAAAATGTCCCGGCTGCGGCAGCATTATCAATATGAAAGTGCCACTTAATCTTTCCCAAATACCTCATTGTCCCTACTGTAATAATCCCATAGATGTAAGCTACCTTAATACCGAAAAAACAAGAATTATAGACAATATAGTTAAAACTAATTCAGAGCCTCAAATTTTTAAAAAAGAGAAAAAAATAAACATCTTCATCCTCATTCTACTCATTCTCTTTTTCTGGCCTGCTGCAGTATTCTACGTAATCAGACATTCAAAACAATCAGGACATATTAAATTTTAATCAATCAGGAGAGAATAATGAATAAGACAAGGGCTGTAACAGCCATTGCGGTCTCATTAATTATATCCGCATCTGCAGCATCAGCAAAAAACGGACTGAAGAAATCAGTCATAAAAATATACACAGTTTCCAACAGCTACGACTACGACAGCCCCTGGCAGATGAGAGGCCAGACCAAGGGAACAGGTTCGGGATGCATAATAAACGGCAGAAGAATACTCACCAATGCTCATGTAGTAAGCAATCACACATTCATACAGGTAAAGAGGGCAGGGGAGGCAAAAAAATACATTGCTAAACTTGAGGCTATTTCACATGAAAGTGATCTTGCCATTCTGAAGGTTGATGATCCGGATTTTTTCAAGGATGCAGCTGCAATAGCTATCGGCAAACTCCCCGAGGTAAGAGACAAAGTGGCAGTCTACGGATTTCCCACAGGCGGAGATGAACTTAGCATCACCGAAGGTGTTGTATCGCGTATTGAACAGCGGCATTACGCCCACAACAATGCAAATCTTCTTACATGTCAGATAGATGCGGCTATTAATCCGGGCAACAGCGGTGGCCCGGTAATTAAAGATAAAAAAATAATCGGAGTCGCTTTCCAGGCTGCCGCCAGAGGTCAGAATATCGGCTACATGGTTCCTGCACCGATTATAAAGCACTTCCTCACCGATATTAAGGACGGCAGATACGACGGATTCCCTGAACTTGGAATATTCTATCAGAAGATGGAGAACCCTGATCTGAGAGCTAAATACAACATGAGCGAAGAAAAAACCGGCGTCAGAATAGCAGGAATACTCATTGATTCCCCGGTAAGAAATATTATAAAGAAAGACGATATCGTGCTGTCTATAGACGGTGTAAACATAGACAATGACGGCTCCATTGAATTCAGAGACGGAGAGAGAACGTCTCTGGACTACATAGTCCAGAAGAAGTATATAAATGACTGGATTTCATGCCGAATTCTCCGGGACAGGAAGATAAAGACAGTTCGGATAAAACTCACTGTACCCATAAACTCTACACGGCTCGTACCCTTTGACAGATATGACGTTCCTCCTACATACTTCATCAGAGGAGGCCTTGTCTTCGAGCCTCTTAGTAAAAATTATCTAGAGGCCTGGGGACGTCAGTGGTTCTTCAGTGCACCTTCAAAACTTCTCAATTACTATATAAACGGCATCAGATCAGAACAAAAAAAAGAAGTAGTCCTCCTTGTAAAAGTTTTGGCTGATGAAATAAATCTCGGTTATCACGATATGGAGAATCTGGTTATTTCCAGAATAAATGGAAAGAACATTGCAGAAATGAAGGATGTTGTAAAAGCCTTTGACTCTGTCAAAGGTGATTATCATATTATCATAGATGACATGAACAGAAAAATTATAATCAAAAAAGAAAATCTCAATAAATACAGTTCAAAGATATTAAAAAGATACAGAATAAGATCCGACAGATCGCCGGACCTTAAAGATTAAATTCCCATAAGAATAAAAACATATGTGGCAGCCACTGTAACAAATACAGTAATAATTATATTTCTGTTATACCATGCAGTGACTGCTGCAACTGCAATTGCCAGAACAGACACCAGGGGTTTTCCGCTTACAGCTCCAATACTTCCCGGAAATATAAGCGCGCCCAGTGCGGCGTATGGAATACATGAAAGAAACCTCTTTAATGCCGGAGGGATCTTCTGTTCATTGAAAAAATACATAGGCAGAAGTCTGGGAATATACGTTACTGCCGTCATAAGAATAACCACTGTCATTATATCCATATCAGGCCTCACTCCTGAAGAGAATCATTCCTGCAGCAGCTGCAGCAACTATAGAAAAAACGATATTCCATCCCGAAGAAAATATATGATAATGCGTAAGAACAGTATTAGCAGCGGCTGCTGAAAACGCCACTGTTCCCGCCTTGATAGATATTCTGACCTCGGGCATGAGGATTGCGACGAACATCGCATAGAGACAGACAGAAATACTTTCCTGAACAGCACCAGGAAGAAAATCCCCCGCCATATATCCGGCAGCAGTTCCCGACACCCATCCCGCGTAGGAAAAAAAATTCAGTCCAAGCATAAATCCCTCATCCAGATCTTTGTTCTGGAGAGATGCAACGGCAAAGGTTTCATCTGTTATTCCGAATGCAATAAAGGGCAGGGCCAGCCTGTGAAAAGTCACCTTTGACGAAATAGAGGCACTCATCAAAAAATGTCTGAAATTCAGCAGAAAGACAGTAAGAACTATTTCTCCGGCACCGATGCCTGTGCCTATCATATTGAGAGCCACGAACTGGCTTGCTCCTGCAAAGACAAGGGCCGAGAAGGAAAAAGTCTCCAGAAGAGTAATATCAATAGATTTTGCAAGAAGCCCGAAGGTTACGGCTATGGGAAAGTAGCCGATAAAAACTGGCAGAGCAGCTGCTACACCCCTGCCGATATTATTTCTCTTCACTCACCGCCCCCTTGTCTGTCAATTGCTCAGGATAAATAAACGAAACAATCATGCATAGAGTGTCAATTCACTTTTAATAATAATGCGCTCTTTATCTTTTGGAGGATTCAGTCTGAAAGCATACCAGCTATACTATAAGCAGATTCTAAATTATAATTTTATATTGAAAAAAATTTCATCTATTAAATCATATCTAAAAAGAAGTAACTGGATAATAATATTTGATAATTTCGGCGAGCAGACGGACAGACATCCCCGCATTCTACAGCAGCTGGTTCTTTAACCGGCTCAGGGAAGGATACGTTCTTGTTAAAAATCCTCTCAACAGAAAGCAGATATCAAGAATATCTTTGTCGCCTGAGAGTGTTGATGCATTTGTGTTCTGGACGAAAAATCCTCGTCCGATGTTTAAAAGAATTGATGAGATAAATAATTACTGTTATTATTTTCAATTTACCCTGAATAACTACGGCAGGACAATAGAACAGAATATTCCTCCACTTGGGCAAAGAATCAAGACCTTCAAAGAGCTGTCTCTCAAAACCGGCCCTCATCGTGTAGTATGGAGATACGACCCTGTATTCTTCTATCAGGGCTGCAGTATCAGAGAACATATAGAAAGCTTCAAATACATTTCTCAAGAGTTATCAACATATACACATAGATGTATGATCAGCTTTCTGGACGACTACAGCAAATGCAGAAAGAATATGAATGGTATTGAATACCGTATTCCCGGGATCAGTGAAATGGAAGATTTCGCAGGTCTCATAATTCCCTTAGCCCGTGATACCGGCATTGAAGTACTGACCTGCGCCGCAGAACAGGATCTCTCCCCATACGGCATAAAAAGAGGAAACTGCATAGACGGCGAACTGATATCAAAAATTTCAGGAAAAGAAGTACACTTTAGAAAAGACAAAAATCAGAGAAAATTCTGCCGCTGCGTGGAGAGTGCAGATATCGGCACCTATAATACCTGTATTCACGGCTGCAGATACTGTTATGCAAATTACAATCACAGTGAGGCTTTAGAAAATTATAACAACTTCGTTATAGAATCTGAAATTCTATGCTCAGACCTGCGGGGAGATGAAATTATAAAAACCAGAAAAAGTCCAGAGAGACAGCTCAAATTATTTTAATTAAATAATTATTTCTTGAAGATAAAATACCTGTTTTTATTAACAAGAAATCCTTGAAAACTTTACTATCCTTTTCTATGATAAACTATTTCCTTATGGAGTGAAACTTATATGCATGAAGACAATAAACCTGAAATAACTTTTACGATTAACACTCCCTATCTTATCAGCGATCTGTTGAAATTCCAGGACCGCCACAATAACCCCTATCCGGTTAAACCGGTAATGTCTATATGCAGATGCGGAGAATCGGCAGACAAGCCGTTCTGTGACGGATCTCACAGAGAGAATGGTATTAACGGAGAAAAACAGCCCGACAGAACTCCCTATAAATGGCGGGATTACTTTGGGAAAGAAATAACAGTTCATTTCAATGCCGGCCTGTGCTCCCATGACGGCTCATGCATGGAAGCCGCCCCGGGAGTATTTAATAAAGAAAAAAGACCGTGGATTTATCCTGACGGAGCCGCACCTGAAGAGGTAATAAGGGCTATAGAACTTTGCCCGTCAGGTGCACTAACCTACACGATCAGCGGAGAGCATCACATAGTCCGTTATACAGGAGAAACTCTTATAAAAGCTTCGAAGAAGGGTCCCATTGAAGTATGCGGAGAGATTGAACTTAAAGATGATCAGAACACACAGCCCGAGAGATACGACTGGTATGTACTCTGCGGATGCGGGCAATCCAAAAATAAGCCTTTCTGTGACGGACAGCACCTGGAAAAGTTAAAAAATGAAAAATAAAATATCTTTAAACGGAGAATCCCTGTCCAAACGATTTGGAAGAGTCACCCTGTTCAGGGATATTACATTTTCTCTCCACCGGGGAGATTCTATGTACATTACAGGACCAAACGGTTCAGGGAAATCCACACTTCTCCAGATTACAGGAGGACTCAGCCGTCCCACGACGGGTGCTGTTTCCTATCTGGTAGATGAACAGAACACGCCCTATGAAAAGTTTAGACACTCAATAGGATTTACAGGGCCTGAAATTAATCCCTACGACGTGCTCACTTCTGTGGAAAACATTAAATTTGCCGCACAGTCTCCGGTAAGTGATGAAGAGATAAATCTCCATCTGAACAGATTCGGCCTCTATCAGCACCGGCTGAAGCCGGTTAAACACTATTCATCGGGAATGAAGCAGAGACTGAAAATAATACTCTCTGTGATAAACAGGCCCGCTGTTCTTATGCTCGATGAACCGGGCAGTAATCTGGACTTAAGCGGAAAGGATCTGCTCTACTCGCTCATTGATGATTTGAGGAAAGAGACCATACTGATCATAGCTACAAACGAAAAGGAAGAGATTGAATTATGCGGAAAGGGGATTGACCTTGGATAACAGAATTGTCCGTAATCTGAAGAAAGATCTGCTCATCGAATTTCGAAACAGATCTGCCGTAAATATAAGCTTTGCATTTGCCGGCATTACCACTCTATCAGTAAGCCTCGTGGCGGGAGGGATATCGCTGGACCCTAAAATTCATGGAATGCTTCTGTGGATTATTATTTTTTTCAGCGGCATGAGCGGGCTGGCGCACATCTTCATAAGGGAGGAGGAGGAGAAAAACATTCTCTTTCTCATGCTGCACTGCAGTCCCGAGGAGATATATCTTTCCAAGCTTATATTCAATATTGTTTTCTTTCTCTGCATCACTTCAGTGATCTGTCCGCTCTACCTTTTTTTTCTCCAGGCACCGGTAGTCCACGGAGTATTATTTGCATCTGTCGCCGGAGCAGGATCTATTGCAATCGCCTCATGCACAACTATTCTCGGAGCCATGGTTTCCCGCGCCGGAGGGAAGAGTTCTCTGTTCACAGTCATTTCCTTTCCGCTCCTTCTGCCTGTCATCTGGGTCTCCACAGCAATGACTGCAGCGGCCATGGAGAGGGCAACTCCGCCTGCATATGAAAACATCATTTTTTTACTTGCCTTTTCGGGCCTTATTATATCTATCTCTTATCTACTCTTCAGATATATCTGGACGGATTAAAATGAAATTGCATAAACTAGTATATATTCTCATGCCGCTCATAATATTCATGGCATTCATCTGGGCTCCTCCTGCGGAATTTCTCGGAGAGGCAAGCCGCATACTCTACTTCCACGTTCCCGTTGCCTGGGTATCTGTAATATCCTTCGTTGTTGCGGGAGTATACTCCATTATAATTCTGGTAAAGAAGGATGAAGCTAAGAGCTATATATCATACAATTCGGCCCTCATCGGCCTTATATTCACAGTTCTCACCATTTTAACAGGATCAATCTGGGCTCACATAAGCTGGGGAAGCTACTGGAACTGGGACCCAAGGGAAACGTCCATTGCAATACTGCTTCTGATTTATATTGCATACTTCAGTCTCCATTCCTCTCTGGAGGAAAACCCGAACAGAGACAGAATCGGTTCAGTATATCTCATAATGGCCATGGCGGTAATGCCGCTTTTCGTCTTCATCATACCCAGGGTATATCCCACTCTCCATCCCGATCCGGTAATAAATGCCGATAAAAAAATTCATCTTGAACTGGCCATGAAGATTACTCTCTTCTCTTCAATAGGAGTCTTCTCGCTGCTCTATCTCTACATCATGAATATAATGAACAGGATAAGTCTGATTAAAATTAAAATTGAGGAAAAGTACTATGATAAATGAAGTAATGCTGACCGTGCTTATAATCTGGATAGGGATTGCTCTGCTGCTCTTCAAACTGGACAGAAGAGTTGCCCGGCTGGAAGAGGAAATAGATGAACTTTAAAAGAACAGCAATTTTTATATCAGCACTTCTTATGCTGGCGGCCTCAATAGTTTTCTTCAGTGATGACCTGTTCAGCCCCTACGTCTCATTCCGTAAAGCCGAAGAAAATCCCGGAAAATTCTATCAGATAATCGGAAAAAGAACAAAGGAATCGCCGGTGATCCACGATGAATCAGGATTCTCCTTTTCTCTCACCGATTCAGAAAATACAACAATGCAGGCCTACTACAGCGGGGTTAAACCTCTTAACTTTGAGCACGCAGATCAGGTCGTCCTCATCGGACGTTTCTCTGCCGAAACCAGGCGTTTCGAAGCGCAGAAACTTCTGGTCAAGTGCCCCTCCAAATACAAAAAGGAAAATAAATAATGAATACAGGCAACGTTATACTTCTTTTTACACTGGCACTGTCAATGGTGTCGCTTATCTTTCTGGCAAAAAGCGCTTCGGGAGATAAATTCTCACTCCTCACAGCAAGGCGGGTCTACTATCTCACAAGCCTTATGATCTTTTTTGCCGCTCTTCTGCTGATGAGCGCATTCATAGGAAATGATTTCCAGTATTCATACGTGTTTAACAATTCCGCACGTGAGATGTCAATGCCCTACAAAATTGCCGCGTTCTGGGCCGGCAATGAAGGAAGTTTTCTTCTGTGGCTCTTTATCCTGAACATCTGCGGCGTTCTGATTATGAGAAAAAAAGACGAATATGAAAATATTCTGATGACCGTAATCACTATGACCCAGATATTCATACTTCTCGTTCTCATAGTGAAAAGTCCATTTGCTCAGGTATGGGACCTCTTTCCCGGTGAACTCAAGGCAGGCCAGATTCCTCCTGACGGTTCAGGAATGAATCCGCTGCTCATGGATCCCTGGATGGTAGTTCATCCTCCAGTACTGTTCCTCGGTTATGCAACATCAACCATTCCATTCGGATATGCAATTGCCGCACTCCTTAAGAAAGATTATGATAAATGGCTTAGCCTGTCCTACAGATGGCTTATGTTCAGTGTCCTCACTCTGGGAGTAGGAATATTCATGGGCGGATACTGGGCCTATAAGGTTCTGGGATGGGGAGGATACTGGGGATGGGATCCTGTTGAAAACTCATCACTCATCCCGTGGATTGTTTCAATTGCCCTGATACACGGCATCATCCTCCAGAAAAGGAAATCGCTTCTCAGGAGAACAAATCTCTTTCTTGCACTGTCATACTTTATACTGGTCTTCTACAGTACTTTTTTAACCAGAAGCGGAGTACTGTCTGACTTTTCAGTACACTCTTTCGGAAAGTCAAATGTATCTGTCATACTGGCAACCTACATCTTCTTCTATATTTTCATCTCAGCCTTTCTCTTCATAAAGAGATTTAAGGAAATTGAATCTGCCCGTTTCACTGAAAAACTACTCACAATGGAAAACATCACGCTCTACGGTCTGATAACACTTTCAATATTTGCGCTGATAATATTATTCGGAACATCAATGCCTATTCTCTCAGGAATTTTCATGGATAACCCGGCCGGTGTAACAGAAAAATTTTATAATAATCTGTCAATACCCTTCGGTTTAATGATATTAACAACCCTGATTATTTCATCATTTACAACTTCCAGATATTCATTACAGGTTCTCACATCTCTGGGTATTCTCTCCATGGCTGCGGGGATATTCTTCAACATATTCTTCACCAATAATCCTGTGGCCTATATTTTCACTATACCTGCTCTATTCCTTGCATTCATCAATTTCTACGATATGTACAAACACAGGAAAGGCTCATTTCTGGCTTCAAGAGTGGCCCATGCCGGTCTTGCTATTCTGATAATCGGAGTAATCTCTTCAAATATGCATTCCTGGAAAGAACAGAAGAAGGTAGCCGTAAATGAAACAATTCAATCAGGTCCTGTAAAAATAAAACTTCTCGGTTTTCACGAACATGAAAAATCTGCCGTAGCAATAGAGATAATCCGGGGGAGAAAGACTGTAAAGGCCGACATGGACTACTACATAGAGAAAAAAGGAAACTCTCTCTATCGCGAACCATATATTCTTTCATCACTGGCCGGAGATATTTATATAACACCCCAGAAGTACATATTCGCCTCTCATCAATATTCCACAATGATATTTAAAGAGGGCGAAGAGAAAAAATTCGGCGGTCTGAAAGTTAAATTTTCTAAATTCAGGTCATCAGGAATGGGTTCCGGCGGGATGACTATAAACGCAGACCTTCTGATAAACGGCCGAAAATACAGTCCCGGCATAAAGTTTGCCATGGGCAAAAATACCGGTATTGACAAAAAAATCGCAGGCACAAAAAGAACAATTTCAATTCAGGGAATAGATGCAAACAAGAAAATTATAAAACTTCATATCACTCCGGAGAAAGATGCAAAGATTCCGGCTGATTATGCTATACTGGAGATTTCAATGAAACGGCTGATCTGGGTAGTCTGGTTCGGGACACTTCTGATATCGGCGGCATTTGTACTGACAATGTCAAACAAAGAAGAGGGCTAAAATTATTTACCTCCTGCAGGTCAAAACCCCGGCCTGCAGGGGAAAACTGCTGAATACAGTTAAACCTTTTCATTCAATATCTTCACGACAGAATCTTTGTCATACCTGAGCTGAGCCACAAGGTCTTCTGGGGAATTAAATTTTTTCTCATCCCTTATCTTCCTGTAAAACTCAAGCGTAACGAATTCTCCGTATATATCATCATCAAAATCAAAGATATTTATTTCAATACTCCGGTACTGCCCTCCGAAGGTAGGATTGTTTCCGATGTTCAGCATGCCCGAAAATGTACCCCTGGAACCGATTGAAACTGTCACAGCATATACCCCGTGACCGGGAA
>CAYNFB010000068.1:10332-13424 GCA_964396355.1 uncultured Leptospirales bacterium | reverse complement strand
GAATGTTTTCACCCCGCACTTGATGCATACTATGAGGCAGGATTCATGGGCATTAATGACAACCCGGACTGGGGGGGCATGGGAATGCCTAATACAGTCGGAACCGGCGTAATGGAATACGCCTGTGCAGCGAACTACTCTCTGGGGATGTATCCTGGCCTCTCTCACGGATGTATGGAGCTTATTTTTGAGTTTGGTACAGAGCAGCAGCATAGGATGTACGGCGACAAAATTATGACCGGAGAGTGGGGTGGAACCATGTGTCTCACAGAGCCTGAAGCCGGTTCTGATGTTGGTAACCTGAAAACCAAAGCTGTTAAACAGGCTGACGGAACTTATAAAATAACAGGTCAGAAAATATTTATCTCCTCTGGAGAGAATGACTATTACAAGAACATGATTCACCCTGTACTTGCAAGAATTGAGGGAGATCCTAAAGGCACTAAGGGAATTTCTATATTTATTGTTCCAAAATATCTTGTAAATGAAGACGGTTCAATGGGTGAGTTCAATGATGTTGTGTGTACGGGTATTGAACATAAGATGGGGCTTCACGGCCAGGGCACTTCACAGCTCGCATTCGGAGACAACGGAAACTGCACCGGTTATCTCCTGGGCCAGGAACGTCAGGGAATGAAGATTATGTTCAAAATGATGAACTTTGCCCGTAATGGTGTTGCTGTACAGGGACATTCCAATGCATCTGCTGCATATATGAATGCCGTAACATATGCAAAAAACAGATATCAGGGAGCCGATGTTACTCAGATGCTCAATCCTGATGCCCCTCTGGTTGCAATAAGCAAACATCCCGATGTGAAGAGAATGCTCCTTTGGATGAAATCTCACCTTGAAGGACAGAGGATGCTCGTTTACTATCTCTACTATCAGATGGATCTCAAACGAGCACTTGATGATGATAATGCCAAGAAAGAGGCTCAGGCTCTTATCGAAATTCTTACTCCTATTGCAAAAGCAGGATGTACCGACAAGGGTGTTGAAATTACATCTATGGCAATGCAGACATACGGCGGTTACGGATACTGCATGGATTATCCTGTTGCAAGGATGATGGCTGATTCAAAAATTCTAGCCATATGGGAAGGAACAAACGGAATTCAGTCCATGGACCTTACAATGCGAAAAATTCTCATGAATAAGGACCAGTATAATTATCAGGTTTTTGTAGGCAGGATGAATGATACTCTCGCCAAGGCTAAGGGCATTGTGGATGACAAGTATCTTGGACTCTTCGAAAGAGGAATCAAGGAACTGGACGATGTAATAGAAATGCTTAAAGGACAGATGGCCGGCGGAAAATTCTTAAATCTTTTTATGCATGCCACTCCGCTTCAGGAAGCTATGTATATGCTCGCTCTGGCATGGTGCCACGTGTGGAATCTCACACTCACACTGCCTAAAATGAAAGAGCTCGTGGGTGATGCCAAGGGAGAAGACAGAGAGAATCTGCTTAACAGCGATACGGAGGCAGCCTTCTATACAGGAAAGGTTCTTTCCTCTCAGTTTTATCTCGGATCAGAATTTCCCAAGTATTTCGGACGCATTGAGGCTCTTAAGTTCAATGAAGCTGCAACAATTAAGGCCTCCGATCCTGTCTTTACCGGAGCGCTCGACGAATAGATTTATATTTAATACAAAAGCAGAAAGGGATGCCTCCGGGTATCCCTTTTTTTTTTGGTGCGCCCGGCATGGGCGCACGCTTGGTGGTGCGGTAACTGAACTTTGACGGTTATTTTGATCAGTTACTCAGTCCACTACGGGGGTTGATAGTACCAACCGTTAGCCAAAGGCAAGGGTGTCCATCGTGAGATGGAATCTGAAGGAAGCCGGACGCAAAATCCCGGCCTGACGAACAGAAACCACATCTAAGGCCGGTCAGATCGGGCGAGTTTGCCAAACAAAACGAAGCCCAATACTATCAAGGATCTGGCAGGTAAATGGGAGGAAAGCGTGTGTTCTTACCCGGGGAGATCTGATAGTTTGTGAAATTGATGTATTTCAAAATCACAACCCGTACAGTGATGTATGGCTGAACTATCAGAAGTCAGCAGAAGTCATAGTACCGCAGAAGGATAGGAGAAGCGGAAAGGACTGAACATTAAGCAGGTCATGGAAGCTTAAATCTTGCGAATCAGGCGATGAAAGCAGTCAACTCACGAAAGTGAGCCTTTACATGAAGTCGAAAGGGTGAAGCCCTGAGAGAAATGTAAAGAGCTGAGTTTGAATCCAGCGATGAAAGATGGAAATGACAACGGACGAAAAGATGAGTGATACATTATTTGAAAGAATCCTGTCGAGAGAGAACATGTTTCGGGCACTTAACCGTGTGCGTCGGAATCATGGCAGTCATGGTGTGGATAGAATGACGGTGGATGAACTTCCATCATATCTTGAAACAGCATGGCCATTCATCAGAGAAGAATTACTCAGCGGTACTTATATGCCGCAACCAGTCAGGAGGGTTGAGATTCCAAAACCTGATGGCGGCATAAGACTTTTAGGGATACCTACCGTGCTTGATCGCCTTATTCAACAGGCTATAGCACAAGTTCTCAGTACAATTTTTGAAGAAACCTTTTCTGATAGCAGTTACGGTTTCAGACCCGGAAAAGGGGCACATGATGCCGTTCTCAAATCCAAAGAATACATTGAGAATGGATATACCTGGGTAGTTGATATTGACCTTGAGAAGTTCTTTGACAGGGTAAATCACGACATCCTGATGTCCCGGATAGCACGAAAGGTAAAAGATAAGAGAGTTCCTGGACTTGTAAGAAAATATCTTGAGTCGGGAGTGCTGATCAATGGGTTAAAGGTTTCAACAGAGGAGGGGACTCCGCAGGGCGGGCCATTATCTCCACTTCTTGCTGACATACTTCTTGATGATCTTGATAAAGAACTTGAAAAGTGGACACGGAGGCGATTGCGTGCATGTCTCTGGAAACAATGGAAACGTATCAAAACAAAGCGTGGAAATCTTGAGAAATTGGGTGTAAAAAGCTCAAAAGCATGGGAATGGGCAAACCAATCTACAAATTAACTGATTATTTGACTGAATGAATTTACGCATT
>CAYNFB010000068.1:4779-10322 GCA_964396355.1 uncultured Leptospirales bacterium | reverse complement strand
AATGGGCAAATACTCGAAAGAAATACTGGAGAATAGCGGGTAGTTATATACTATCTACAACGGTAACTAATAAATATCTGGAAGACTGCGGATATATGAGTCTTTTAAAACAATATCAGAAAGTCTGTAATGCTTAATGAACCGCCGTATACCGAACGGTACGTACGGTGGTGTGAGAGGTCGGCAGGTGAATTAATCACCTGCCTCCTACTCGATTTTCTGCTAACCGTCCGATCGTTATTTTATACAAAAGGCTTGACAATGTAAAAGATTTTTTTGTATATAAACTTAGTTTCATATAAATTGCCGGATTTATATGAAACTAAGTAAAATCAGCTGTCTGTTATTGCAAAAAAATAGGGCTTATAATATGTGCACAACGCTGTTCTGGCTCTATAAAAAAATAAATAAACCGGAAGGGGGCAAAAATGCTTAATCCATTAGTTGACACAAGGGACGTTAAGTTTGTACTGTTTGAAATGCTTGACGTTGATAAGCTTACTAATTTCAGCACCTATGCTGATTATGATCATGACACATTCGATGCGACAATTGACCTTGCTGAACAGATTTCCGTTGATCTGATCTATCCTACAGCGGAAGATGCGGACAATAATCCTGCAAAATGGGATCCTCAGACAAAAAAAGTTGCTTTACCGCCTACATATAAAGCGGCTTTGGATGCATATTATGAAGCCGGTTTCGGCAGCATGTATGACAATCCTGAACTTGGCGGTATGGGACTTCCTTATTCTCTATCTATGGGTGCTCTGGAATTTGTAATTGCTGCAAACTATTCTCTTTTCATGTATCCCGGACTTTCTCATGGTTCAATGGAACTTATTGAAGAGTATGGAACAGAAGATCAGTGGAAGTTATACGGAGAGAAGATTATGACCGGCGAGTGGGGCGCAACTATGTGTCTTACCGAATCTGAAGCAGGTTCTGATGTAGGGGCTCTAAAGACTAAGGCTGTAAAACAGGCAGATGGTACTTATAAGATAACAGGACAGAAAATATTCATCTCCAGTGGTGAAAATGATTATTATCCCAATATGATACATGCTGTGCTTGCAAGAATCGAAGGAGATCCTAAAGGCACTAAGGGTATTTCAATTTTTATCGTACCAAAATTCAGACTTAACGAAGACGGTTCTCCCGGTGAATCTAACGATGTCTCATGTCCAGGTATTGAGCATAAGATGGGTATTCACGGACAGGCCACCTCTCAGCTTGCATTCGGCGACAATGGGGAGTGTGTTGGTTTCCTTCTGGGTGAAGAGCGTCAGGGAATGAAGATCATGTTCAAAATGATGAATATGGCACGTATGGGTACTGCTTTCATGGGTCATGCCAACGCCTCTGCTGCATATATGCATGCCATAACATATGCAAAGAACAGGGTGCAGGGAGCTGATGTAACACAGATGCTTAATCCTGATGCACCGGGAGTAACAATTGTTAATCATCCTGATGTGAAGAGAATGCTTCTGTGGATGAAATCTCACATTGAAGGACAGAGAGCACTTGTATACTTCATGTATAATCAGTTTGACATCATCAGAGGTTCTGAAAACGAAGATGATAAAAAAGAGGCAAATGCACTGGTCGAAATTCTCACTCCGATATGTAAGGCCGGATGTACAGACAAGGGTCTTGAAATCTGTGCAACAGCAATGCAGACCTATGGCGGATACGGTTACTGCCGTGATTATCCAATAGTTCGTTATATGAGCGATGCCAAGATTCTTGCAATCTGGGAAGGTACAAACGGTATCCAGTCCATGGACCTTATGATGAGAAAGCTTCTCATGAACAAGGAACAGAGAAACTATAATGCTCTGAGAAAGAGAATGGATGAGACAGTTACAAAGGCCAAGGGTATAGTTGATGATAAATATCTTGAACTGTTTGGCCAGTCTCTTAAAGAACTTGATGAACTTGTTGAGTTCTTCAAAGGCTTTATGGCCGGAGGCAAGTTTCTCAATATTTTTGCACACGCAACTCCTTTCCTGGATGCCATGTATGTAGTATGTCTATCCTGGATGCATATCTGGAATCTTACACTTTGCCAGCCCAAAATGAAGGAACTCCTTGGCGATGCTAAGGGAGCAGACAGAGATGCGATTCTTGATGATAATGACGAAGCTGCTTTCTATACAGGTAAAGTTCTTGCATCTCAGTTCTATCTTGGAACAGAGCTTCCTAAATTTTCTGGAAGAGTTAAGGCTATTACTTTTAATGAATCTGCAACAGTTAAAGCTACATCTTCAATTTTTACAGGTGCTCTTGCAGAGTAAAAAAATATTTTTTAATATATTTCATGAAAGGTGCCCTTTTGGGGCACCTTTTTTTTATGCTATTGACTTAAGTGTCTTAATTAGTTCCTTAAGCATGTCCTTTGTAAAGTCCAGATGTGTTACAAATCTTATAGTTCCCGGGCCGAAGATCATTGCCTTGATATCATTCTTTTCCAGCCGGTCGATGAAGACCTGTTCATTCATATCTTCAGTCAATCGGAATATGAGAATATTGGTATGTACAGGAAACACTTCTTCAACATAGGGCAGCTTTTCCAGTGTCTCGGCAATCTCTCTTGCTCTGCGGTGATCCTCTGCCAGTCTGGATATATTGTTTTCAAGTGCATAGATTCCTGCTGCCGCAAGGTAACCTATCTGACGCATTCCTCCGCCCATGACCTTCCTTACACGCAGCGCTTTTTTAATGAAGTCTTTTGTCCCAAGGAGGAGTGACCCTGCCGGCGCGCCAAGTCCCTTTGACAGGCAGATGGAAATAGAAACAAATAATTGGCCGTAATCAACCGGGCTGTTTCCGGTTTCGGTCAGTGCGTTGAAGAGTCTGGCTCCGTCCATATGAAATGGAATGTTTCTTTCTCTGCACAGGACGGATATTTTTTTGAGTTCATTAATCTCCCAGCATGCACCGCCGCCTTTGTTTACTGTATTTTCTACTGCAACAAGAGAGGTAACAGGTCTGTGTATATCATCGGGGTTGATGTGTGCTTCAACATCCTCTACTGTAAAGCGCCCTCTGTCTCCGTCCAGGAGGCATACTGAAGCGCTTGAATTTCTGGCGATACCTCCTCCTTCATAGTAGTAGATGTGAGCAAGTTTGTCGCAAATAACCTCGTCGCCCGGCCTGGTGTGAACATTGATTGCAATCTGATTAGTCATAGTGCCTGAAGAGCAGAATAGAGCCTGCTCCATGCCGAACATTGAGGCAGCCATTTTTTCAAGTTTATTTACTGTGGGGTCCTCTCCAAAAACATCATCACCTACTTCGGCAGAGAACATGGCTTCAAGCATTGCCTTTCCCGGTTTTGTTACTGTGTCGCTTCTAAGATCTATCATATGATTACTCCGAAAGAATATCTGTTTATGACAGAATTGTTTATAAAAATTTTTTTGTCATTATATTTTTTCAGGTAAGTTTCATTTGAATTTAAGGAAAAAACACTTGAACAATAAAACCTTCAGTTTAAATATGTCTCATCCGGAAGGACTCCATGTAAACCCTGATCAATAAAAAATTAAGTAATTTCCCTTATAAATTATGATTTACATAACTCTCTGTTCTATTGTGTAATATAGAGGATTCTTAACTGTATGGGTTTTTATGATTCCGGAAGCTGCATAATAAATATCAAATGGTAATTATGATCGACACTGAATATACATATCCCGACTTATTCACTCCTTCAGCTGAAGAATATTCTGAAAACAGAAGCGAGTCAGCAGAAAATGAGGAGAGAATAGGCGATGCCTTCAGGAACAGTTCTTTCTCAGGTGGCATGATGTTCCTGCTTAAAACAGAATCCTTTATTCTGAAGCTGGCCCATGCATATAATAAAATTCTTTCCTTATCCAATTCCAGAACAAGAATTCTCGCTCACCAGGTGGAAAGCACTCACCGCATAGTCAATGCATTTAAGCAGAGATTTCTTATTGCTGATGAGGTAGGTCTTGGCAAGACAATTGAGGCAGGACTTGTCATCAAGGAAATGATTTACAGGTATGATTTTAAGAGGATAATGATAGCATGTCCCGCATCCCTTCTCTTCCAGTGGCAGAATGAGATGGAGAGCAAGTTCAACGAGAAGTTCGTTATTATGGACAGGAAGCTTCTTAATAGAGCAAAAAGTGAAGCCGGGGAAAACGGAAATCCATGGAATGTCCATAATAGAATCATCTGTTCTCTGGACTTTATAAAGAATACGGACTTTGCCGAGGATTTTAAACGCACTTCCTGGGATTCCGTTATATTTGATGAGGCTCATCGTCTCAGGAGAGATGCAAACAGCAGCACTTTAGCGTATAACGCTGCTGAAATTATTTCCGGCAAGACGAAGACTCTTCTGCTTCTTTCTGCTACTCCTTTTAGGGGGAAGCTTGAGGAGCTTTATTTTCTTATTGCACTTATCGATAAGAATATTCTGGGCCCTTTTCAGTCGTTTTCCAATGAGTACTGCATGGAGGGTGCTGACCTTTCCGGTTTAAAGAAAAAAATGGATCAGGTTGTTATAAGAAGAACCAAGAATGATATCGGCGGATTCACAAAGCGGTTTGCAAGGACCATAAGATTTGACCTCTATGCTGATGAGAGATATCTCTATGATGAAACAACGAGCTACGTAGTGGAGGAGTTTAACCGGGCGCTTCAGTCTGAAAATCGTGCAGTGGGTTTTGTAATGACGGTGTTTCAGAAACTTCTCGATTCTTCATCCTATGCCCTTCATATGGCTCTGCGGAACAGATCTGTCCGACTAAAGGAGCTCCTCCGTAAGGCCCAGGAGGGAAATGAGGGATTAGTGGAATTCAATAATTTCTTTTTTGCAAATGAGTCTCTTTCCGATGATGATGAAATGACTGAGTCTGATGAGATGACTGTTCAGAAAACAATAGATGAACTTAAGGTGGAAGTGCTGACTCTGGACAGGCTGATTTCTATTGCTGAAAAGATTCCGGTGAACAAGAAGGGAGAATGTCTGATTAAGCTCATAAAGGATCTCAATAAAAAAGGTCATAAAAAATTTCTTATATTCACTCAATTCAGAACAACTCAGGATTATATATTCGGGCTGCTGGGTGATTTCAAGACAGAGGTCTTTCACGGTTCTATGAACAGAGATCAGAAGGAAGAGGCAATTCTAAGATTCAGCGAGGATACTGAAATTCTTATAGCAACAGAGGCCGGAGGAGAGGGCAGAAATATGCAGTTCTGCGATGTGCTGATCAACTATGATCTGCCCTGGTCGCCATTGAAAATTGAACAGCGCATCGGCCGGATTCACCGGTTTGGTCAGCCCAACGATGTACATATCTACAATTTCTCTACAAGGGATACTGTGGCTGAAAGGGTGCTGCAGGTTCTTACCGAGAAGCTGAAATTATTTGAAGAGTCTATCGGGACTCCTGATATAATGCTCGGCCAGGTTGAGGATGAAATAAATCTTAATAATCTGTTTATGGAAATGGCCAGCGGCAGAAAGAAGAAGAAGGATGTGGAGGAGGAACTGAACAGCC
>CAYNFB010000068.1:0-4766 GCA_964396355.1 uncultured Leptospirales bacterium | reverse complement strand
ATCGAATATGCAAGGCATAACTTTGAAAAGCTGTCAGAGCTCACTGTCACAGATAGAATGGATTTTAATTATGATGAATACTACAAGGTGACCCTGAAGGAGAGAGCATTCAGCAACCGGCGTATTGAAAAATTCATCGATGATTTTATTGCATCTGACAACTTTGCGGAAAATCTTATTGGAAGAAAGAACATGAGGAATTCCCGCTACAGGGTCCTTGATGATGAGACGGGTATGCTTTCTAAATTCGGAACTTTTGACAGCGAAAAGGCTCTGGTGGATGACAGCCTCGAATTTCTTGCATTCGGTCATCCCGTTGTTGATAAAATTATAAAGTACTGCAACGAACCGGAGTCAGGCGGAGAAACGGGAATTATATTTATGAAGGGCGAACATGATTTTGAGGGAATTCTGTTCAATTTTCTTGTGAAATTTACTTCAATGTCTGTCTCACATGAATTGTTTCCTGTTATTGTATGCAGAGGGGGCTCTGTTGCTGAATTTGAATTAAAGATGATTGAAGATGCATTGATGGATCAGGAATTTGTTCGTCAAAATACTGATGAATTTGGTCATCTGATAAATTCTTTTAAAGATGATTATCACATATTTTATCAGTCTGCTTTGAGTAAAGTTAAGGCCAGAATTTCAGATCGGGAATTTGACATGAATGAAAATATGGATATCCATATTGATCCGGAACTTGAAAAAATTCGTGAATCCTACAGTAAGCAGATAAAGGAACTGGAAGAAAAACTCGAACTTCAGGAATGTCAGATGAAGTGGTACGGCAGGGACATGAAGAGCGCCATAACGAGGACTAATAATAAAATACGCAAGGCGAAAAATGAAATGGAATCCTTAATC
Source organism: uncultured Leptospirales bacterium (assembly GCA_964396355.1). Taxonomy (GTDB): domain Bacteria; phylum Spirochaetota; class UBA4802; order UBA4802; family UBA5550; genus CAYNFB01. The sequence continues at coordinate 3,899 of CAYNFB010000068.1, read as the reverse complement.
AGCGAGTATAGTGATTATTCAGGCATAAAGCATGAACTCAAGCTGATAAGTGCAGGGATAATTATTTCAGGGAATAATATGTAGAACATTCTATTTGTATTTGACATTTATTCATATCAGGCTAAACTCCTTTGATGATCTTAAATGGTTCCTTATGAGAAAAAAAATACTGATAATAACGTTCTCCACTATTGCAGTGACCTCTCTTGCGGTCATGATAATAATAGTGAGTCTTTCCTGTGATTTTGTTAATACTATCTTTAAAAACAGCTGGGAAGATAATATAACCCGTATAGAAAGGCAGCTTTGCTCTTACCAGAAGATTCTCTCTTCCATCGAAAAAAGTATGAACTCACGGGGCGAAAAGGCTCTGCGAAAACTTCCTCAAATTTTTCCTACTCAGGCTTCTGTAGCGAAAGCCTCTCCTGATGATCTCCGTGGTCTTGCGAAAAAACTCGGTGTGACAGATTTGTATTTTATAGACAGGGAAGGAGTTGTTTATAATTCCTCTTTGAAAGCCGATCTGAATTTGAACCTAAAGACGGTGAGCAGGAATATGAAAGACTATATCGAGCCCATCTATAATTCCGGGGAAATCTGCTCTCAGGGCATCTTCGTATCAATAACAGAGGGTACCATAAATCACTATATGTATTTCAGTCCGCCGGGAAGTGATACTCTTTATGAAATATCTATGGACGTTTCTGAATTTATTAAAAAAAAGTTAGATTTGAAACTCTATGAATTTCTGTATGGAGATATGTTTACAAATTTTTATAATGAATCTCTGCAGTCAATAGATTTATACGCAATCGCAGGCAAAAGAAAGTGGTCTCTGATTAACAGAGGCAAGAAACTCAATATGCAAGATAATTTGTCGAAGAAGCTGATCTCAACGGGAAAGCTGGTGATCGATAATGATGACAGTATTTTAGTTTATAAGAAGATGAATCTCAAACAATATGCAGTCAATACTGCAGGACAGCTCTATGTCGAACTGGTCTATGATACAAGCGGACTGAAAAGCTATTACAGAAAAGTTATTTATGCTTCGGCGGCCTCAGGTATTATTATTGTTTTTATAATGTTTATTGCTGTAAGAAAAGTCATAAATATCTTTTTTTTAGATAGAGTGTCAAATGTCATAACCGGTCTTGGGAGAATACGGGACGGGGACTACACAGTTTATATTTCCGATGACGTAGATGATGAGATGGGTGATGTTGTAGCCACTGTTAATGAAATGACTGCAACCATCGCAGGGAGGACAGACGATCTTAGAGAAAGCAATGATCAGCTCCGTGAACTTTCCGCTTATATAAAGGATATAATAGAATCAATGCCTACTGCCCTGATAACTATTGACGGTGAAGACAGGGTGGTTTTTTGGAACAGGGAGGCTGAAAATCTCGTCTCTGTGAAGAGAGAGGATGCAGAGGGGGAAGTGCTCTGGCAGGTATTCCCCGGATTTGAAATTTTCAAAAATTCAGCATATAAGGCAGGGAGTGATGGATGCACAGTTGAGATGCGAAAAGTCGTTCTTCCGGGCAGAGGTAAACGTTTAAATAATATCGGTATCTACCCATTCAGCGATAACCGCATAAAGGGTGTGGTAATACTGATTGATGATATTACAGAACTTGACAGGAAGGAGAGTCTGCTGGAGAGGGCACGCAAGCTGGAGGTTCTCGGTACAATGGCAGGCGGGCTTGCTCATGATTTTAACAATATAATGACCGGCATACTGAGCACCTCATCTTATCTGGAGTTTCTCTATAAAAACGGTGATGATCCTGCAAGAGAGGACGTGCTGGAAAATCTTGATATCATAAAGGGTTCCGGGAAGAAGGCTGCAGGGCTTGTGGAGAGTCTGATGTCTCTGCCTGACGGCAATATGCCTGATTTTAAGAGGTTAGATCTCTATGAACTGATTGAGGATGTCCTTTCTATGACCAGGAATACTCATCTACAGGGGATAAAGGTAAACTTTTCATCATCTGAACCGAAAATTCTCATAGATGGGGAAAGGGCAAGGCTTGAACAGGTTTTCCTTAATTTAATTGTCAATGCATCTGAGGCCATGAAAGGCGACAAATCATCTGTGGATAGGACTCCTGAACTGCGAATTTTTATAGAGAAGAATTGCTCTGATGATACAGAAACGGGAAATATATGGCATATCCTGTTTCAGGACAGCGGACCGGGCATTGACTCTGCTTTCATTGACAGAATTTTCGACCCTCTGGCTACCACGAAGGAGAAGGGCACCGGCCTTGGACTTGCCGTGGTGAATAACATTATTATTTCTCATAATGGCCATATAGATGTATCTTCCCGCCAGGACTGCGGTGCCTGCTTTGATATATATCTTCCTGCTGCAGAATAAAAGCACTTTTTTAGCATTAATTATTTGACTTATTATGTCTCATTGGCTATGTTTCAAAAAAATTGCTTGTGAGGATATTATGTCAGGTAAACTTGTAGTACCCACAGAGATATTTTCCCGTGTTTCAGGTTATTTCAGGCCGGTTGAGCAGTGGAATAGAGGAAAGCGTGAGGAGTTCAGACTGAGAAAGTATCTGAAATTAAATAAAACTATCACATTCATAGAGAAGAAAGAGGATATTTCTAAAAATTATCTCATGGGATAGGCTTCATTTATCATTATATCAATCTCAGCAATGAGCACATCCTTTGAAGGATCATAGAGCTCTTCTGAAAGGCTGTTTTTTGAAGCCAGAATATCGCTGCTGTTCATCGTATATGACGTGCTGAGGTCAAAGAGGAAAATTATTGTGGCCATTGCCGCCATTGCCAGCGATGCTGCTGCACTTGTCATCAGTCTTCGTTCCTTCATCTGGTTTATTCTCTTTGTCACAGACTCCGCCATGAAATAGTCCCACGTACTGCTTTCAAGACGTCTGGTTATTTCATTTCTCATCATAGTTCTTTCTTTCATCTTCTCCCTCCGTCATCATTTGATGCATCAATTTCTTCCCTCTGGAAGTCCGGGATTTGACTGTCCCCTGTCTTATATTGAGTTTCTCGGCAATATCACCTGTGCTGTGTCCGGCAGATACCAGAGTGAGTACTGACCGGTATTTATCAGGAAGCCGGGAAAGGTAATCTTTAAGCAGGGCTATGCTGTTATCTTCTTTATCTGCAGCAGCCATTTCTTCGTGAATTTCCATACTCTTTCTTGCCTTTTCCTCCTCCCTTTCGAGCTTTTTATTCATTCGCAGAGATTCATTTCTGGCAATAGTGTAAATCCACGTCGACATTGATGAGTCGCCTCTGAATTGATTTTTCATTAGCCCTTTGTAGGCCCTCAGATACGTCTCCTGAGCCACATCATCAATTGCATGACTGAACCTTTCTGCCAGATTTTTTTCTATGGCCGACAGGACAACACCCTTCGAGCTTTTTACTATTTCAGCAAAGTCTTTCTCGTCCATTTATTCTTGCCAGAAGTAGGGGCCTCTTTTTTTAAACATACTCTTCCGCTCCTTGCGAAGCATTTTCATCTGATCTGGAGATAGAATTTTTGAAATTTCCATACCCTGTCTGATTCTTATCATTTTCAGCTCGATATTCACTTCATATATTTTTTCGATAAGCCTTCTTATCTATTTAAGGTCTTCAGGGTTTTTCTTTCTCAGAAGTTCCTTCAGCTCTTTTGTTAGAGGCTGCTTTTTCAGATCATATGAGTTATGCTCCCGGTTGAACTTTTCGTTAAGCACCTGGATTTTTTCTATCTGGCTTTCCTCCAGATTTAGTTTCTGCCTCATGAATCGGGGAGAGCAGAAGTTCCTTCCTATCCTGTTTCCCCTCATCTCATGATTCCTTCTCTGCATATGCATGCCGTGGTTTCTGTTGTCTGAAAAATCACATCCGGGGAC
>CAYNFB010000067.1:0-13445 GCA_964396355.1 uncultured Leptospirales bacterium | reverse complement strand
AAGTCCGATGACAGATCCGAAGATCAGAGAAATCGACACTGCAAAAAACCCGATAAGCATCGAAATTCTTGAACCATAGATAATTCTCGAAAGAATATCTCTTCCAAAATCATCTGTTCCAAGAATATTCCAGCTGATAAAGGGTGCAAGCTTACGCATGGAAATATTCTGGGCAAGGGGATCGAAGGGAGAAACCAGCGGTGCCAGTACTGCGATGACAATGAAAAAGACAATAATGTAAAGTCCCGCCATGGCAGATCTGTTCTTCTTCAGGAGCAGCCAGTTTTCATACCAGATGGACTCCTTCACAGCAGCAATGCTTCTGTTAAAAAATTTTGGTAATGAATTTATATTCATATTAATAAAATCCTATATACTTATTCGGTTCTTATTCTGGGATTGATCACAGAATAGAGCACATCAACTACCAGATTGATCAGAACGAAGCAGGTAGAAACCACTATGATTCCTCCCTGAACCGCAGGAAAATCTCTGGCCTCTATTGCCATATAAAGCCACTTCCCGATACCCGGCCATGCGAAAATAGTTTCAGTAAGGATTGCACCGGAGAGAAGAAGGCCGAACTGCAGACCAATAACAGTCACAACGGGAAGAAGAGCATTCCGCAGAGCGTACTTAAATATAACCTTTCTTTCAGGCATGCCCGTGGCTCTGGCTGTTTTTATATAATCCTGTTTTAATACTTCAAGCATTGAACTTCTTGTTATACGGGCAATTATAGCAAGAGGGATTGTCCCGAGAGTAATTGCTGGTAAAATGATATGAACGATAGCAGACCCGAGAACTTTAGGATCACCGGTTTTAAAAAGATGTATAAATCCATCTACAATATAAAAATTAGTTATGGGAGTAAAATAATATCTTATATTCATTCTTCCGCCCGTAGGGAGGAGATCGAGATTTACAGAAAATATAATGATAAGAACGAGGCCCAGCCAGAACACCGGCATGGAAACACCGAAGAGAGCCCCGAACATCGAAGCGTAGTCGATAAATGTATACCTCTTAGTAGCAGAAATTACCCCTATGAAGATACCAGTGACGGCTGCAAAGAGCATGGCAAATAATGCCAGTTCCAGTGTGGCGGGAAAGTGACTCCCTATTTCATCAATGACGTTCTGTCCGCTTTTTATGGATTTTCCAAAATCAAAGTGAGAGATCCGCTTCAGGTAGAGACCGTACTGAACCATGAGAGGCTTATCCAGACCCAGATCAGCCCTGAGACTTTCAACAGCCTCTTTATTTGCACGTTCTCCAAGAATTACCCTTGCAGGATCTCCGGGAGACAGGGCGAGCATAAAAAAAACGAGAGTAATTACACCGAAGAGAGTAGGGATAAGAAGACCAACCCTCTTTAAAATAAACCTGTACATTTTAAACTCCAGAATGGAATATTCTTTTTATAAAAGTATGGCAGACATTGCTGCCTGCCATACGGTGCTGACTATTTTTTAATCCAGACACTTTTAAATTCACGTTTTCCAAGAGGAGACAGTTTGAATCCCATAACACTTTTCTTCATGGGCTCAACTACAACTGAGTGAGCAAGCGGAACCCAGGGAGCGTCATCATGAAATACTTCCTGTGCTTCTCTGTAAAGTTTATCTCTCTTCTTCTGATCCAGTGTTTCCTTAGCCTTTCTTATGAGAGAATCAAATTTCTTATTCTTCCAGTAGGCATAGTTCTGTGCAGGCTTATTTGTAGATTCAATAGAAAGGAGAACGTAGAGGAAGTTATCGGGATCACCATTGTCGCCGGTCCATCCGATGAGACACATATCGTGCTCGAGATTGTCAAGCTTATCAAGATATGTTCCCCATTCGTAGGATACGATCTTAACTCTGATTCCAACTTCTTTCAGCTGTGACTGAAGAATCTCTGCAACTTTCTTTCCATTTGGATTATAAGGCCGTGCAACAGGCATTGCCCAGATGGTTGTTTCGAATCCATTCTCGAATCCGGCTTTTTTCAGCAGTTCTTTAGCCTTTTTGGGATCATATTTATAATCATCAATTGAATCATTATATGACCACATTGTGGGAGGAATCGGGTTCTTTGCAGGTACTCCCTGATTTCCGTATACCGCAGTTATGATATCCTTCTTATTTACTGCATAGCTCACAGCCTGACGTACGAGTTTATTGTCGAAGGGTTTCTTTGACATATTCATTGCCATGTATCCCACATTAAGTCCGGGCTGTTCAACAACTTTCATATTGGAATCTTTCTTGATATTATCAATGTCCTCTGGTGAAGGAAAGTCGATTACATCAACCTCTCCCTTCTTAAGAGCAAGATATCTTGCAGTGGCTTCGGGTATAACCTTGAGTATAAGTCTGTCAAGAAAAGCTTTTTCTCTCCAGTAATTATCATTTCTCTCAAGAACAATTGAGTCATCCTTTATCCACTGAACAAACTTAAACGGGCCTGTTCCTACAGGATGATTTTTAAAATCAGCCTTATACTTTGCAGCAGCTGCAGGTGATACTATAGAAGCAAACTGCATTGCAAGATTTGCAAGGAAAGGCGCCTCTTTTTTCTTTAGAATAATTTTAACTTTCAGATCATCTACTTTGACGATGTCCTTTACGATGCCGTTCATGCCCATGGCACCCCAGTACTTCCAGGGACCGTATTTATAGAATGGATGCTTTTTGTCCAGCTGACGGGCAATTGAGAAAACAACAGCATCGGCATTGAGATCTGTTCCATCATGGAATTTAACGCCCTTTCTGAGTGTAAATACAAACTCAAGACCGTTCTTTGAAACATCCCACTTCTCTGCCAGACCGGGCTGAATCTCAGTTGTGCCGGGCTTAAACTCGACGAGATTTTCATAGACATTATCTGCTATGTAAAAAGATTCTCCGTCGGTTTCCCTTGCCGGATCGAGTCCTACGGAATCACCGGAACGTCCGAAAACCAGAACTCCTCCTGCATTACCTTCACTGCCGCTTTTACTGCAGGAAGTAAAGGCAAGAACAACAAGAGCTGTTAGAATTAAAAGACTAACCCTTTTCATACACTACTCCTTCTTTTTTTTATAAAATAATACCATAGTAATACTTTATAGGCAGGAAAAAATACTATCCATACACTGCTGATCAAATTATTATAGAAACTAAACATTGAGTTTAAAAAATACTGAATATACTCTGCCCCCTGCTCATGCAAAAAAATTTTAAATATATCAGTTAATCCCCAGACTCACCTTCATGTCCCGGGCTATTTTCCCGGCCACTACAGAGAGTTCTCTTTCAATATTTCTTTCAGGCACAAAGATAAAGATCCAGCTGAAGAGGCAGCAGCTTCTCAGGTAATTCTTATTAGTCTGGTAGCAATACCGGCCGGTTCCGATTACCTTCCCTTTTGTTGTATCAATAAATCTCATGTTAATGGCAAACCTGATCTTTACGTTATCGGGATCTCTCATATTATAAATATACTGTCCCACGCTTCCTGTAATAAAATAGTCAACATTGGTAAGTTTCCCGAGTTTGCTGTAATCAGCTTCTGTCATTCCTGTTGCTTCAAAGGCCTGTTCCTTTATGACCTTCTCTATCTGCACTCTCTCGACAATATCCCATGTGGAAAATTTAATCAGCTCATTGGTTAGCGCATCGGCAACATTCACACCCGATCCCTTTGCATTTCTGTCATCCTGGAATGGAAGAACTGCCACCCTTACTTTTTTCTTCAGGCCCGTTGTCTCCTTGAAGTAGAGATCCTTATCAAAGGAACTGCAGGAAAGAGTCAGGACTGATGTTATAATGATAATGCAGAAGGATATAATTGTTCTCATATAGCCGGCTCCATATTTCTTTATCACAAAAAACTCTAAATCCAAACATAAAGTTTATCAAATACTTTTTACAATTCACCATTTTTTTGGAGTTCAGGGAATATTTACTATCATAGTTTCTTTAAAGTAATACAATAAGCTCTTCTATTCAGAAAAAATTCAAGAAAAAATTATATACCCTGCTTCGATGGAGACAGCGGTGTATAAGGAACATATCCATGAATGTTTTCCTGATCAAAGATGGTATGAGGAAAGTATGAGATGGATTAATATATAAAAAAAGTCTCCCCAGATAGAGGAAACTTTTTTATATATTAATGTTTGATAAGGATGTCAGTCAATTCTGTACTTCTCCGGTGCGGTCTTATAGAGATCATTTCCGTCGGCATCAATGACGACTATTGCAGGAAAATCCTCCACATAGTATCTGTGAATTGCCTCAGGGCCCAGATCCTCATATGCTACAACCTCTGTCTTCCTGATACTTCTTGCAATCAGGGCTGCCGCCCCTCCAACTGCAGCAAAGTATACAGCTCTGTTCTTCTTCATACTTTCTATAACGGTATCATTGCGGAGTCCCTTGCCGATCATTCCCTTTAGTCCAAGTTCAAGCAGATAGGGAGCGTAAGCGTCCATCCTGTAGCTGGTCGTCGGTCCTGCTGATCCGCATGCATATCCCGGTTTTGCAGGAGCCGGCCCCACATAGTATATTATCTCCCCTTTAACATCCATGGGAAGGGGCTCCCCTTTCTTTATCAGGTCAACGAGCCTCTTATGTGCGGCATCTCTTCCGGTATATATCCAGCCGGTGATCTTAACAGATTCTCCCGATTTAAGTGACTCAACTGCTGCATCATCAAGCGGCGTTGTTATTTTTCTTGCATTACTCATTTTAACTTCCTCCTTACAGAATTCCTTCGGCATGACGCGACGCATGACAGCAGATATTAACAGCAACAGGCATGCCGGCAATATGTGTGGGCAGATAATTCATATGTACAGCAAGAGAGGTGGTATTCCCTCCCAGACCTGCAGGGCCGATGCCGAGTTTATTCGCTCTTTCAAGAATTTCACTTTCCATTTGCGCATATCTTTCATCACTGTTATGCTCTCCCATCTTTCTGGCAGTTGCCTTCTTGGCTATTACCATGGCCATATCTGCAGTGCCGCCGATTCCCACTCCCACTATGGTCGGAGGACATGGATTGGGGCCGGCCTTCTTTATTGTTTCCACAACGAAATTCATGATACCCTCTGCACCCGCCGCAGGAGGAAGCATGGCAAGCGCACTCATGTTCTCACTTCCGAATCCCTTGGACATAACCATTATCTTTATTTTGTCACCGGGGACGATGTCTGTATAGATAATTGCCGGAGTATTGTCTCCCGTATTTTTTCTGTCAAAGACAGGATCTGTCACTGATGATTTTCTCAGATAGCCCTCTGTATAGGCCTCACTGACTCCCCGGTTTACGGCCTCTTTAAAATCTCCTCCGGTTATTGCAGCTTCCTGGCCGACTTCAACGAAGAGTATGGCAAGCCCCGTATCCTGACAGATTGCAATTTCCTCGGATGAGGCAATTTCGTGATTATCCATTATCATCTTAAGAACAGATTTTCCTGTTTCCGATGTTTCCTTCTCATAGAACTTTCCGATGCATTCCTTAAGATCATCCGATGCGTGATATGCCGCTTTGAGAAGCAGCTCCTTCACCATTGAACTGATCGCGGATGCTTTAATTTCTCTCATTTCATCCCTCTCTTCACTTCATAATAATATTGCTTCCCGAAAAATCAGGAAAACATCCTCAATAGTTATATATTAACCCGATTCAGAATTTCAGACCTTGTGAGATTTGTCAAGAAAATCAGGCAAAAACAGTTATTTGTATATATTCTTTACTGGTTAGTTATTAGCGGCTGGCGGATAGTAATTTACCGATACCAAAGACTTTTTCTCAAAAGCCGGGAAATAAGTGTTACTGAAGTGTCAGTATATTTCATTGAAGCTACAGGCACACTTATACCCGGATACAGCAGGTAAAGCAGTTAAGGACACAATAACTGAACTGAACAAAGCTTGTCGAAGTATCCCGTTCAACAGTGTGTTGTTAAAATTTCATTCCACATCCCAGAGAAATTCCTGAGCTATAAAAAAAAGTTCCGGTATAAAAAGCTGTCTTCCAGTTAAAGGAAGGCTCAACAAAAAAATTCTCACCGGAATAGTATCTCAATCCTGCTCCGACCATGGCAAACCAGTCAATGGAAGTGTGATCTTTTCCTGTAAGGTTTTCATCAAGTGTAAGAATAGTATACGCAGGGCCTGTGAGAAATGTAAATATCAGTTCAACAGGGATGGATGAAACAGGATATATATAATTAAGCCCAAACCCGAATGTCACAGAGGTTAAACTGCTCTCTTTTGAATCAGAAGTATTTGCATAACGGACTGCATCTATTTCAAAATCAAAAAGTATATTATCATAACCGAATTTCAATGCCGAAACCTGCAAAAAAGCAGATGCACCAACATACGACGTAGCAATATAATCTGAAAAATCTCCCACAGGCATATTAACAGAATATACACCGCCGATGTAAAAAGGTATTTCTGCATTCTCTGCTTCAACTATTGTTACTGCATCTTTCAAAATATATTCAACGTTACCTCTGTTAATTACAACAAGATCATACCGGCCTTTCTGTGCGGAAGAGGGTTTAAAACTTGCCTCAGCTTCATTTTCAGATCTGACATCAACATCTTCAATTTCAATCTCTATTCCGTTTCCTCTGAGAATAAACCTGCTTTGCTGTTTAAAATTAGAACCTCTTATGACAATATTTCTGTTAACGGCAGCTGCAATCATCTCTTTTTTCGAGATTGCATTCAATTTAGGAATAAAAAGCTTCTCAACAGTAAAATCAATCCATCCGGTACTCTCCCCTCTCTGGTTAAGGACATTCACTGTTGAGATTTTGAATGAATACTTCCCCGGCTCAAGTTTTGATACATCATAGAAATTGCTGTTAATAATCTGCGCTACGACTACAGTACCTCCTGAATCTTTTATCTCAAGATAGTATCCCGCTGCACCCTTCACTCTCTCCCAGGAGAGACTGCGTGCAGGTTCAGCATAAACTGCGGCATAACTAAAGAACAGTAATATTAATATGTTTATTACTACTCTCACTTGAAAAATACCTCGACTTTTTTGACCTGAGGAGGAGGCAGAAGATCAGCACTCTCAACTTCAAAAAAAGATTTCCGGGATTCTTTAAATGCTACCAGCTTCCCCTTTTTTATCCGCTTTGCCCTTACAATCCAGCTATAACTGCCTGTTTTATACATTGATATATTTGACTGACTAAGATAATTCCTGGACGACGTATAAATCATAAGGGGTTTTTCAACACCGGCAATCCGCTGAAATACCTCCACTTCATATTCAGTTGCTCCTGGACTTTTACTCCATTTAAACCTGATACTTCTATTTAATCCAGGCAAAATATTTTCATTATTTTTAGGCATAACAGGGACAGGTGCTTTCATTTCCCGTGATACAACAAAATCACTCACCGGACTTCCGGCAATTATGCTGCCTCTTTTATCCAGAAGTTTAATCCTCCAGTAAAAACTTCCTGCTCCGGGATTTGTAATAGTAATATTTTCTTTGCCGCTCCTGAGACTTTTCAGTACATTACCAAAATCAGGACTCTCTGATATTTCTACGAGATACTTCTTTCCATTGTTCGGATCTCTCCATGAAAAGTTTATAACAGAAGCGGCAACAGGAATAACAGCCCCTTTCTGAGGTAAGACTGCTGCGATACGAACAGGCTCAGAAACAAGGATATGAGCAGTTATTGATGTATCAGAATAACTATCACCGCTAAGAGCACTGACTCTCCAGAAGTATTTCCCCTTGGCGATCTTTTCATCAACTTTCAGAAATGGATTCTTTGTTTTTTTACTAAAAAAAATGGCTTTAAAATCCGGGTCTAAGGCGATTTCAACTTTGTAGGTTTTTGCCCCGGCAACGCCCTTCCAGTTAAGTAAAAAGGGACCTGCAGTAGTCACAGGTCCGGGATCCAGAGGGACAGGCCTTGAGAGTGAAAATCTCATCTTTCCTAGTGTGAACCTGGTAGGTCCGCTGATTATTGAATCCGGGATGATTGATGATGGATATAAGCTTTTTACAGTCAAAAAATATGTGCCCGCATCGAGTCCTGATGTTGATATGGTATTTATCCGAGAGGAAAGCTTCATTACAATATCCGTCATATTATGATCACGTGCAGCAGTGATTTCATAAGCTGAAGCATATCGCGACTTCTCCCATCTGAACGTCACTATTTCACTCCCCTCTGTGAGAACGACTTGCTGATCCATATATGGTGTTGTAATATTCGGTTTCTGATCTGCAAGTACCGTGAATTTAATATTACGGCTTTTGTTGTTTCCCCTGACTATCCTCCAGTGATAATCTCCGGGAACAAGTTTTATCTGCAAATTTTCATTACTGCCTTTATAACTTTTTATTATTCTACTGAAGGCCGCGCTGCGGGAGAGCTCAAACCTGACCTCGCCGCGCGGTTCGCTCCTCCATGCAAAACTGACAGGAATTGTTTTGTTAAATGCAAGTATATATGAATTCTGTTCAGGTTTCTCCGGGAATAAAGATACTTTTTTAGATTCAATAATTCCATTCTTCAGGGTTGCTGTTTGCTCCGGAGTTATTTCAAAATCATTACCTGCCGCAGACACTTTTGCCTTACCTGAATTAACTGCTATATCCATGCCTGTACCGCTGCTGTTTACAGAAACATCTCCACTGTCGAGAGATATTGTAGCATCCCTTGAATTCAGAGTAATCGGATTTACCGTACCTGATCCGCTCTGTGCTGAAACTCCTCCCCGATCATAATTGATATTCAGCCCTTTCTCGCTGAGGATTACCACAAGCATTGTATTCTGATCCAGCTCAATTTTTGTACCGTCTTTCAGACTAATAACAGCGGAGGAGTATTCCTGAGTGCGGATTGCATCGTAATTATAAATTGCCGAGTCAAGCGCAATATTCTCCCATATAACAGAGTCGGTGTATCTCCTGGCAGCGATTCTCTTCTTGAAAGAGATAGTTCCGATTGATTCACCCCCCTTTTTTTCAATTTGCGCAGTAAACTCCCTGTAAAGATAATATGAACAGAAACCGAACCCCACAAGCGATAAAAGCACCAAAAATCTAGTCCAGAATTTCATATTTCAATTCTACCGATTGGATCATTTTTTCAGAAACAGACTTTCTGTGTAATTCAAATGTGCCTATAAGCTTACGCAGTTCATCAAGATTTTTTGGAGATTCTCTGTTTGCAAGCCTTCCAAGTACTGCATAAACCTGGAGAGGTTCTTTCTTTCCTTTAACCGTGATTTTCTGCATAGGATGTACCCTGACCCTGTCTTTAACTTTTCCTGCAGTCTCCTCCGTAATAAGTATGTCTGTAAAAAAAGGTTTATTCAGTGCTTCAATCCGTGAGGCGATATTAACCGTATCACCCATAACAGTATATTCCATTCTGTCTTCAGAACCTATCAGACCTGCAAGCACAGGACCGAAATGTATTCCGCAGCCGATCCTGATTACAGGTTTTTCCGGGCCCCCACGGCCGATGTTAAATTCCATGAGCCCTTCCCTCATCAGAATAGCAGCGTTTACCGCATTGAATGCATCATCACCTGTTGTTAATGGAGCTCCCCATATCGACATAATGGCATCGCCGATATATTTATCCACAACGCCTCTGGTCCGGGTAACACAAGCCACCATCCGGGTCATGTAATCATTTAAAAATTCAACTACGTCTTCAGGATCAAGTGATTCCGACATTGCGGTGAATGAGCGTATATCAGAAAAGAAAACAGCTACGTCCTTTCTTTCTCCGCCAAGTTTGACCTCTTCTTTTATGACGAGTTCGGCAACCTGCTTGTTTACAAATTTTCCGAAGGCACTCTTAATCCGTTCACGTTCAGCGAGACCATGTGCCATATCCTGAAACGAATCTGTCAGCAGACCTATTTCATCTCTGGAGGATGACGATATCTCGATTTCATAATCCCCTTCCTGAATCTTCCCGGCAGCAGTTGTAAGCTTTATAATCGGTTTACTGAGAGACCTTGAGAAAAACAGAGTAATCAGAAATGAAACTGATAATACAATACCTGTAAGCCAGATTAAAATTCTCTGGATTTTATACACCATTGCAAAGGCTATATCCTCTTTAATATAAGATACCACTGCTGCATCAGAGTAACCTATCCTGCTGAAAGCGCCAAGATACTTCTCATTATTTTCATCCCGGTATACAGTCTGTGCATTGGGATTGGAATTTGTCATCATCATCCGGATAATGGGCATAGAAGAATAGTTCGTTTTAGATTTAACAACATCCGCATCCCTGTGTGCAATAACGTCCCCTGTGCCTGTAACAATAAAACTATTGATTGTACCCCTGGAGGAAATAGACTCCATAATTTTATTCGAAGAATAAAAAATAACAATAACCTTGTCACTTATAACCGGATCGTAAGGAAGAGAGATGCCTATGACAGGCTCATTAAAATATACAGAAGGATTGAACAGTACATCCTCCTTATAAAAAGAACGGGAAATTGCATCATACTCCGATTTTATAATCACATTAAAATCAGGCTTCTTCCCTTTTCCCGAAAAAAAAGTTTCATTCAGCTTATACAGGAATGACTTCGATTTATTTTTGCTCAGTATACCCACAAGAATCATGTCGGAATCACGGGAAAACATAAGCTCAGTAAAAGCACCAGAATCCCCCTGATTGCGGCCTCTTCCATGAAGATTAATTGCAACAAGTCTGCCTTTCTCTGTTATTGCATTAAGATCAGTATAAACTTTTTTTGATATAAGAGTCGAGTAGTTGAGAGTATCCTCCATTGCACGGGTTTTATTGTCGGACATAAAAAAATAGGTGGCAACTACAGTTACTGCAAGGAGCGAAAAAATCACAATAAGTGATATCATTGTGATCAGCTTAAAGCTTATAGAAAGATAGATTTTTTTCTTTCCGCTCTCTTCGTTATCATAGATTCCCTCTTCAAAATCCATTTTCAATTCGAGGCCCTCGCTTTAAGTTTAACCACGAATGACCCCTCATCGGCATCATTATTGGTGAAGGTTATTGTAGCTTTTGCGTTTATCTTTATCGGGGACGAAAAACTTAAAACTACATCTTCAGAACCGCCGGCAGGTATAGTACACGGAGCAAAAGGTGTTGAAAAGTATTCAGGATTTTTATCACCATACGATATTCCGGTTATAATAAGATCCGTTGAACCGATGTTTTGAATAACAATTGTCTTTGCAAGTGTATCACCAACAGGTATTGTTCCAAAATTCAACGTAGAATCCGGGCTTACATAAATTTGATCTTTATCTGTAATCTGAATCTCCGGGGCTAATACTGCCACGGATTGCCCTGTGAGATTTAAATAAAACGGGTCGTCATCTGGATCGTTACTATTAATAGTTATAAGAGCCGGTTTTGTACCCGTGCTGGAATTCGGCGTGAAATTCACTGTGAAGGTATCAGGAACTCCGGCAACAATAGTAATAGGACTTAATGTAATGTTATAATTCACAGTATCCGAAAGTAGTACACCTGTAATTGTCAGATCAAGATTTCCTCTATTACCGATTGTGAATACAGCTGAATTTGTTGTAGAGCCATTAACCGCACTCCCCATATCGTATGTATAATTTGAAGGTATATCCAAACCTGCAGGTGTCAGAACATATATATCAGGTATTGACGCATCGCCGGTTGTGAATGACCATGTATAATCAGATTCCATAGATTGGCCGGATAAATTCAGTATTCCGGTTGTAAGAGTTACAGTATATGTTGTTAAAGGGAGTAAATCTCCCGCAGGAGTAAAAGTAACAGTTCTATTTAGTGCATCAATAGAAGCAGTACCGGCAACAGCTCCGGCTCCGCCGTCAACAATGAACGTTGCATTAGTAACAGTTGAAATATCAATATTATCATCAAATTCAACAACTATACTGCTGTTAACCGGGATATCAGTTTCATTATGTAAGGGATAAATAACAGCCCGCACATTAAAATAATACTGTTCATTTGTAAATGACTATAAATATGCCGACTCAAGTGCTTTGCCCTCAGGATTTTTTATCCCTTTAGTTACCTCTACAGTATAAAGGGTTTCATGGAGAAGATCAGAATCAGAGATAAATATTATTTGCCTGGAAGAGGGATTGTAGGAGTAAGTACCTGTTGTTGCACCACCATTTACCAGAAAAGTAGAAGAATCAACAGTAGACATATCAGCATCATTACTTAATCTCACTGATATTACTGAAGTATATGGTACATTCACCGCATTGGGCGCAGGGTCAACGCTGATTACCTTAAAATTTTCGTTGTATTCCTTAATTTGCTCCATTACATTTTCACAGGACAAGCCCCATAAAAACAGGGATATTATAATTAAACCGTATATCAAGGGGGTTCTGGAAAACATCTGTAGTGTTGAAATAGAAAGGGACAAGTTCTCTTTTAATGTTCTCAGCAGTCGTTGCATATAGCCCCTCCTTTTGAGTAAATTTATCAGATATATTATTAGTCAGAAGCCGATACTTCCTATTTAATTTCGATTAATGTAACGGGTCACCTGCAGAAAAACAAATTTTATTACTACATCAAATTAAGGTAAAAGAATACTTTAAATTATTATACAGGCGCATCCATCAAGGGCAGGAAAACCAGTTCTTCCCGGATTTACAATGAGCTGTTGTGTATTCACCTGAACTGCCCCGGATTCAGAGGCTTTAGCTCGTGACTTTTTTCCTCAGGTAAAAAGTCATGAGTCGCCCTGACAGAAGATCACCAGACTTCGATTAATTCTTTATAATTTTCTTTAGTTACATCCTGAATGTTCATAATTTTCGTTATTAATATTCCTGACGAGTTTCCATACATAAAAATTTTATGCTGAAGAGTGTCAGGGTAAAATGAGGAGAAAACTATTAAAGCCAGACTTCCTCAAACTCTTCAGGCTTAAATCCCACGGTGACTTTTTTCCCGTCGGTTATGAGCGGCCTTTTGACGAGCATGCCGTCTGATGCTAAAACTTCATACTTTTCTTTGAGAGACATATCCTTAAGTTTTTTGCCAAGGCCGAGCTCACGGTAGAGCATACCGCTGGTGTTAAAGAAGCGTTTAACGTCAAGGCCCGACATTTCATGGTATTTCTTTATATCGCTTTTTGAGATGGGCTTCTCCGTCAAATCAGAAGTTTCATACTCTATATTATGTTCATCGAGAAACTTAAGCGCCTTTTTAACGGTAGAACATTTTGGATGGATAAATACTTTCAGCATATCGTATTCCTTTAATTTATTTCAGGATAGATTAAACGCAATGGGCCGGGAAGAAAAGTAAAAAAATAACTTTCCTGATATTTCAGGCTTCCAGGATGTGTCCCCGATACTCCCGGGAGCGTCTCGGAGAATCTCGAGAGCGTCTCGGAGAATCTCGGAAGCGTCGCGGAGAGCCGCGGGCGCGCCGCGGA
>CAYNFB010000066.1:0-13610 GCA_964396355.1 uncultured Leptospirales bacterium | reverse complement strand
TTTGAAATTCGGACAGAAAAAAAGGATAATGACAATTAAAAATAATATAAAAATAATATTACTTTTTCTAATTTTTATTGGAACATCATGCAGCAAAGATCAGCTAAAGCCGATTATTGTAAAGAGAAATTTTTCAGGCTCTCTCTGGGTCGTTCGTCACTATATTTCAGATGCCCGCAAAATTGACAATATTCTCAAAGCCGTAGAGGGCACTGACATTAAAAATATATTCGTCCAGGTCCGTGGAAGGGGCGACGCCTACTATGACTCAGCTATTGAGCCTGCAGGTTCTGATGTTGAGAAAAATTTTGATCCCCTGAAATACTTCATTGATAAAACAAGGCGAAGTGATATAAAAATTCACGCATGGGTAAACGTCTCATATATCCTGAATGCCAATAATTACCCTCCTTCTGCAGGTCATATACTCCAGAAACATCCTGAATGGGTTACATATGACTATAAGGGGCGACCCATGACAGATTACAGCGCAGAAGAATTAAAAAAGAATCTGCTGGAGGGGTACTTCTTAGACCCTGCACTTCCAGAGGTCAAAGAATACATCGATGCGGTAGTAAAAGATCTGCTTTCGATATATCCTGTTGACGGTCTTCATCTTGACTTCATCAGATACCCCTATTCCGGCTATAATTCATACTATAATAAATACCTTAGTGATTTCGGCTATAACCCGGAAGCAAGAAGGATTTTCAGCAGAAGATACGGCATAGATCCTGTCTCAATTCCCAGGAAAGGTAATTCCCGGGAAAAGAAGCTCTTCGATGAATTTCGTCGTGAACAGATAACTGAAATTGTAAGAAGACTTGGAATCAGCTCAAAGAGAATCAATCCTGATATTACCATTTCCGCTGCGGTTATGCCCCGGTATGACAGAGGGAGGGAGGTTTACTTTCAGGACTGGCCGCTTTGGCTGGAAAAAGGTTACCTTGATCTTGCCTGTATTATGAGCTATACCTCACGAAAGAAGACTTTTGAAAAATATATGGAGTATGCTGCGAGCACCGGCATGAAAAATAAAATATTCATGGGGATCAGGGTTAAGAAAAATACTCCGCTGAAAACAGCTCATGGTCAGATTCAGGCAGCTTATAATAATGGTTTCAGAGGATATATAATATTCAGCTTCACCCACGAAGAGGATTTTCTTGAAAATCTGACGGATAATATAAATTACAGAAGGTATATTTTTAAACTATACTGATATTAAGCAGGGGGCCTTAACAGCCCCCGGTCTTTAATTATACATGGTTTCTATTTCATCAGCGTAGTTCTGGAGTATAACCCGCTTCTTTGTTTTCTGTGATGGAGTGAGTGTTCCATTCTTTTCTGTAAATCTTTCTTTCATTATGACGTATTGCTTTATTTTTTCGAAGCTTTCAAGCTCCTCATTAGCTCTGTCAACATCTTCTTTAATGAGCTCCTGCACTCTCTGTGCTGATACAAAGTCCTGACCTACCTCTGTGCATACAGAGACTCCAGTTGAATTATCCCATATGAGTTTGTTCTTGCTGTATTTATATCCTTCTTTTTCAAAGAGTTCTATAAAGAAGTTAAAGTTTGGAACAATCAATGCGGAGATATAATTTCTTTCATCACCGACCAGAAAAATCTGCTCAATATACTTGCTTGTTGAAAAGAGGTTTTCCAGTTTAGCCGGCGCAATATTCTTGCCCACGGCCGTACATATTATTGCCTTTTTTCTGTCTACGATCTTATAATATCCTAAATCATCCTGTATAACCAGATCTCCGGTTCTGAACCATCCGTCTTCAGTGAATGCTTCAGCTGTAGCCTCGGGCTGGTTCAGGTATTCCTGAAATATACCGGCTTCAGATATCTCCAGCTCTCCATCTTCGGCAACTCTGGACTGGCCTCCGTTGGCATTTATTCCCATGAACCCGGGTTTGCAGGCTGTAACAGGATTGAGAATACAGGCATTGAAACTTTCAGTTGAACCATATCCTTCTACGACTGCCAGCCCGATGGCGTAGAAAAATTTCAGTAGATCCGGGGCTATACCCGCACTTGCCGAGAAGGATATCCTGAACCTGTTTCCAAAGAGGGCCCGGACTTTGCGGAATAGTTTGTCCGCAATGGAAAATCTGAGTTTCAGGCTGAATGGAAGCTTTGATTTAAGATCAAATGAAGGATCCATATTATAGCAGCCGTTGCTGTCCTTTCTGTATTCCAGAGCCTTGTAGCCAATACTCAGGGCCCAGTTAAAAATTTTTGTTTTTAAAGGACTCTGCTCCATTGACAATCGAAACTGAATGTATATTTTTTCATAGAGTCTTGGAACACAGTTTATCCATGTGGGATTATACTTCTGCATGTCTTCAAGCAGTGTGCCCGGTTTGTCTGCATAGGCAATTGATGCACCATATATAATAGCTGTAAGCTGGCATGAACCTCTGTCGAATATATGAGAAAGAGGCAGAAAACAGAGTGTTCTGTCATTTTCATCTACTGCCATGTTGTGCCTTTCCCAGAACTCACCGACTCCGTTCATTCTGGACGCGCCGTTAAAATGAGTGAGAATAACCCCCTTTCCGGCACCAGTTGTACCTGAAGTGTATAATATGGTGTACCAGTCATCGAGTTCTACAGAATCTTTTAAACTCAGGTACTTGCCGTAATTTTCTTTTTTCCATTCGAGACCTTTATCTATAAGATCCTGAAGTCCGAGAATTCTATTATCATCACTTTTGAATTTCAGATCCATTACGATTATTTTTTTTAATCGTGGGATATCATTAAAGTGATTTTTTATTTTATCCAGAATATCGTCATCTCCAACAAAGAGAATATTGCTTTGGGAGTCATTCAGTATATATTCTGCCTCCTTGAAGGAGATAGTAGGAAAAATAGCAATACTTACTGAGCGTATACAGGCAATTGCCATATCTGCATGCGTCCAGTATGGACTGCTTTCCGACATTATCCCTATTCTGTCTTTAGATTCAGCACCAATAGAAAGTAGTCCGCAGGCTATGGCCTCAACTCTTTCCTGCATCTGAAACCAGGTGAAAATTCCATCGTGGTCACCGTTATATAAATCTTTATTAAAAAGCTGGGCTTCCCTGTCAGAAAATTTTTCACATGTATCATAAAAATATCCTGGTACGGTTTTAAGTTCAGTATCCTTCCAGCGCCATTTTTCAAGGTTCCCCATTCAGCTCCTCCGTTTTTTAAACTAAAAATTCACTACAGCCCTTTTTATTTCAATAATAATTTTAGTTTTTAAACATTGTTCCTGTTTAAGACGGCTGTCCCTTGTTTTTTTTAGTGACAAGCTATTCGTAGTATGCTTATAATGGAACAAGTTATAGGTCCGGTTTTAAAATTATTGAATAACTCGGGTGTAAGAATTATGATAATAAAAAGTCTTAATGATAAAAAATTATCCCTGAAGAATGATGGAGAGCTTGAGCTTTTTTTCATAGGTGTGGGCAGTGCTTTTACCAAAAGGCAGTATCAGACGAATCTTCTTATTGTCAAGGGGGAGGATCACCTCCTTATTGACTGCGGGACTAAATGCCCTCAGGCAATGTCGGAACTGGGTGTTCCTGCCACCCAGGTGCAGAATTTCCTGATCACTCATTCACATGCTGACCATATTGGCGGCCTGGAGGAAATAGCCCTCATGGGCAGATACGTTACAAAGAAGAAGCCCGTTATGGTGATAAATGAGACTTATCAGCATATTTTATGGGATATGTCTCTCCGCGGCGGGTGTGAATCAAACGAGGAGGAGGCTGGAGACCGTCTGTCCTTTAAAGATTTCTGGGAAGTAATCAGACCGCAGTGGCTGGCCGATTATACCCGTGAGACTTTTGGTGCTAAAGTCGGGAATATTGATATTAAGATAATGAGAACCAAACATATACCTGATTCATCCTATGACTGGCAGAGTTCATTCTGGAGCTGCGGTGTTATAATTGATGACAGGATCTTCTTTACAAGCGACACAAGGTATGACTACGATCTCATTGATTACTATGAGAAGAAATTTAACTTCGAGGCGATTTTTCATGATTGTCAGTTCTTCACGGGGGGCGTTCATGCATCTATTGAGGAATTGAAACAGCTTCCTGAAGAGATTAAAAAGAAGGTCTACCTTACTCATTATGGAGATAACTGGGATGACTTTGAAGATAAGGTCTCAGAATACGGATTTGCTGATCTGGCAAAGCAGCATTTATTTTATACATTTTAAATGTAATCTCTCCCCGGAATCACAGAGGTGGTTCCGGGGGAATCCCCTGCTTTACCTCAGAAAACTTTTTTATCAGCTAAGAAGACCCTTGATAATAATTTCGCTTGCGCTGTCCTCATCCAGTCCTCTTGCCATGAGCGTCTCGAGCTGTTTCTTATCCACGCTGCCCACTGCAGCCTCATGAGTGACGTGAGCACTGTGATTTCTTACATCTACAGTAGGTATGGCAATTGCAATGCCGTTATCCTTTACTATTTCCTTGCAGTCCAGATGCCCTCTCGAATCGGGAGCATAGGCGGTTATCTTGCTGGATATTTCAGCCCTGGCATTGTTTCTTACTGCTATTTTTGAAGTCAGTACTGCTTTTGAAGCGTCCCCCTCAAGATGAGCGATCTCTTCAATTTTGAGTATATCATTACCGCTGGCACTTATGCGGGCATTCATGTCGACAACTCCCTTTTTCTGGATAAATGATTCGTAAATCATTTCCATCTGACCGACCCGGCCTTTGAGAAGTTCAAATTCGCTCTTAAATTTTGCATTTTCACCAATGTGAATAACTGTTTTAGGCTGAAGTTTTATTCCACCCATTTCGCTGTGAACGTGACGTTCAAAGTAGCCGTAGCTTGATCCCTCATTGAGGAATACTTCACCATCCATGAGGTGAGTAACATCTTTGGCAAAGGGAAACGAACAGTGAGCAAAAACATCAATTTTTGAGTACTTACCCACGTATACATTCATGATAATACGCTGCATTCCTTCTTCGGGCAGAACTCCGAAACAAAGATGGACAGGTTTGGCAATTGTCACATTTTCTTCGACTTTAAGTGTTACCTTAACTCCGTCAATCAATTCCTCAACATCTAATGTTAATCCCTCTACTCTATTGGAATTAACCACTCTGTTTTCATGAATGGTAAGACGTGCAGTTTCATTATCACTTAACCCATGCGGGTCAAGTTCAACGGAAGTATACAGCATATTTTCGATATTACCTGACATATGGGCCGCTCCACTGTTTTATCGGTTCTTTAAGATTGCAGTCAATACATTGATCACTGAAGTATTTTCCTATTTTTTCAGCAGATCCCCGGTCAATTACTTTGCCGTCACAGAGAAGAATTGCATCTTCAGCCTGATCGAGGACTGCAAGACTGTGAGTTATGAAGACTACAGTTGTACCCTTCTCTTTCAGAATTCTTACCACTTCGAAAATTCTTTCAATAGACTCAATGTCTATACCAGAATCGGGTTCATCGAGAAAGGCAATTTCCGGTTCCATGGCCAGTATTGAAGCTAGTTCAACTTTTTTTCGTTCACCGCCGCTGAGAGTCTTGTCTACGGCTCTGTCGCTGTATTTCTCGGGTTTCAATCCGACTTTTTTGAGAACCTCGTTAATCACTGCAGGATCGTCAGATTTTGAAGATGCTGCAATAAAATCTTTCACCATGAGCCCTTCGAATCTTGCCGGTTCCTGCCATGAAAGCGTTATTCCAAGCTTTGCTCTTTCATCAATTGACATGCCCTTTATTGATTTTCCGCGAAAGATTATATCTCCGTCGAAATCCTGATATCCGGCAAGCCCCATTATTGTACTCACAAGTGTTGACTTCCCTGCTCCATTTGTGCCCATAATCGCATGAACCCGGCCTTCCTGAAAGTCCATATCCAGTTCATTTAATATTTTCTTCCCATCAAGAGAAAGAGATAATTTTTGTATTTCAAGAATATCCATGTAGCAATCCTGAATGGTAATGTAATTTATAAAATTTAAAGCAGGAATAACCTTTAGTAACAGTTATTCCTGCTACTAAAGGTTTTGACTTTTCAAATTGGTCAAGGAAAATATTTTAGAAAAAGATTATTCAGGAAGAATGAGTTTCTGTCCGGGAAAGATTACTGAAGGCCTGGTTAATGTCTCTTTATTCAATTTGTATATTTCATTCCATCTTGAATAATCTCCATAAAGCTCCTCGCTTATGCTGATCAGTGTATCCTTGTCTTTAACAATGTATGTTTTACTGTCAGAGGCTTCGACATCTTTTTTTACAGCTTTTTCCTCAGTAGCCTCTTTTTCAATAATTTTAGTTTCTTCAGCAACTTTATCTTCTTTTCCAATTACCTGGTCACTCTGATCACCGGCTTCTGAGATTCCCTTAGGCTGTTCTTCTTTGACTGTCTTCTTAAAAAAGAAAAAAGCTATAATAATCAGCACAAGAGCAATTATGAAGAAGACAGGCCTGCCGCTTTTCTTTTTGCTGCTGTCTTCGTATTCTTCATTCTGAGAGATATAGGCGTTTTCCTCATGGTCATGGACGTATTCTTCATCAAACTCTTCATCGTAATGATCAGAATCATCCTGGGGTTGCTCTACAGGCTTTGCTGCCTTTGCTTTAGTTTTCGGCTTAGCCTTGGTCTTCGCCTCCGCCTTCTTCTTGGGTTGAGCCTTCTTTTTCGGCTGGGCTTTTGCCTTGGGGCTGGTCTCTGTCATTTCTTTTGCTATGAAATTCTCTATCCATTTCAGTGCAGTCTCAGAAAAACTGTAGTTCTCCAGAATATATGAGAGAGTTCTTCTCTCTATATCTGTTATTCTGCCCCCATCCTGAATTGTTTCAATCATGACTTTCGCATCCTTGAGAGATACACTCTTCTTCCCGTCAGGCCCGCTTTTTTCCTGCACAGATTCGATCATTTTCTTATCGTAGTTTTTTCCGTTTATTCTTTTATAATATGAAGCCATTTTTATACCTCCTTTTTTCAAAAAATAAACTCTATGCCGGGAAAAGTCAACCTACAAAAGCGTTATATTTTAATTATTAAAAAAATATTGCACTTAAAATTATTATAGACTTCATTAAATATTTGTGAATAATTTCATTAAAGTTATTTCCGGGAGGAGCAAGTATGGCTAATTGGAAAAGATTATTCTCTTTTGTTAATGGAATTATAGGTTTTAAGCAGCTCAGGAACCTGAAAAATATTTCGGTTGGCTCTGTTCTTGAAAAGCAGGCGAAGCACTACAAGGATAAGACTTTAATTATTTTTGAAGATAAAAAGATATCATACAGGGAATTCAATGAGGCTGCAAACAGGTACTCTCACCTTTTTCAGAAAAGAGGTTTTATTAAAGGGGATACTGTTGCGCTGCTGATGGATAACCGTCCGGAATTTCTGATTATTCATGCAGCATTTGCAAAAATTGGAGTAGTGCCGGCCCTTATCAATAATAATATACGGGGTTCAATACTTGCTCATGCCATCAATATTGCTGATGCAAGGGCTGTTATAATCGGACATGAATATCTGAAGGAATTTGGAAAAATTCAAAAAGATTTAAAGCTGAAAAAACCGGCAACAATTTTTATTGAGACTGAAGATGGCAGTATTAAAATTCCAAAGGGATTTGAAGATCTAAAACCGCTCCTTGTCAATGAGCCTGTTTCAAATCCTGTTGTGACAACACCGATAAATTCAAAGGATACACTTGAATATATATATACATCAGGTACAACAGGTAAACCCAAGGCAACAGAGCTGAAACATCAGAAATGGCTTCAGCTTGGATATGGAGCCGGAGGAATAAGCCTCAGAACAATTCCCGAGGATATCCAGTACTTCTGTCTGCCCCTCTATCATAATAGCGGGATTAATATTGCCTGGCCGACTACCCTGATGCATGGGGGCACCTTTGCAATGCGGAGAAAATTTTCTGCAACTGCATTCTGGGATGATGTGAGAAAATACAACGCCTCAATTTTTATCTACATTGGCGAGCTCTGCAGATATCTCAATAATCAGCCGGCGATGGAGAATGACTCTGATAATCCGCTTAAGTATATTCTTGGTAACGGCATGAGGGGCGATTACTGGGTGGATTTTCAGGAAAGGTTTTCAATTAAAAAAATAATTGAGGTCTACGGAGCAACAGAAGGAGTTGGAGCCCTTACAAATCTGAAGGGTGTTCCGGGCATGATAGGAAGACTTAAGGCAGCCGGCATAAGAATGGGGATTGTTGTGAAATATGACGTAGACACTGATGAAATTATACGAGACTCAAAGGGTTTTGTAGTGAGGTGTAAACCCGGTGAAACAGGAATGTTTCTGGCATCAATCAACAGCACAAATCCTTTCTCTGGCTACAAGAACAATAAGGATGCAACCCGCTCAAAAGTTTTAGAGAATGTACTTAAAAAGGGAGACCGGTATTTTGTCAGCGGAGATCTGTTCACCCTTCACAAAAATGAATATGTATCGTTTGTTGACCGTCTTGGTGATACCTTCAAGTGGAAGGGAGAAGTTGTTGCTACCAATGAGGTGGCAGATGTCTTAAACAGGTTCGGAGGAATCGAGGACAGCAATGTCTACGGTGTACTTGTAAATGACACTGAAGGCAGAGCGGGAATGGCGGCTCTTACAATGATTAAGGACAGTAAAATGGACTGGAAGGAATTTTCTGACTACGTAGTTGAAAATCTGCCGGTCTATGCCAGGCCATACTTTGTTAGAATAAGGAAGGAAAAGGATGCAACATCAAGTTTTAAACAGATAAAAAATGCTCTCCAGGAAGAAGGATTCAATCCTGCGGGGATAAAGGATCCTCTTTACTTCCTGAAGCCTGATAAAAACAGATACATGAGACTCAATAAAAAAATATATGATGAGATCCAGACTGGCACTTACAGATTTTAATTTTTTTAAAACATTTGTTGACTGGCGGACACGTAAAAATAAAAACAAGTGTTAAAATAAGCCATATTCCGTAATTTTATGAGCGTACTTAGTTCAGCCTTTGTTTTTGTTGCGGGATGAGGATAAAAAAGATACTGCAAATATTTTCAGGGCTCAAGCTTTTATTTTTATGTATTCTATCAGGCTTAAATTTATATAATGGAGCAATTAGAAAACAGAACCGGCGGTCATTGAAACTCAAATTTAGTCATACGGTGAGTTGACCATATACTTTATAGTTTTTATTGCTTTTGCCGGATGGGAGGTTTTTTATATGATTTTCAGGCATAAAATATTTTTATTAGTAATGCTGATCTTTATATGTTGTGTAAATAATATAGGGTGTGATGACATTGAAGAGGATGATTCTACTTACAGCTTTGAGGTAATATCATCAAATGGAAGTTTCACCGGGTACTATAAGGTTGATGGAGGCAGTGCCAAATATTTCACAGGTTCAAGTGCCGGATCAGATACGATCTACTACAGCTATGATAATAATCTATCCTCACCATCATCAATAATAATATCTGCTACTGCTGATTCTACAGAAACGACTTCAATCTCTATCTATGTATATGATGATTCTGAACTTGGCGACAGTTTTACTGAAACTCAGGATGATTCAGAAACAATAACAGAAACCCTTTCCTATACCTTTGATGATACAACAGAATGAAGATTTAATTTTAATAATCCAATATTTAGCCGATTTAGTAAAGACGCTTGAAGAATAACTTAGTCTTTCAATATTAAAATGCTCCGAGCTGGCACACACTTATCTTTACCTTCAACTTTTCACATGCCGCTGCTACATCAATTTTCTTCACTGAAAGTTCCTCTGCAATATTCCAGATCGCAGCGCAGGTTAACTTGCCGTTTTCCAGGTTTGCATAAATTTTATCTTCCATCTCATCTTCGGTGCTCTCTGCAGGTTCCAGAATTTTTTTCTTTTCCCCGTAGCCGAACAGGCCTATCTGGCAGTTCGAAATTTTCATCCCGCTGTGATCTATAGCCTGACCGAGTATATCCGGGAATATGGCATGTTGATTTACTATTTTAAAGGCATCGGCACAGGATATTTTGTTATCAGATGCTTTCTCCTTTATCAGATGCATTATATCAATTTTTTCAGAATTGCTCATCATTATCTCCTCTATCTTTTATTCTTATTGTCTTTGCATCGGCCCAGAGTCTTTCAAGCTGATAGTAGTGACGCGTTTCTTCTGTAAAGATATGAACGATTAATTCCCCGAAGTCGAGTATGATCCAGTCTGAGTTAAAATCTGGTTTACCCGTTGATCTCAATCCCATGGAACTGGTGAATTTTTCAAATTCTTTGGCCAGAGCCCTGCAGTGAATCTGTGAATTACCTGTGGCAACGATAAAAAAAGACAGATAGCTGTTTACATCTCTGAGATCCATGAATACAGGATCAATCGCCTTTTTAGAATCGAAAAATTCTATACATTCCTTTCCTTTTCCTGCAATATCTTCTGATTTGTCATCTGTAATACTATTCATCACTGTGCCAGATCCTCTCCTATAATTATCAGTATATTGTTGAGCTGTCTCGTGTCTGTTATAAAGTGTATATTTTTGATTCCGGTCAATCCTGAGACCTGCACTGCATCGGGATAATTACACTTTCTGCAGACAATGATTGATTCATGAAGTGCATCATACTTCGATGTGGCAAATTCTACAACATTCAGCCCGTCGCGCATTAGGTTATTTCTCATTTTTCTTGCAAGCCCGGGTATTCGTGTTCCGTTTAAAATTCTTATTTTCGTATTAGGCTCAGATGGATTATTCACTACAATGTTTGTTAAAAATTCCTGCTGATAGGTCTGATAGCTTATTTCATCAACAACGTAATAGCCGCCGTCAAAACCGCCCGGAAGCAGAGTAGAAAAAAACTTTCCCTTATTATCAATCAGTTGAATTAAAGAAAGAATTTCCTGAGAAAGAAGGTTTGTTTTAATGCTTTTAAATATTTCAGTAATAAAATTTATATCAGAGTATTTCATCCGGCTGTCCATCTTGAAATACATAGTCTGCAGAACATCCATAATTCTGTCATACTTCATATATATTGAGTTTTCCTCGGTGCAGTTTATATACTGCATAACCTTTTTCCCGTCCAGATAATTCAGGCCGAACTTAATATTGCTCACACACCCGGCCTGATCAAGAGAAAAGAGATCTATTCCCTCCAGCATATTTACAGTCTTGACTACATCGGGAGAATAAATTTTTATAAAAAAAGGAACATCAAGGTGCAGATCTTTCTTCAGACTATGTCTGATTTTTTCAAAGTAATAGAAATCTACTTCAGATATTTTTCTTACTTTGTCTCCGCTTTCATTCATGATGATTTTGTAATCCGGGGGAATAAAGGTAATCCCTGTATTCTTATTGTCAGGATTTATAGTCACTATTGCAAAAAAAGAAAAGGTATTGTCCTTATAGACATTCCTTCCGGCAAGGAGAATGTTTACAACATCGTTTTTTGCAACTATCTGTTCCACTACATTTCTTGTGCTTTTTTTCCACGAGTATACCCCGGCAAGAACAAGGAGAATCAATACGGCGGCGATTATGACTGAAACAATTTTTTTATTCAATTCTGATATAACCTCTTCTTCTCAATATAACCAAGAATTTCATCACTGGTGAGATAACGTACGGTTCTTCCCTGTTTTATCCGGTTCCTTATAATAGTAGAGCTCAGGTCTATGAGAGGATTTTCTATCTCATAAATACCGGATGCAAATTTTTTTATGTCATTTCTCAATACCGGACTTCCCGGACGTTTCATCACTATAATTGAAACTCTTTTTAAAATGTCTTCATAGGACTTCCATGTGTCAAGTTCATTAAATGAATCTGCACCTAATATTAGAAAGAGTTCATCATCGGGGTAGATTTCATGAAGTTCATTGATGGTAGTAATAGTATAGGACGGACTGTCCCGATCTATTTCAATAGAGGATGCCTCTATAAAAGGATTATCTGCCACCGCAAGTTCAACCATTCTGAACCGGTCAGCGGGGCTCACTCCTCCTTCAATTTCCTTGTGAACAGGAATTTTCGCCGGAATGAGAAAGACCTTGTCCAGTGCAAAGAAGTCTCTTGTAAATTCTATATTTATAAGATGACCAATGTGAACCGGATTAAAGGTGCCTCCGAAGATTCCAATTTTCCTGCTCTTATCTGATTTCGCCATTACCGTATACAATGTACTTCAGTGTAGTAAGACCCTCTATTCCCATCACTCCTCTGGCATGGAGTTTCTGTGTGGAAATACCGACCTCAGCTCCAAGTCCGAATTCCCCTCCGTCATGGAACCGGGTGGAGGCATTTAGAAGAATTGCAGATGAATCAACCTCTTTAAGAAATCTTTCAGCCATGAAGTAGTCAGATGTAACTATTGCTTCACTGTGTCCTGAGCTGTACTGTTCTATATGCAGCACTGCCTCTTCAAATGAATCTACAATCTTAGCCGATATTATGAGCTCAAGATATTCAGTGCTCCAGTCCTCATCAGATGCAGGTGTGATCTCACCGGGTAATAAAGCAGCTGTCTTTTCGCATCCTCTTATCTCTACCCCATTTTCAAGAAGTGATTTAAGTAGACTCTCTTTATGCGGGTAATCCCTGTGAATAAGCAGAGTCTCAATTGCATTGCATACTCCGGGCCTCTGAACTTTTGCATTGACGGCTATTCTGTTTGCCATTGATTCATTACCACTGCTGTCGACATAGAGATGGCAGAGTCCTTTTTCATGTTTTATTACAGGTATGGTGGACTCCTCGGTCACCATGCGGATGAGCCCTTCTCCTCCCCTGGGGATGACTATATCAATAAATTCCTTTTTTTTCAGGAGAACCGGCACAAGCCTTCTGTCTAAATCTGAGATGAGAGTGACTATGTTTTCATCATAGCCGGATTGGGCCAGCGCCTCTCTCACGATGGTGCTCAGGGCAATGTTCGAATACAGTGCCTCCTCCCCGCCCCTGAGAATTGCGCAGTTGCCCGATTTAATGCACAAAGCGGCAATGTCTATTGTGACGTTAGGCCGGGATTCATATATTACAGCAATGACTCCAAGGGGGACTCTCATCTGCCCTACCCGTATTCCCGAGGGCCTTACCTTCATGTTTTCGACCCTTCCGATCGGGTCCTCCTGGGCTGCAATTTCTTCAACTGAGGCGGCTATAGCCTCTATTCTCTTCTCGTCAAGGAGCAGTCTGTCATAGAATGCATTTGATACACCGTTTTTTACTGCAAGCTCCAGATCCTTCTTATTCTCAATAATCAGAGAGGGTATTCTCTTTCTGAGTTTTGAAGCAATGCTCAGAAGCAGATTGTTTTTTTCTACAGTGCTGAGTCTTCCAATTGTTCCCGAGGCTTTACGTGAGCCGGCACAGAGCTCATCAATATAATTCACATTCATTTACAATTCCTTTCTATCCAATCATTTACTGATGACATTTTACTTTTATCTCTTCAATCTCTTTTTTAAATTACTTTTTTTTATAATGTAGTAAATCACAACGTGATCTGAATTTTTTTCAATCTTCCGGATACGTCCATCCATGTCCGGTATAACTGTGTCATCAAATCTGCTCCTGGTAT
>CAYNFB010000065.1:8779-13702 GCA_964396355.1 uncultured Leptospirales bacterium | reverse complement strand
GCAATGGAAAATCTTCACGAAATGGGATGGATTGACCCGTTAAAAGAATATATTTTAAATGACAGATACTTCATGGGAGTCTGCCTTGGGTATCAGCTGCTTTTTTCTGATAGCGAGGAATTCGGCAGCACCGGGGGGCTTGGCATCATTCCCGGGAGTGTGATAAAGTTTAGAGATAACAGTCTGAAGATACCTCACATGGGATGGAACCAGGTAAAAATAATCAGGGAATCCAAATTTCTTCAGGAAGTTCCGGATATGAGTTATTTCTACTTCATTCATTCATTTCATCCTGAAATGACACAGAGCGAATGGACAATAGGAGTATCAGAATACGGAACATCCTTTCCGTGTATTGTCGGGAAAGGGAATGTGATTGCTACGCAGTTTCATCCTGAAAAAAGCCATAAATTCGGACTAAAAATTGTTGAAAACTTTGTTTCATTAATATCTGAACAATAGTAATTCTGCAAAATTATATTATTAGTCTTGAAATTATATTATTAATTTTTTATTATCATTTTAAATAAATGAAAGGTTATTATTTTCGGAGAGGTTAAAAACATGGATTCCTTTGATAATTTTGAAAAGGATATAAAATTTCCGCCTCTCATAGAGCAGTATGAGAGAAAAATATACGACCTCAGGCAGCTTATTGAAATAAGCAAGGGTCTAAATTCAACGCTGGATTATAATATACTGATAGATTCGATTCTCCTGACCTGCATGGGGCAGCTTCAGCTCCTCAATGCCGGGATATTTCTTTTAAAAGGCCTTGGCGGAGATAAATTTACACTCCATAGAAACTACAAGGGCTTTGATCTTGACCACAGTATGGAATACTCATTTTCAATTCATTCACCTCTGATAAAATTTCTTGAGAGTGACCTGAGATGCTATAAATATGATGAAATAACCAAAAGAGTTGAAGATCCCTCGGCGGATGTTTTAACAATTTTAAAAC
The DNA here is from genome assembly GCA_964396355.1 of uncultured Leptospirales bacterium. Classification (GTDB taxonomy): domain Bacteria; phylum Spirochaetota; class UBA4802; order UBA4802; family UBA5550; genus CAYNFB01. Next base: position 12,738 of record CAYNFB010000065.1, on the reverse strand, counting down.
CCGACCTGATTGTTCCTCTCCAGAGCAAGGGCGAGATAAACGGCCTCATAGTACTGGGAGACCGGATAAACAAGGAAGATTTCATTGAGGCTGAGATAGAATATATTCTCAATATAGCATCACTTGCAGGGATTGCCATAAACAATGCCCGGCTGTATGAGATGGCAACAACGGATATGATGACTAAGCTGAAAATCCATCACTACTTTCAGACAATACTTGTTGATGAAATGAACAGGTCAATTAAATACGACAGACCTCTTTCCTTGATAATGGGCGATATTGATAATTTCAAAAGTTTCAACGACACCTATGGTCATGTTGCAGGAGATGAGGTACTAAAAAAAGTCGCAGAAGTATTCAGGAAGAACGTCAGACTCATAGACATTGCAGCTAGATACGGCGGTGAGGAGTTTGCAGTAATCCTCCCTAAAACAGATATAAATGAGGCTATAATAGTCTCAGAGAGGATCAGATCCTGTATAGAGAGTTCCTCTGTTATATTTAATGAAACGACCCTGAAAGTGACTATATCGATAGGTGTATCTCAGTTTGACCCGATGATAGATCTGGACAGACATTCTCTTGTAAAAAGAGCCGACAGAGCACTTTACATGTCAAAAGAAGAAGGAAGAAACATGGTTTCATTTCTTTAAAAAGCTTAAGGAAGTATAAATGACATCAAGTAAATACCGAAACACATTGATGAAAAAAGTATCTGTACTCAATTTGATCTTTATTTTTTTCTCAAGTTTTTACATGCTTCCTTCTCTTGAGGCTATAACTCTGGGTGATTTAAAACCCGGAGCAGGAGAGGAAACCCCGGAGAAAAATAAGACTAAATCACAGCCTGAAGAAGTTAAGAAAAAAAAGATTTCTTCAGCAGAAATTGACCAAAATCTCCCGGCGGAAAGATATCGGAGAGAAGAGACAAAGGCGTCAACCCCAGGCTGGTATGTCTTCTATCTGTAGTAATGCCGGGCGGTGGCCAGTTTTATCTGAATAATGACACCAAGGGGCTTGCGTTCTGTCTCACTGCAGGGCTGGGCTATACTGCAACGGGTTACTTTCTTATAAAAACAATGCTTTCGGACAGCGGAACCACTGAATATAAAAATTATTTACTCTTGACAGGGTTTCTCTTTTTTATAAGTTTAATTATACATCTTGTAGGAATAATCGAAGCCTATAGTGATGCCGAGGATATGAACAGGCGCAATCTATTCGGTTCGGGAAAAACAGATAACCCTTTTATTGCTGATATAATCATAAAATGATTTGTATATAAATTTTTTATGTCTCATTGCGATATTTTTCTAATATTTTCTTGACACAATGGAAGTCTAAGGGATATATGGCAAATGCGTCGTAAGGGCCCATAGCTCAGTTGGTTAGAGCGGCTGACTCATAATCAGTAGGTCCAAGGTTCGAGTCCTTGTGGGCCCAATAAAAGAGGAGTTTTACTCCTCTTAGTTATATAACAAGACGAATAAGGGATAATCAAATGTATGCAATCGTAGAAATAGCAGGCAAGCAATATAAAGTTGAAAAAGATCTGATACTGAATGTTGACAGACTGAAAGATTCAGAAGAAAACTTAACAATTGAGAAAGTACTGCTTTTCTCAAATGAAGGTGATGTGAAAATCGGTCACCCCTATCTGCAGGATGTAAAGATTAAAGCCGAAGTGCTCGGAGAAATCAAGGGTAATAAGGTTAAAGGTGTTAAGTTTAAAAAACGAAAAAATTACACCAGAACAGTTGGTCACAGACCAATATACTCTCAATTAAAAATAAATGAACTTTTAGTCGGATAATTGATTTCAGTTAAACTGATTAATTTTTCGTTGCAAAAGGGAATTTGTTCAGGCAGCAAAAACAAGTTAACTATAATAAGTTCAGGACATTCCGGGACTGCAGTAAAGGGAAGTGATGTAGTATGCGCTGCAGTATCGGCCTTGATTCAAACAATGATTCTGTCTATTTCCCGTATTTTAAAGATTAGACAAAAATTAGTACAGCAGGATGGATTCCTTAGTTCAGAAATTGTGATTGATGAACTAGGGGAAGAAGAGAATAAAAATCTTAAATTTTTGATTGAATCTTTTTTACTCGGTATATTTGAGATTCAAAAACAATATCCCGACAAGATTAAGATTGAATTTGTAACTGATTAAGGAGTAATACAATGGCACATAAGAAAGGTGGCGGATCAACCAGGAACGGAAGGGACTCCAATTCCAAGAGACTGGGAGTTAAGAAATTCGGTGGCGAATTTGTCAAGGGCGGCACAATCATCATGAGACAGAGAGGCACCAAAATACATCCAGGTACTAATGTTGGTATCGGCGGAGATGACACTCTCTATTCAAAAATTGACGGCTATGTAAAATTTGAAAGAAGAGATAGATTCCGAAAAAAGGTTTCAGTTTATCCTTCTATATGAATTAATACTTGATATAACATTTAAGACAGGAATAATCGCGTAATATACGCGATTATTTTTTTATGGAGATAAAAAATTGTCTAAATTTACAGACATCATTAAGATAAAAATAAAAGCCGGCGACGGTGGTTCTGGTGCCGTTTCATTCAGAAGGGAAAAATATATCGCCAAGGGCGGACCCGACGGAGGAGACGGAGGTAAAGGCGGAGACGTCTATATCGAAGCAGACAGGAGATATTATAACCTTTCTCATTTTTTCTCTGACAAGCTATATAAAGCGGAAAGAGGAAAGCAGGGAATGGGTGTAAACCGCCACGGCAGAGACGGCGAAGATCTGACAATTAAGGTTCCCCCGGGCACAGTTGTAGTAAACAGTGAAACCGGTGAAACTATTGCAGATCTGCTTGATGAGGATACACCTTTTCTTGTCGCATCTGGTGGAATCGGCGGAAGGGGAAATGCTTTTTTTAAATCATCAACCCTGCAGACCCCCCGATTCGCGCAGCCGGGAATGCCTGGACAGGAACTTGAAGTTGACCTGAATCTCAAACTCATTGCCGACATCGGCCTTGTGGGGCTTCCCAATGCAGGGAAATCAACACTCCTCTCTGTTATTACAAATGCGAACCCCAAGGTGGGGAATTATCCATTTACAACACTTACGCCCAATCTCGGTGTTATCGAATATGAAGACAAATCCGTTTATAAGATAGCTGATATTCCGGGAATCATTGAAGGTGCTCACATGGGTCTCGGACTTGGTCTTTCTTTCCTCCAGCATATTGAAAGGGTTAAATGTATACTCTATATAATCGACTCCTCCGAAGAGAATATTGCATATAATCTTGAACTTTTAAAAAATGAGCTCAGTACATATGATGAGGCTCTGCTGGACAGAAAGCATCTTGTAATTCTATCCAAGACAGATCTTATTTCAGAGGAAGAGCTGGAAGAAAAGATTAAAGAGCTTGGAGAAAAAGTGGTTCCAATATCAGCTCTCTATGAGCAGAACATTGAACTCCTGTTTGGTGAGATTAAGAAAATGCTGGAGTAAATCCGTGCCCCGAAGCGATATTTTAAAAAATGTAAAAAGAATAGTCATAAAGATCGGCACCTCATCAATTACTGATGAGGATAAGATTTCTCATGCAAAAATAGATAAAATATCTCTTGATGCATCCAATCTAAAGAAGAAAGGCTATGAAGTAATCATAGTCACCTCCGGTGCAATTTCCGCAGGAGCCGGACTTATGCAGATGAAGAGAAGTCAGATGACAATTCCTGGAAGACAGGCTCTTGCCTCAGTAGGACAGACTATTCTGATTGATGAATACAGGAAATGTTTTTCTGAATACGGTCTCCACGTCGGCCAGATTCTGCTTACAGAGGATGACATGAAACACAGAAGGCGGTTCCTTAACGCCAGGAATACCCTTGAAGCATTACTTCAAATGAATGTCATTCCCATCATAAATGAAAATGACTCGGTAGTTGTAAAAGAAATAAAAATTGGT
>CAYNFB010000065.1:0-8769 GCA_964396355.1 uncultured Leptospirales bacterium | reverse complement strand
GGCTCACGTACTCAGTCTGATTGACGGAGATTTGCTGATACTGCTGAGCGATATTGACGGATTTTATATGGATCTTGCCGATTCCGAGCCTGTCTATGAAATTTACCGTATTGATGACCAGATAAAACAAAACGCCGGGGGAGCTGGTACAGAACACGGAACTGGGGGCATGGCCACTAAGATCAACGCAGCAGAGATGATTCTCAGATTCGGAGGCAAGATGATTATCGCCGACGGCAACGAAGAATCAATCCTGAACCGCATAATGGATGGTGAAAAGATAGGCACCCTGTTTATCAATGAAGGAAAGACTCTCTCCAGCAGAAAGAAGTGGATTAATCTCAGAAAAACCAAAGGTATTGTGGAAGTAGACGAGGGTGCAGTGAAGGCTCTGACCCGGGGGAAGAAATCTCTCCTCGCATCAGGTATTATCTCTGTTTCCGGCAAATTCGACATGGGAGAAATTATTGAGATTACAGGCCCCGGAGGTATACACGTAGCGAAGGGGATTGTTAATTACAAGTCAGAGGAGCTGGATGTAATAAAAGGAAGAAAAACCAGTGAAATCAAGAAAATTCTCGGAATTAAATACTACGATGAAGTAATAAACAGGGATGACATGATCATACTCGCCCCCGACTGATGACATTATATAAAAATTAAATATAACTTTCATAATCTCTAAATACTCCCGTTATATCTATCTAGTAGAATAATTATACCACGGGAGCTAAAGTGTTTGAAAAATGGGAAGAGGCGCTCCGGCAGATTGATTTCGCCTTTCAGCCGATTATAAATCTCCAGACGGGAATTACAACGGCAGTTGAAGCATTACTTAGAAATACTGAAGATACTACATTCCGGTCGATAGACAATTTTTTCAATGCCGCTTATAATGATGGTGTACTCTTCAGCATAGATACAATACTAAGGGAGAAGGCAATCTCTAAATTCACTAAAATACCCTGGAATGATCACATCAAGCTGTTCTACAATTATGACCCGAGGATATGCACAATGCCCGATTATGAAATCGGAGCAACTGAAAAAATTCTTCACAAATACAAACTGCCAACTGATAAAATTTGTTTTGAATTGAATGAAAAACATAAGTTCGATACTGATCAGCTTAGAAAACTAGTCAACATAACTCACCGGAGAGGCATCCGCATAGCAATAGACGACTTCGGAACTGGTTTTTCAGGGCTGGAGCTATTTTATAATTCGGAACCTGATTATGTCAAATTTGACAGATTCCTTGTTTCAGGGCTTGATGAAAGTTCAACAAAACGTTCAATATGCAAACACCTTATCAGTCTTTCAAAAATATTCGGCGCAACTGTCATTGCAGAGGGAATAGAGACAGAGGATGAACTTTACTTCTGTATGGAGCTTGGATTTGATCTGGTTCAGGGCTATTATACCGGAATACCGGATAAGAATATTGATAACCTGGAATTCATTAACAGCAGAATTCTGGAATTAAAGAATAACTTTAATTACAGATGTCTGAGAAACAATAACCTCAAAAAAAGTGTAGAAAAACCGACCACTATACAAACAGGAGAAAGAGCAGATCTGATTATTGAAATTTTCAAGAATAATCCTGAATGCAGGGCAATACCTGTCACCGACAGCAATAACTATCCTGTTGGAATAATTAAAGACAAAGACCTTAAAAAATATATATATTCTCCATTCGGATACAATCTTCTCATGAACAGATCAGTTGAAACAGGTATTAACAATTTTATTACTCATTGTCCTGTTGCCGATATTAATTCAACAGATGAGAATATACAGGAAATATTTCTAAAAGAATATGACTGTGAGGGCATAATAATAACCTGGAATATGGAATACTACGGCTTTCTTACACGTAATGAAGCAATAAATATTATAAATAAAAATTCAGTGAGTCCACAGAAAAGCCTGAGCAAGCGCCCTGCCGTATAATTCTCCGCTTATAAATCCTGTTTGACAACATACCATTAAATAAAAGTATTGTAATATTAGAATAAATGATTATTTAAGAGGATAACGATGATAGAATTTGACCTGATAGCAACAGCTACATTTGGATTGGAATCACTGGTTGCTTCAGAGTTGAAGCAGATGGGCATTGAAAATCTTAAAGTAGAAAACAGCCGTGTATGTTTTAAAGGAGACTATTCAACCATTGCACGAACGAATATATGGCTCAGATGCGCAGACAGAGTTTTAATACAAATGGCCCGGTTTAAGGCGACTGATTTCGAAGAACTCTTCCAGGGGACTCTTGCCGTGGAGTGGGGAGATATAATCCCTGAAAACGGCAAGATGCATATTACAGGAAAATCGGTAAGGTCAAAGCTTTTCAGTGTGCCGGACTGCCAGTCTATTGTAAAAAAAGCAGTAATTGAAAGTATGAAGAGAAAGTATACTGACACAGTATTTAGCGAAGACGGCCCTGTATATAAAATCGAAGTCGCACTAATTAATGACATTGTAACACTAACACTGGATACTTCCGGGAAGGGACTGCACAAGCGGGGCTATCGCACCCAACAGGGAGAAGCTCCGATAAAGGAGACCCTTGCTGCTGCTCTGGTATATCTCAGCAAGTGGAGAAGTAATCGAATGCTGGTGGATCCATTATGCGGATCAGGGACAATTCCTATTGAGGCGGCTCTTATGGGGCGAAACATAGCTCCGGGCATTAACAGAGAATTCGTATCCCAGACATGGCCTGGAATGCCAAAAGAGGTGTGGGTAAAGGCCTTTCAGGAAGCAAAGGATGCTATTCTTGATATAGATCTTGAGATATTTGCGTCCGATTCAGACAAGTATGTATTTAAGGCAGCTGTTGAAAATGCAGAGAAGGCTGGAGTAGGGGACAATATCGTCTTTCAGAAAAAACCGCTTCAGGAATTCAGCAGCAAAAATAAATACGGATGCATTATATGTAATCCTCCATACGGAGAGAGGATGCATGAGCTCTCTGAGGTGAAAGCTCTGGCCAGGGATATGGGAAAAACATTTCTTGAGCTCGAAGACTGGTCTTTCTTTATCATTACAGCATTTGATGAATTTGAAAAATACTTCGGTAAGAAATCGACAAAAAACAGAAAATTATATAACGGAAAAATCAAAACCTACCTTTATCAGTATTGGGGCCCCTTTCCTCCGAGGAAGAGTGTATAATATTCTCTGCCGCAGGGATTATGCTGTCAAAGTAAAGAAGATGTCCCTGCTGATTTATATGCAGTTCATCGACGCATAACAAATTTACATCATTTTCTGATCCAACGGGATCCAGAAACGAGACATTTGAGAAAGCTTTTTCTGCCGATTTATATATTGAGTTATACAGGTCAATATTCTGTTTGATGAATGGGCTTTTTTCTATATAGATTTCAGTAGGCTCGAGTATTTTTATAATTAAAAGATCAGTACCGGCATTACGGCATCTTTGAGCATATGAAAATATATTTCTTTTAAATACTTCAGGACTCACTTCTGTAATTTCAGGATTTCGCCCTCTTGTTTTTTTTACATGCTCAACGTAGCGGGGTATGAATTTCTTCGGCATCAGCCTCTTCATTATAAAAGATTCTAATCCGGCTTTTCTGAAAAGTCTCGGTGCACATTCGGTAAGACCAATCTGAAGAATAACCATATCAGGATTGTACATCTCCAGCAGATCCACCCCTCCGCCGCCCTCGGTGTACAGCCGCATAGAAGTGGAACCGCGTCCCGGCCTGTCAATTATATCAATACCGGGGAAACGCTGTCTCAGCAGATATATCCATGTTTCCTCATAAGAAATGCCCGGCCTGGGCATCGACACTGAATCGGTGATAATCATTATTTTCTTCATAAATAATCTATTCTCCCGAGATCTCCTCGACCAGAGCCGAGAAGAGTGTTATTAAATCCGTATTGCTTTTTCTGAGTTTCTGACTCAGCTGGACAGCAATAGCTCTTGTAATATTGAGACCTATCTCGGGATTCTCATTTCCAAACTCCAGGAATTTTTCTCTTTTAATAACCAGACATTCACAATCAGTCTTGGCCTCAACTGTAGCAGAACGGCTGTCATGATCGATGAGTCCCAGCTCTCCAACGTATATCCCGCCCATTGCCGAACTGAGAGTAGTAACAACGTATTGTTCTTGCTGGAGTGTTTTCTTAATTATATCTATTTCACCATTTAGAATTATAAACAGGTCATCGCCCTGATCTCCCTCCTGGATTATCTTTGCTCCCTGTTTAAAGTTCCGGGTATCACAGAGGCTAATTATTTTTTTAATTACACGTTCATCATTCTTATATTTTTCAAAGAAAGAGACTTCTTTGAGTTTATCCGCAACGTGACCATAATCTAAAGTTATATTTTTTGAAGATTTCATCAGCTGTCTCTCCCTTCAATGATTATTGCCCTGGTATATTTTTCTATAATATAATCAGAGGAAGGATTTATAACCGGCTTATTGGCACTTAAGTTTTTTACAGTTTTCAGATTATCTACGAGGGTAGAGATATCGGGCGTTTTTTGAGCCTCTTCAATAGCTTCCATCTTTCTTCTGTAGAAATTACCCGTATTCTCAAGAAGTCCGATGAGGATAGTACTGTCTTTGCTATTGTAATAATCAGACAGATCAGAATATTTTTTCCCGATAAATTTTCCCGGCGGATCAACTGTAGTCATGGAGGAAGAGGCATCTACACTCAAAAGCTCATTTATCACATGGGATATGCCGCTTCCTGTCGAAGCGTTGGCAATGAGTGACCGGTTATAGTCCGTTGAAAGAATTATTTCATCACAGTTTGCTGTTATGAGGTATCTTTCAAATTTTGAATCAAGCAGCTCGGCTGTGGTATAAATTGTTTTAGATATACTCTTCACCGTGATTATAGTCATGACTGTTCTTGAGTCGACCTCCTGTACTGATCCCTTCACCAGTCTGTCTGCAACTATGAGAATTTTTTTAGCATACTTCAGGTTTGCCTTTTTCAATACAGCTTCATCAATGTAATCACCATGTATATAGTTAATGCCGCTAAGTTCAGGCTCAGCTTTGAGTATTTCTATTTCTTCGGGGCCGGCAGTATTGATCAGAACTATTTCTGAAGCAAGAAATTTATTATTTTTTTCAATTACCTCCTTCAGAACCTTCCCCATGTCTCTCTTCCAGCCGCATATAATAAAATGATTCTTTAATTTTATAGATTTCAATCCCCTGTCCTCCTTCAACTGTTTATCAACCAGAAATGATGCAATATTACCGGTAACCACACCAACCAGAGATACTCCGAAAAACATCAGCAGTATGCCGGTTATTCTCCCTGCTGTGGACACAGGATAATAGTCTCCGTAACCGACAGTGGTAGAAGTGACGAAAGTCCACCACAGTGAATCTTCAAAACTCCGGATATTGCTTGAATTATCACTATCCTCAATCCTTACACCGTTGAAATCCTTGTACAGGACGTGATTTTTTTCTATGTAGTAGATTGCACTGGAAAAAGAGAAAAGTATAATCATTCCCAGTAAAAGCATTTTAAGAAGCGTGCTTGAAGCGAGGTTATAATAAATCCGTCGGGCAAATTTATTTCTGAAAGTTTTATTAAAAATTTTTTTTGAATCCATTGTATACACCAGTCCGGTAATATTATTACTTACTATTATTATCGTACATTCAGGGGCTTTAATATATATATATTTACTCAAAAAAAAATGAGATTGTTCAAAAAAAAAGATGCCCAATAAGGCATCTTATAATTCATATGATAAGCATTTTCTCTCAGGAATACATGCTGTCAATAACAGCCTTGTATTTATCAAGAACTACCCGTCTTTTAACTTTAAGGGTAGGGGTCATCTCTCCTCCGTCGATGGTCAGTCTTTTTGTAAGTATTGTATACTTCTTGATTGTTTCATACTCTTCAAGCTCTTTGTTTGCTGCCTGAATATCCACATCAATGAGTTCCCTGAGTCTTGTATTTTCAATAAAGTCTTCACCCACTGAGACGCACATCGGCATTGGCTCAGTGACAGTAATGACCTTTGATTCATCATAGGAAATATTTTCACTGTCAAAGAGTTCCTTGAAAGCATCAAAATTAGGAATAACAAGGGCCGAGATGAATTTTCTTTCACTACCTACAGGTATGACGATATCGACCCATTTACTCAGTGAAAATTTTCCTTCTATCTTGTTGGAGGCCACATTTTTACCAGTGTCCAGCACCATCAAACCTTTTTTTCTGTCAACAATACGGATATATCCGTCGGCTACTTCCTCTACAATATCCCCGGTTTTATAAAAACCGTCATCAGTAAAGGCCTCCTTTGTCTCATCAGGTTTATTCCAGTATTCAGTAAAATTATTCTCACCTCGTACCTGCCATTCACCGTCCTCTGCAATACGGCCTTCAACACCAATGCAGGAGGGCCCGACTGATCCGGGAAGTACACGGTTGTCCCAGTTAAGATTTATTGTATTCCAGGTTTCTGTTGCACCGTAACCTTCAAATATACGAATACCCATTGCCATATAGGTCTTGCAGAGCTCAGCAGGCAGGCTGCCGGCCGCCGAAAATGCAAATCTATAATTTCCTCCAAGTAAATGTCGAACCTTGCTGTATATTATTTTATCAAAGAGTCTGTATTTAAATTTAAGCCAGAATCCGAGGCCAACTGTAAAATCAATCCCCTCTGTCATGTCGAGAAAACCTTTCTCATCAGCTCTTGAGTTAACAAGCTCTATTCCGGTTTTCATTGCTGCTTCAAATAATTTTTTCTTAACAGGAGATTTTGATGTCTGCTCCCGCATAGCCATATAAATACGCTCATAAATTCTGGGAACCGACATAAAAACAGTGGGTCTGAATAGCTGAAGATCCTCGACTACTTTTACTGGTGATGAATATGCAATTGTAGATGCACTCATCATTGCAATGCCGTGACCGCATTCTCTTTCATATGTATGAGCAAGAGGCAAAAATGCCATCCAGATTTCATTGTCAGTAATAAAAGGAACCTGCTTCATATCTCTGCAGCAGGCTGCATTAAAGGATTTATGAGTATGAACTACACCTTTTGGAAGACCGGTTGTACCTGACGTATATACAATGGTCATCAGATCTGTAATAGAAACGGAACGCCATCTGTCTTCAAACAACTGAGGACTCTTTTCATTAAATTCAATACCAGGCTGTCTGAAATCTTCAAGGGTTGAGATAGACTCATCTGAACTTTTATATCCACCGTCCATGATAATGATTTTTTTCAGAGTCGGTACTTCTGACTTTATTTCGAGTACTTTTTCAAGCAGCCCCTCATCCTGAACGTAAATAACAGATGAACCGGAATCATTCAGTATATACTTCACCTCTTCGGAAGAAAGGGTAGGATAAATACAAATAGTAACTCCGCCTGAACACAAAATGGAATAATCAGCCCATACCCACTGGGAGCAGATGTGTGCCATAATAGCTCCGCGGTCTCCCTTTGCAAAATTCATACTCATAAGTGAGCATGAGAGCTCTGAAGCAATCTGCCAGACTTCAGAATAGGTATTTTGCTGAGTCGATTCAGCACCTGTTCTCCACCACTGGAATCTTTTTTCCCCGAACTCAGTTGCATTTCTGTATAACAATTCGGGGCATGTTAATTCCTGAATATACCATCGGTCTGCATCATTACTTTCTCCTTGATTAAAGAATAGAAGGAGTATATCATACCTACGACCCGGGTCAACATAAAAACCGTCCGGATGGTATGTGTTTTGGTGAAAATACTTTTTTATAATGCTTTGACTGTTAAGTTTTTTAAAACTACAGGTGTAAAACCGGTAATATCGCAGAGAAAGTAATATCTGAATTGAGGCCAGCGCTTTGTCGACAGATATTCATCAGCACAGACCTTTTGAATTTTCATAATATTATAAAGTCTATTTGGAACAGATAATATATTGAGTTTATTTCTTTTCATCTTTATTCATAAAACGGACTCCTTTTACCTGTAGATGATCACGTCATTCCGATCGATAAAGGGGTTAGAACGGTGAGCAAGTGAAAACATAAATGGGTATTCATTTCCAAGGTGATTCATATAAGCAATCCATTCAATAATAAGAGCATGGTATGCTCTTATTATGTCAAACTTAAGATGCCGCATATCTGTTTCAGGAAGATCTCTAAAATTTTTCCTCCGGGAAAGCTCATCTGTCATGTGATAGACAGCAAGAAGGGTATCTGTAAAAGAATCGTGTTCGATTAGATTCGAATTTTCCAGAAGCTGAAGGATGAAGTGCTTGTGTAATTCTAAAAATGACACAAGTTCTGAAAGAACTTCATCGTCCATTCGAATTGACAGCTTCAACAGTGAAATTTCCCGCACAGCCATAACAAAATCTTTCTTCTTCCAGTCAGATGATATTGCCAGCCTTTTCTTTATTATATCCGAATTATCCGTCATGGATACTAAAATACGGATAAGATCATTCCCCATCTCATTAAAAAAAATACCAACAGCACCTATTTACAATGAAAAGGGAGTTAATACTGGCAGACATTACATGGACGCCTGATGGTGAAAAAATATTTGATACTCTCGTGCAGGCCGTACCCGAGCCCATGCGCGCAGGAATTAAACCGAAACTGCTTGAAATGCTGGCAGCCAAAGCAGCCGGCAACCCGGTAACCGAGGAAATCGTAAAAAAAATGGTCGCTGAAGACCTTCCCGAACCCGAAGTGATTGCTGCTGAGATCATGGGGAATTTG
>CAYNFB010000064.1:0-13769 GCA_964396355.1 uncultured Leptospirales bacterium | reverse complement strand
GGGTAAGGGCTCCGTAATAAAGGCCCTCCTGCCCCGAAAAGTCCCCTGGAAATTTAAAATAAGCCTCATTAAATAATTTCAGAGCCTCTCTGCTGTTTCCTCCCTTAAAATATGACTTGCCCATGAGAATCAGACTGTCGCCGTATTTTCTGCCTTCAGGGTAGAGATACTGATATCTCATCAGCTCTGTAATGCTGTGATAATATTCCCCCCTCTCATAGGCGGTCCCGGCATATTCCATCAAATCATTCCCGGCGGCCATGGAGGCCAGCATAAGAATAAACAGTATTGTATATATTCGTTTCAATCTATGCTTCCCCGCATATTTATATACTTTTCCGGGAAATAGGGAGTATAGAAGGTACTCATTCGTTTCAGGAATAAACTCCCTCTTTTCACGTTGCTGTTCCGGGCGGAGTTAACTGCTCCGTAAATATTCCCTGAATAGAAAAGGCCGGAAAAAAAGAAAAGAGTACGGGACTCTCCGTCCATCCCCTTTGCCCGGTAATGCATTGCCCCGGCAAAGGTGGAGGCAACTGCGGCCAGGGAGATTAACCCCTCCATAATACGTCCGGAATAGATCTGCCCGAGTCCCGGAACAACAGCGGACATCCCCCCTGCAAGAAGAGGGGATTTAAGACCGATTTGATTGTATTTCTCTAGTTCCCTGCGCAGAGCTGAAAAATTATAGTCGTCTTTAAGGAAGGGGCCGGCAAGAAGTATCTCATCTCTAAGGAGATCACACTCTGCAGCTTTAATGAACGATTCAGTTCGTCTTATGAAGAGCTCGTGCCTCATATTTTGATCTAACTGAGAATATCGGAAAGACCCGAGGGATTCCCGGCTGTTTTCATAATCTCCAAGCATAAAATACGACCTTGAGCGAAGAAGGAACCCCGGAAACAGGTCTCCCCCTTTTCCCCCTGGTATGTAATCATGGATTACAGTTCTGTACTGCTCCCCCTTATAGTACGCCGAATATATAAAATAATTCAGACCGGTATTATCTCCGCTCCTGTCGAGTTTTGCCGCCTCTCCGATAGCCTCAAAATATCTGCCATGAGAAAAAAGCTCCCGGGCAAATTTTTTCTGTTTCTTCTCAATGTTATCCCGATCCGCTGCATAGATATTCAGTCCATGGAAAAGTAATGCCAGCAGGAGTAATGTTATATATTTTTTCATTGTCCGAAAATCTTTTCAGGCACAGGATCCTTGGACGGCGCATAGAAGGGGTTACACCGGAGAAGCCTGTCACCAGCAAGAAATGATCCGGCAAGAGCGCCGTGTTTAATCACAGCCTCAACACCGTAGACACTGCAGACCGGTTCATGCCTGCAGTTTGGCCCGTCCTGGGGCGAAATTACTTTCTGGAAAAAACGGATGAGGAAGAACGCTCCTCCCTGAACACCGTTATATACAGGCAGTACATTATTTTTTACAGATCTGTGCCTGTACTGAAGAAGATCATCACCAGTCATGACTCCTGCCTTCCAGGGCCCGAATTCTGCACAAAAGCCTGAATTCATCATAAATACTATTATTATCACGTATATTTTTTTCATCATAGTCTACCCGTAAAGAATGTACAATAATCCGCAGAGTGCAATAGTCAAATAAATATTTTACCGTAAATCTGATTCACTCTATTTATTGAAAATTACTTGCTATTTTTATTGTTAAAATTTATCATTGTAAATTCTGTATATTCGAATTAATATTACTCGATTTACAAAAATACCTTTCCTTTTGCGATGCTTTTAATGAATCAGCAAAAAAAACTGGAGAAGATTCTTGAATCTGCTCTTTCAGACGAACTGTACGAATACTTAATCCTTCTGAAAGTAATGAAAAAGAAACTCCCTTTTTTCAGCGGCACAAAGAGAATTGCAGCAGCACTGCTAAAGGAGCAGTTTGCCGACATTTCACAAATTAATCTCAGTGCCGAGAATCTCCTCAAAAAACCCGAAACCGAAAAAATGGTTTTCGAAGACATTAAAGACGGTAAAGCCAGACTCTTTATTAATATTGGGAAAAACCAGAATATTTCGACTGGAGATCTTATCCGTGAAATAGTTAAAAGATCAGGCATTGACGGAAAGTCTGTCGGAAAAATTGACATTCATTCCACGTATTCGTTTTTTGAAGTTCCCGAGCCCTATGCTGAGCTCGTGCTACATTCATTTGACAGCGCCAGGATCCGAGGAGTTCCTGTTGTAGTTGAACCGGCCAAGAAGAAACAAAAAACTAAATGATCCCCGAATCTTTGGATTGTCCTTTCTGCAGAGGACATAAAGTCAAAGAAATCAGCGGGAATTTCTTTCTCTGCAAAAACTGCAAAATTGTATTCAACACCGAATATCAATCCCTGTCCTATGACAGGGATTACTTTATTAAAGAATATAAAGAACAATACGGCAAGACCTACATCGAGGATTTTGACAATATATATTCCCTCTCGTCTGAAAGGCTTAACCGGATATTCAGACTTCACAGAAAAACAAATCCCGATTCACTCCTCGACATAGGAAGTGCTGCAGGTTTCTTTCTTAAAGCCGCAGCAGATAAAGGAATAGACAGGCTTCTCGGAATTGAAATATCTCAATATGCATCATCTTACTGTATTAATAATTTTAAAATTCCTGTAATACATTCCCCCTTTGACAGTGCCGGAATTACAGATAAGTTTGATATCATCAGTGCATGGTTCTTCCTTGAACACTGCGGAGATCCGGCAAAAGAAATTAAAAAAATCTACGAACTCCTCAATGACGGAGGGGTACTGGCTCTGGCCATGCCTTCATACTTCGGTCCGCTGTTTACATTCGACAGAGAAAAGTGGATAAAAACACATCCGGGGGACCACAGAATCGATGTATCCCCGGGAGGAGCGGAAAAAATACTCAAAGAGGCAGGATTTAGAAAAGTGAAAACGTACAGCTGCGGATTTCATCCAGAGAGAGTATTAAAGAGCAGCTCTCTTTTTTTCAGACCATTTTCTTACTTTTACAAAAAATTTGCCGGTTATACATCCTACTCAGATACAATAGAAATCTACGCCGTAAAATAAATCAGACGTATACCTCTCTGGGCTTGCTGCCCTGCTGAGGACCGACGTAGCCCATATCCTCCATTCTCTCGATAATTCTCGCAGCCCTGTTATATCCGATACTCAGTCTTCTCTGGAGATATGATGCAGAAGCCTTTCTTGTGTCCTCAACTATTTTCAGGGCATCGACGAAGAGCTCATCCTCATCATCAGCATCCGAAGCGACCTCATTTGCTTTCAGGCACTGCTCTATATCTATATAGTGAGGATGACCGTAGACGTGAAGATGATCTACCATCTCCTCTACCTCCTCCTCGGAAATAAAAGCGCCCTGTATCCTCACAGGATAGGAGCTGGTTGGAGACTGATAAAGCATGTCCCCCTTGCCGAGAAGCTTCTCTGCCCCGTTCTGATCTATGATTGTACGCGAATCGGTCTTCTGGGCCACCTGGAAGGCTATACGAGCCGGAAAATTAGCCTTGATGATACCGGTTATGACATCAACTGAAGGACGCTGTGTTGCCAGGACCAGATGTATTCCCACTGCCCTGGCCTTCTGAGCCAGTCTGGTTATATATCCTTCTATCTCCTTGGAGGCCACCATCATCAAGTCTGCAAGCTCATCTATTATTATTACAATGAACGGGAGATTCTCTCCGCCCTTCCTCTCTTTTTTTATCTTATCGTTATAGCCGACAATATCACGTGAATTCTTTCCAGCCAGCAGCCGATAGCGCCTCTCCATCTCATAAATCGACCACTTCAGAACAGCCGGCGCCATATGCGGTTCGGTTATTACCGGTGAGAGCAGATGAGGCATGCCGTTATAGGGCTGAAGCTCTACCATCTTGGGATCGACCATTATAAATTTCACATAATTAGGGTCGTAATTATAAACAATACTGCTGATGAAAGTATTTACACAGACAGATTTACCTGAGCCGGTAGCGCCTGCGATCAGAAGATGGGGCTGTTTCTTAAGATCCAGTGTCACGGGATTACCGAGAATATCCTTTCCCAGGGCCACCTTGAGACTTCCCTTCTTAGCCTGATAGGCGGGGCTCTTCACTATATCTCCAAGGGTAACCATCTCCCTCTGCTTATTGGGGATTTCCACCCCTATGGCGGATTTCCCCGGGATAGGGGCCACAATTCTCACTCTGTAGGCGGCCAGAGCCATTGCGATATCATCTGAAAGCCCGACAACTCTGTTTATTTTTATTCCGGCGGCAATCTGCAGTTCATATAAGGTTATTACCGGACCTCTGTTGACGGCAATGACTCTTGATTCAATTCCAAATTCTGAAAGAGTCCTTACAAGAAGCTGAGAATTCTTTTTTATTTCACTCTCCCAGGTTTCACTATCAAGTGGTTTTGAGCTGTGGAGAAACTCAGTTGGTATTATATATTCCTGATTAATCTTAATCTCTTTGAAGATCTCCGCTTCCTCAATGCATGGTGACTCCATAGAATCCGTAAATTTGTCTGCAGCGACCTCAGGGCTTGTCTGAGGGAGAATGACTTCTTCCTCCTCGGGCGTTTCATCGTCAGTTTCACAGTCTATGCCGAATATACGGTTCTTCTTCATAAAAGATTCCGGGTCCTCTACATCCTGCTGCTTCACTTCAGGTTCAACTGCATAATTATTCAGTTGAAAAGTTTCCAGGGCATCTTCAGCTTCTTCATCTAAATCAGAAACATCTGGATCAGAAAAATCTGAATTTTCAATATCGTCGCAGGAAGAATCGTTTATTTGGTCAAATTCTTCTTTATAAAATTCAATGGGATCTTCAAAATCCTCAAACCCGGGTTCATTATACTCAGGGGGCTCAACGACTTTGCTTTCAGCAGCAAGAATTTCATCTCTGGCTGCCGGCACATTCATTTCAAGAAACTTAATGCTTTCGCCAAAGTTCTTAGGCTCCTTATTGGTTCCCGTAAGAACCTTCTTCTTTACTATCCAGGGAAGTTTTTTACCGCTTCTGAGTTCTCTGTCTATATAGTTCAATGGTATCTGCTGATCATACTTATTCACAGATATCCAGTCGAAAAATTTCCGTAAAGTACTGCTCACACTATTCACCTTTTCCATTTCGAAGAGATAGGTCAATGAAACAATTCCAAGCAGAATCAGCCCGATAAGATTAAGGATTACAATTATCAGATAAGAACCCACAAGACCCGCCACCGACTTCAGGAATCCATAGATATAATGTCCAAGGAAACCGCCGCCATACTGATACAGATCTGTTGTCCCTATTGCCATGAAGGAGGAAAGACTTATAGAAATAAAAAACAGTGCAAAAAGTCTGTCAGATACAGGGTATACGCTCCCGCTCTTCAACTGTGACCATGAAGAAGTAAAGAGCATCAGCACGAAGATATATGATGAGATCCCGAAGGCGGATCTGAACAGATGGGCAATGAGAGAACCCACAGGCCCGAGAAGATTTGATACGTCCCTGTTCAGAACCAGAGCCCTGTAATCCCGGGGATCATATGATGCCAGGCTGAGTAAAAAAATCAGGCCCCCGAGAATGAGCAGTATGCCCGAAATATCCCTGTAACGCTTATCCTTAAACAATTCCACCCTCCGTGGTATTCTGCCAGGAAATCAGGGCTTGATATAATAAATTAAAAGAGGCCGGTCACGAGAAGACCCAGCGAACCTACAGCAATTGTGTAGTACCCGAAGACGTCGAGCCTGATTTGCTTCACAAACCAGAAGAGAATCCTTATTGAGAGCAGCGCAACGATAATCGCCACAACCATGGCCGCCACCAGTGGCCAGAACAGCTCAACCGGATAGCTTCCACCTGCAGCTTTAGCTCCCTCAAGAAGACCCGCCCCCCCTATTACCGGGATGGCCATGAGAAAAGAAAAACGCGCAGCCTCAACAGGCTCGAGACCTTTGTACATTCCTCCGGCAATTGTCATTCCGGATCTGGAAATACCGGGGATCATTGCTAAGGCCTGAAAAAAACCTATTATTACAGCCCTGGAAAAACCTGTCTGTTCTAATTTTCGGTCTCCGGGCTTAATTCTTTTAGTGGATATAAGAATTATTCCATTAATTATCAAAAAGAAAAATGCCAGCATAGATGATGAGAATAATTCTTCAAATAAATCATTGAATAACACTCCTATAACCCCGGCAGGAAGAGAAGCGGCAAGAATATAGAGTCCCGTTCTGAATCCGGGAACATCCATATTACGTGTAAAAATTCCCTTTAAAAAACCTTCGGCGATTTTATATATATCTTTCCGCATATATATAAGAACAGCGACGAGAGTGGCAACGTGAAGCGCCACATTTATCAGCATGTTCACTTCCTTCCCATACTGTTCGAGAGTACTATGAATGAAATCAATCTGTTCAAGAATAACCAGATGGCCTGAAGACGATATTGGAAGAAATTCAGCTATACCCTGAAAAACAGCCAATAAAATCAAAACTATATATAAATGCATCTGCTATACCTCTGAAATTCTGATCACGAGAAGAGGATTACGCCTGGCAAGCTTATATATAAAATTTTTCAGGCTTCTGTTCAGTCGATCCTCCATCTCTGAAGCCGACAGCCCCTCCCGAAGCATTTTATTAACTCTAACCTGAATATCCTTATCAAGCATACCGTGTATCTTGAAATTATCATGTCCAACAAAACCCTTAGTCGTAATTTCCGGCGTCTTAAGAAGCATACCCTGTGAAATCACTGCGTTTATAAAGATTATACCATCAGTAGACATGAGATGCCTGTCCTTTATCACGCTGCTTGCGATATCACCTATCTCTGTTCCATCCACATACATCTCAGTAAGAGGCAATGAGTCTATCTTTTTGAAGGACTTCGTCGTCAGCTCCAGCACATCGCCGTTTCTTCCAATAACGATTCTCGATGGTTTTATATTCAGACTCTCGGCTATTTCGGCATGTTTTTTCAGATGTTTGTATTCTCCGTGTATGGGCATAAAAAATTTCGGTTTCGTTATAGTAAGCATGAGCTTCAGTTCTTTAGATGAACCGTGTCCGGAGACATGAATATCCGTGGCCTTGTCATAGTAGACATTCACTCCAAGCTCCATCAGAGCATTTACAATATTAGTAACCATTCTTTCATTACCGGGAATTACAGATGCGGTTATTATTACAGTATCTCCCTTTTCTGATATGAAGTGACGGTGTGTACCGAAGGCCATTCTTGCAAGAGCCGACATAGGCTCGCCCTGAGTACCCGTTCCTATGATTACCAGCTTCTTATTGGGCAGCTTGTTGGCATCCTCAAGGCTGACGATAACATCCTCCCTTACATTTAAAAAACCAAGATTGCTTGCTATTTCAAGATTCTTCTGCATTGAAAGACCGGAAATTGCCACCTTCCGGTTATATTTAAGCGCAGTATCAAGCACCTGCTGGATTCTCTGAATATTGGATGCAAATGATGCAACTATAATCCGACCTTTCGATGTTGAAAAAATATCTGACAATTTGTCCATGAGGATGGACTCCGATCTGGTGAAGCCCTCCTTCTCTGCATTGGTGCTGTCAGACATCAGCAGGAGCACGCCTTTCTCTCCATACTCGGCAAACTTGTACAAATCAGTGACCTCTCCATCAACAGGAGAAAAATCAATTTTAAAATCGCCGGTGTGAATGATTGTACCCGCCACGGTCTGAATAGCAAGGCCCACTCCTCCAATTATTGAATGGTTGACCCTGATAAATTCAATGGTAAAACTGCCGATATTCACCACCTCTCTGGGCACCACCTCAATCAGCTGAGGATCGTATCCCGGAGCTCTCTCTGCGAGCCTGCTCTGTATGAGCCCCAGAGTAAGTTTAGTTCCATAGATCGGAACCTGAACCTCCTGAAGCAGGAAGGATATAGCTCCGATATGATCTTCATGTCCATGGGTAATGACAATGGCCTTTACTTTAGACTTATTCTTTCTTATATAGGAAAAATCGGGAATAATATAGTCAATGCCGGGCATTTCGTCCCTGGGGAACATTATACCGCAGTCCACTATTATTATCTCATCATTCTGCTCGAATAATGTAATATTCTTTCCTATTCCCCCGAGTCCACCCAGAGGTATAACTTTAACTTTCGTATTTTCTTTCATTTATTCAAACTCCTGTATGTCCAAATCCGCCTTCACTCCTCTCGGTCTGAACAAGTTCCTGAGAAGAGATAAACTCTCCCCGGTATACCCTTGAAAAAACCATCTGACCTATTCTCATTCCATTTTCAACAATGAAGGATTCTTTTCCAAAATTTGTTACTATAATTTTAATCTCTCCCCGATAGTCAGAATCAATTGTTCCGGGGGAATTAAGAAATGTTATTCCGTGTTTAAGCGCAAGACCGCTTCTGGGCCTGATCTGGGCCTCATACCCGGCCGGAATCTCGATAAAAATACCGGTGGGAACCAGAACTGTCTCGCCCGGTTCAATTGTCAGCGGCTCTTCAATATAAGCGCAGATATCCGCCCCGGCAGCACCCTTGCTGGAATACTCGGGAACTCTGGCCCCTTCCTTAAGATTAATCTTTAAAGAAATCACAAATACTTCCTCAGCTCTCTCATTACACATGCTTCAAAATTATCACATTTGCGGCAGTAGTCATCCTGATCGTTGAAGTCCTCTTCAACACAGATATCCTCACTGTCTTCAGTCATTATCATCACATGCTTTATAAACTGATATTCATCATCGCTGATAGATTCCGGACCGCCTTCTTTCACTCTGGCAAGTATTTTAATCAGACGGTCTTTCTTCTCCGTCTCCTGGGGGAACAATTCATCCTCCCTCTTTCTTATCTCCTTATTCAGTCTGGCCTTGACCTTCTTCGTTTTAAATTCTATTCCCCGTTTCTTCATTACAAGAAAATAAATTATTCCGAAAAACAGTCCGCCCAGATGCCCCACGTGTGAAATTCCACTATTGCCTCCCGTTGAGAACATAGCATAAAGCTCTAGCCCTCCATAGAGGATTACCAGATACTTGGCCTTCATTGGAAGGAAGAAAAAAATCAGAAGCTCCACATCAGGAAACAGAAGTCCGAATGCAAGGAGGAGTCCGAATACAGCACCCGAGGCACCGATTGTAGGGATAAAAAGCCCGGGACCTCCTGTGGCAACATTGATCGCCAGTATAACCAGTCCTGCCCCAACGCCTGTGAAGAGGTAGTAAAACAAAAATTTTTTTCCTCCCCAGAGCTGCTCCACAGGAGAACCGAAGAGCATCAGAGCATACATATTCAGAAAAATATGGAAGAAACCGCCATGAAGAAACATATAGGTGAAGATCTGCCATATATAGCCCTTAGTTACAACCAGAGCAGGCATAAGCCCCAGATAATAAGTCATAACCTGAGACTGCTTGCCGATAAAAAAGCCCTGAAGTAAATAAACTATTACATTAATAATTATTAGCCGGAGTACCCAGCTTCCGCTGCTCCCTGTAGAAACCTGTCTCATATATTATTCAGCCTTTTTGCTCTTTCTATAAACATTCATCACTTCACCTACATAGAGTCTGTGATAATCCGCCTTTATCGATTCATCCAAAATATTATCAGGAGTAATATCCTGATAATACAGCTTGCGGCATTCTATTGCCAGATGTCCCTCTCGGAATATTACATTATCATGCTCTGTGGAAATAGGTGTAATTCCTGTTTCCTTTGCCTTATCAAAATCTCTCCCTGACTTTGTACCGCAGAATTTCAGAGCCTTACGGTACTCCTCTTCAAAAAATGTCATTGTAAAATAATCAAATCTCTCGGCAAATTCAAATGTATAGCGCTGGGGACGGATGTAGACATAGCAGACATTCTTATTCCATGCAAATCCGAAACCTCCCCATGCTGCTGTCATTGTATTGTAATTGTCAATTACACCGGCAGTTAGAAGCATCCACTCGGTACCGATCATTTTGAAAGGATTTTCCTCTATTTCACCAGGCTTTATATTCTTAAAGTCTTTCATTGTTTTCCTCTTATTATTGTTTCACTATGCAGTTAATACTTCACATCCATCCTCTGTTACACAGAGAGTATGCTCCCACTGAGCTGAAAGAGAGCCGTCTGCGGTGACAGCAGTCCAGTCATCATCCAGAAGTCTGGTCTGATATCTGCCGGAATTTATCATAGGTTCTATGGTGAAAACCATTCCGGGGAAAATTACGGGCCCCTTCATTCCTGTATCATAGTGGTGCACGTGGGGCTCTTCATGGAAATTTGCTCCAATGCCGTGTCCGCCATAATCTCTGACTACAGAAAAGCCGTTCGCTTTGGCGTGCTTCTCTATTACACGACCTATATTACCGAAATCACCATAGGGTTTAACTTCCGCTATTCCCAGATCAAGACATTCCTTCGTCACTGTAACAAGCTTACGCGCCTCTCTGGAGGGCTCCCCAACGAAAAACATCCTGCTCGCATCACCGAAGTAGCCGTCGAGAATACAAGTCACATCTACATTAATAATATCTCCGTTCTTAAGACGGGTACTGTCGGGAATACCATGACAGACAACATTATTAATGGAGGTGCACACACTCTTTGGATATCCATTGTAGTTAAGCGGAGCAGGTATAGCTCCATTTTTTACAGTATATTCATGAACGAAAGTGTTTAGCTCATCGGTCATGACGCCTTCTCTAATCTCGGCTCCGACTTTATCCAGAATCTCTCTGGTAAGAATGCAGCTCTTTCGAATTTTATCAATCTCTTTGTCTGTCTTTATTTTTACTCCTCTGGGAGGTTTCATCTTCATCTCGGAAAATTTACCTGCCTCAATGTCAGAATCCATGTGGCATTTCTTATATTTTTTCCCGCTGCCACACCAGCACGGATCATTCCGTGAAATCTTTTTCATTTTAAAAATCACCTGTATTAATTTCAATAGATAAAGATATTAAAAATATATTATAACTGTTCTATGCAAGCTTTTTTTCTTACAAATTAAGCATATGACATTTTGGCAGCATTATATTTATCTAAAACATTGAAAGATATTTCTTGATAATTCTTTTCCGAACAATTAGATTTAACTATGATACATCTGTTTGAAAAAAGATTGTCTTTTTTTGAGACATAAGATAATATTAAAAAAGATAGATTCGGAGGAATTATGTTTATCAACCTTAATAGAATCCTCAATATTATGATAATCGCCATGCTCGCACTAATGCTGGTTCTTGCACTGATTTTTTTTATTAAACTGCCCTGGAGAGAGCACTCCTATCAGGGAGGGGTTGACATAAATGATAACTACGATCCTTACGGGAAGTGGCAAAAATCTCATTAATCTCTAAAGAAATTTCCGCCGGTTCATATCCCGGTTAAAGACTATATCTCAAGATTAAACCCCCTCGCCTTCAATTCCTCAAGTTTTTCGAAGAAAACAGGAATTTCGATGAGGTAGATCTTCCTGCCGTATTTCAATACAACTCCGGGCCCGCAGACACCCTCGACTGTACACTGGAGGGGAATTTTCACACTGCCGCCGCCGTACATGACCAGATCGCTTCCGTTGCCCCTGTTCAGAACGTAACCGGTCTCTCCCATGTATATGTTGACAATTTTCCCCGTTCCGTTGAGCATCTTATTTTTCTTGGTATTTAAATCATACCTGTACACAGACCACCTGCCTGCACTTCCCTTTATGCAGTACAGACCGCAGCCTTCAATGACGAAATCTCCCGAGGAGGATGCCACATCCTTTATAATCACTGATTGTTTATCACATCCTATAACACTGATATAGTATGAACCGGCAATTCCTGACGAAATTCCCATATTATTCCCGTTCCCATACATCATAGTCTTATAATATTTCTGGTAGGGAGACCTGAACTTCTGATCAATAAAAATGCTGTTTTCTCCATTCCGAATAGCATACTTCCTGATCTCATGATTTCTTGAATAGAGGACATTCTCTCCGTAGAGAAGCAGAGAATCAATGTCGCCGGGCCCTTCACATTTATATGAGGAGACTATCTCACCATCTTTATTGAGAATACAGAATCCTCTGGAATTACCCACAGCAATATATTCCCCTTTAACATCTGCAAACTCAATGCGAGAAATAAAATTTTTATCAACATCGAGCTCAATTGTCCTGGGATATACCAGCAGAGTATGCTCTCCATCCTCTGAGATAATAACATTTTTGTTAATGAAGCTGTCTTCGGTCATAACAGATCTTGTGCTGAATGCATCAAGAAAAGATTCTGTCAACACCGATAATTCTATTTTATTCTCCGCAGCAAAACGATCGAGGACAACGGAATATTTTTCAAGTGGAGTCTTTGAGCAGCCCCCTGTCAATAAAGCCTGTATAAATAATAAAACTGCTATTCTTCTCAATCTAATCATATTACCTTCAATTTATTTCTGCATTTTTTTTCTTGAACGGATCTTTTCCATTGATTTTGAGACAAAATCATTTTCATAGAGTTCAACCATCTTCGAAGCTGCACTGGATTTCGCCCTTAAGCTGAATTTAGAAGTTGTAATATAAATACCGCTCTTACACTTCTCGGCGTTGATCCTCTTCTGAAAATCAATAATCTGCCCCTCTCCGATTTCCCTTGTAGTTCTGTTGAAAAAGACAAGAACCGGGGGATCATTGATTCTCTTAATATTATATGCTTTATACTGATACTCATTTACAGAGAGATTTTCACTGCTTACAATATTGAAATTAAGACCTGCGATCATATCTGTGATATAGGGCTGCAGCTCCTGCAGAGAAGACTGAAAAAAACTCATCAGATTCTTATTTTCAAGAACATTTCTATATGCCTCAAGCTTAAGCTTAGTACTTCTGAAATTAGGATTTTCTGATTCGATCTTCGTCCAGTGATGGACAGCTTCTTGTATTTTATTTTCCAGTTCATAGCATTCGGCAAGCAGATATCTGTAGGCAAGAGAATCATCACTATTATCTTTTAAGTTCTTCAGCCCTTTTTCCAGATAATCTATAGCCTCTCCATAATCCTGCCGCTCAAAGGACATCTCGCCAAGCCTGTAAAGACTGCTTACAAAGAAGCGTCTGTCTCCCTTCGATTTCTCAAGCATCATAACGGCATTATCATAGTCTTTCTTCATTCTGTACATAGAGCCCAGATAATACTGAGCCTCTGAGTTATCTTTTTTAAAATCAAGAACCTTCAGCAGATACTGTTCCGCCTTCTGATAGTCTGACGTATGGAAACAGGAAACCCCCAGAGGCAGATATGCATCACTCAGCGCGGGATCGAGAATAATGGCTTTAAGAAGATGTTCTCTTGCACCTCT
Source organism: uncultured Leptospirales bacterium (assembly GCA_964396355.1). GTDB lineage: Bacteria > Spirochaetota > UBA4802 > UBA4802 > UBA5550 > CAYNFB01. Next base: position 413 of record CAYNFB010000064.1, on the reverse strand, counting down.
GTAATTATTCTGCTGATAATATGCATGACCAAGTCTGTGATTAGCCTTGATATCGTCTGAATTAAAGGTCAAAATAGCCTTGTACTCCTCAATTTCTCTCTGGTGATTTTTTGTCATATTATAAAGTGATGCCAGATGATAGTGAATATCAAGCTCAGAAATATACTTTGAAAAATCCGGAAGAGCAATAATACTGTTCAGCTCAGAAATTGCCAGAATTTACTGACTCTGGTTTATAAGCAGTCTGGCCTTGAGATATCTTGCAGGAGGGTAGTCGCTCTTCTTTATCAGGGCCCTTTTTATTATTTCACCAGCCTTTGCATATTCTCCCTCGAGAAGAAGCTCTTCGGCCCTGTTTATGGACATAGGCAGACGCAGAGATCTCATAATTACTATGGATATCGATATGACAA
>CAYNFB010000063.1:0-13779 GCA_964396355.1 uncultured Leptospirales bacterium | reverse complement strand
GCCTGCGCGATGTGCTGACTGAGGATTACGGGACGACGCTTGAGGAATTGACGGAGATCATTCCCACGGACGAAGCGCCCGCTATCGTCGCGCTGCTGGCGCGGGAATTGTTGAGGTTGAGCGCATGATTCTTACCGCCGCCGAACTGCGCAAGCTGACCGGATACCGGGAGCCAGCCGAGCAGATCCGCATGCTGCGCGCCCGCGGGGTCTATCCCTATGTGGACAGCCGCGGCAATCCGCAAGTCACCTGGGCAGTCATCAACGACAGCATGCGCTCCGGTGCGCCCACGATGAACCTGGAGGCGATCAATGGCGCCGCGACAGCGTAAGACAAAGACTTCAGGTTTCCTGCAGCAGCAAATCAGAAAATAATCAGAAGAACAAAAAAAAACTCATCCGTAGAAACGATAGTTAAAACCGGAAAATTCAGACACAGAAGAAATTCTGGCGGAAAATATCTTGCAGATACACCTCTCCTCAATATCAGGAACCGCAGGATTCAATCTGCTGCTGAAAAATTAAAGCAGGAAAGAGATCCCCTGTCCGCAGTATCGGGCTTCGTATTCCGACATATAAGCGATAAAATAACAGGAATCCCTATTGTATCGGCATCATCAGTAATGGAAAACAGATCAGGAGACTGCACAGAGCATGCAGTGCTGACCACATCGCTCTTCAGAGCTATGGGAATCCCGGCAAGAGCTGTCATGGGAATGATACTCGTTCCAGAGATGTCAGGACAAAGAGATGTCATGGTATATCATATGTGGACGGAAGTATTCTGCAAAGGTTCCTGGAGAATTGCAGACTCAACCAGAGCAGGAAAAGTTTCCGGGAACCGGTACATTGCATTCTGCTACCACGACCTTAAGACAGAAATGCCTGTAGAATACATGAACGCAATGTCATCTATTTACGGACTCAGAGTAATCTACATCAAAAAATAATTATTATGCATAAATAGTAAGAGTAGTGGTTCCGTACTTCCTGCTTGCTTTCAGATGAAGCGATTCGATCTTTTCAGGCAGAATGTTCCCGGTGAAATGCTGTACAATCACAGAAGCCCCTTCATTCAGAATCCCTGACAGAGAGAGTCCTTTAAGGACAGTATCGCAGTAGTCTGTTTCCCCCGATTCCTTCACATAAGGCGGATCGAGAAAGACAAAATCCGCCTTCAGGCCCTTCTTCGTGAGATATTTCACAGCATCAAGATCCTTCATGTTCAAAGCCAGAAAACCGCCGGGTTCTGCTATCTCCCCGACAAACTTTTTAATAAATCCGAATCGCCTCTTATCCGGCTCATTGAATACAACAATAGAGGCTCCCCTGCTGATGGCCTCTGCACCGATCTGCCCTGATCCGGAATAGAGATCGATAAACACAGAATCTATCAGTCCCTGACCTATCATAGAAAAAAAAGCCTCCTTCACTCTCTGTGGAGTAATATCGGCATCATTGAATTTTTGATTTGAAAAGGGTATAACTCTTCCCCTGTGTCTCCCCGATATTACCCGCAGTGTATTTTTCAATTAAAGACCTCATTTACTCCAGGGATTCATTGAGGTCTTTAATAAACTGATCAGGATCCAGCCCTTTATTAAAGGCGATCTGACCGATTGTATCGTTAATTACTCCCTTGCATCTGGGACAATACAGATTATGCTTGTTGAATACATTAACAACCCCCCTGCCCATTTTTAAAGCCTCTGCAGCATTGGTTGCCGAATTGATCTTCATCGATTGAATCTCCATGTTAGTAGTCAAATAGAATGTAGATCAATTTAAAAACAGACTGTAAATAATTCAATAAATTTCTTGTTCAATTGAATAATTTACTTGAAAATTTATTTATAGATTTCTAAATTGTCTATAACTTTGTATCAAGGAATGAAAAATGGCAAAATGTGAAGTATGTGGAAAATCTGTCCAGTTTGGTTGTAATGTAAGCCATTCACATAAAAAGACGAATAAAATGTGGAAGCCCAATATTCAAAAGATTAGAGTTCTAGAGAATAACCAGACTGTAAGAAAAAATGTATGCACCAGCTGCATCAGATCAGGTAAAATTGTAAAAGCTGTTAATGCAGTTAAAGCAAACTGAGAAATTATTATCAATCTAATAAAAAAAGACTGTTTAATAAACAGTCTTTTTTTATTGATTTCTGAAAAAGCACTACCCCGGCCGTAAATCCCCAAGCTTTAAATAAATTCAGTAATCGGTATTCTTCCAGCCCTTCAGATAGTAGAGATATAGTGAAGGTCTGTTAAATGTATTAATATCTGTTTTAACATGTCCCGAGTCAGGAGGAAAATGAAGAGATGCCTCCATTGTCTTCCTGTTATAAAACCGTAACTGTTTCATAGCCAGAGAAATATCGCTTTTTTTTTCAGGCTGCCCTCCCATGGTGGCCATATTAAATCCCCAGTCGCCAAATGTGGGAACAAGAATATGATAGGGAGTTACGCGGGTAAAAACTTTCTTCATAGTATTGTTAATGCACCAGAAGGCCTCCCTTGCAAAGAGCGGAGAGGTAGACTGGGACACAAATACTCCATTCCGGGAAAGAGACCGCCTGACAAGAGAGAAAAAATCCACCGTATACAGCTTTGCAATAGTCTCATCATGGGGATCGGGAAAATCGGCTATAATAACATCAAACTTTCGCTTACTCTTTACAAGATAATCATAGGCATCACCTGCTATTACCTTCACTCTGCTGTTCTCAAGTGAATTTTGATTAATTCTTTGCAGGGTCGAGTTCTCCCGGGCGAGGTTGAGCATTTCACCATCCAGCTCAACCAGCACTATCTGCGACACGGCCTCACTCTTCAGGATGTCTCTCACAGCAAGGCCGTCTCCTCCGCCCATGACGAGCACTCTCATGTCCTGTGGTTTGCCGCATAAATCCAGTGCCGGACAGATAAGCATCTCGTGATATCTGTATTCATCTGAGGTCGAGAACTGCAGTGATCCGTCAAGATAGAGTCTGAAATCCTCACCATTTCTGGTCAGAACGATCTCCTGATACTTCGTTCTTTTAGAAAACACCACATCATCATAGAACATTCTCTTATGCAGAATGCCCGTTATCCACTCGGAATTAAACGCAAGAAAACACAGAAGCAGAAGAGACACAATAGCAAATGCCGCATCAGTCCTCTTTCTGCCGGTGTAGCCGATCTTTGCAATTACAATGAGAGCAACAGCAATATTGGCAATACCTATCACAATTGAAGTGAGATATCTTCCCAGAAAGGGGAAGAGAATAAGCGGAAAGAGCAGCGATCCGGCCAGTCCTCCGACGTAATCCAGAGTAAGCACATTGGATATAATCTCCTTCAGTGAACCGTATTTCTTCAGTATTCTCGTCAGAAGAGGAATCTCAAGTCCCACGAGTGATCCGATCACAATGAGCAGAAAGACATGGAGGAGGTAGAACGACGCAGAGAACGAAAACAGATAGTTAAGGACAATAACGGATACCCCTCCGACAAGCCCGAGGAGAATTTCGACTATGACAAATGTCCTGATCAGATCTTTAATTACAAATCTTGAAAGATATGATCCAAGGCCCATGGAGCTTAAGAAAACACCTATTGTAATGGAATACTGCTGAACAGGATTTCCCAGGAGATAGGTGGCCAGAGACGCCAGAACAAGTTCGTAGATTATTCCGCATAGTGATAAAATAAAAACAGAGAATAATAATATTCTCTGCTGAGTTTTGTTTATATTTTCTTTCACTGTATTATTTCTGCTGATCGATCTGCTTCACAGGCACCCTGCTGCTGTTTGAACTGCTTGAAGGTGAAGATATTACAGATGCCACAATTATAGAAATTCCGATAATAACTGCACCTATTATAATACCCAGTGAAGTATTCTGATCATCTTCAATCTCTTTCTTTATTGAAAAGGGAGTAAAGAAATTGATTAGGAGAAACCCGAATCCCATGAGTACGATACCTATAAATGAATAAATTACTGTGTCTAATATTCCGTAAAGAAGCCCTGAAAATTCCATTGAATAAAACCCCCTGTTTTTTATTATTATATTAATCATCCCTTTTACAGCCGATGATTATTTACCGCCTCTGAAACTTCTTGAACCGCCCACGTAGGGCATGTAGTAACCGCTGCCGGATCGAATAGACTTTCTTTCGTTCCGGACCTTCTTGACATATTCTTTTCCTGCTCCCTGATAGCCTACATTGAAGGTACTCATCGCAAATGCTCCGGAAACAAGAACTAATGCTATTATTAAGCTTCGTATCATAATCCCTCTCTACTCATCCGCCACTTCAAAGGGCAGTTCATTATATGATCTGGACTTAACGCTGTTAACAGCCCAGAGTATGGTGCATATAAAGAAAACAATAACGTAATACCTGTATCCCCGAACTTTGTCTATTCGAACTGTTACAGCACTGACCGCTCGTGGTTTCTTATTATAGAATTCAATATAAAACAGATACTTTCCCGCCTCATCAAGAGCAAAATCACCATCAGCAGTAAGATCCGATTCATGCCAGTAACCGTCGCTGTCTCTGCCTACCTCATCCCAGAAATCACCGCTGATAACGTAAGACTCCACAGGCTCAGGCATGGCATCAATCTTTTTGAAAAGATCGGCGAGAAAGGCCGGATTGTACATCCTGTCCTGTCCCTCTGCGGCAAGACGCTTTTCGCTTATCAGCATTAGTCTGAAAGACTGCCAGCTCCTGCTGAGCTTCTGAACAGATTCATTTACACCGACAGAAACATTATAGAGAGACTCACCTTCGGTTATTTCAAAGGGGCCGTAGAGCACCTGAGATCTATAGTATGTACCGGTCTTGTCAGACATGGGAATATTCTGAGTCAGAACGCGTTTTTCGTTCATCACACCGGGAATATTCTGACTCGAGAAACATCCGTATACAGACAGCACCAGAGATATGAGCATGGCAGTCATATAGATTTTCCTCTTGCGGCCGTAGACCTTCCTCTGCACGACTGTCTGATTATAGACTTCCCTGTATTCCTCTATATTGAAGGCCTCGATGAGCTTCCCATAGGTGATTCTCTCGCCCTTTGTTATAGAGACTTCATTCTCAGACTGCTCAATGGAATATTTGACTCCATCCTTTTTAAAATCATAGCAGAGAGCCGCCTCGCCTATTTCCGGCTGCCATGGAAGTTCACCCTCGGCAAATACAATTCTGCCGGTATAGGCATCATCCTTACTTATCTTCTTGCCTTCAAATTCTATATGGCCGCTGTGAGATTCAAGATCAACGGAATCAGGAATATACTCCTCGTATGAGTGAACCTTGCCGTCCTCCTCGACGAAGTAGTGATATACTCCGTCTCCGGAAATTGCAACCCACTCATCCCAGGTGCATTTTTCGTACTCATCTTCATCCTGGTACCGGAGACGCCCGATTATCTCATACTCTACGCCCTTAATTTCACCCTTAATGCCCAGCTTAAAGACTGAAGCATCAATATCGTAGGTGAAATCATCAGCAAAGACAGAGTAGAATTCCTGTGTATGCTGGTCATACTCCATGCCGCACTGTATGCATCTGGCGATAGGAATTTCTACATCATCTTCCTCTTCCTCGTCATAGTAGGTTCTCACCCCTCTGACTAAATCACCTCCGCATGAAGTACATTTTAATGCACGAAGTTCTTCATTATTTTCAGCTGTCATAACATCCCCTGTTAAAACTCACGCTTAATTATCAACTACTATGTCTCTCTTGAGCAGAGGCCTTCCTGAAAACATTTCGATCTCATCATCAGTATATTCGATGGAGATTTTCTTTCCTGCGGCCACACAATCAAAATATGTAACATCAGAACCCGGTTCAACATAAAAGTAAAGTTCACCCTCACCGCCCTCTACGACAGCATGGCCCTTTTCCTTTATCATCACCTTGGTGTCTCCCACCATGAAATTCTGTCCTGCTCTGAGACTTTCGAGATTATCGATCTCCACAGACTCGAAGATATCGGTATAGAGAGTATATGTACCCTCATCTTCAGTAAACCACGCCTTTTCACCATCCAGCTCGATAAACCATTCGTCATAGTGTCCGCCGTCATACTTATAACGCATCCGGCCCAGGGCGGAAAAAGGTTTTCCCAGTATAGTTCCTCTGGAACCCACAGTAAATATAGAAGGAAAATCAGACAGTTTGGGATACTTGCCCGCAATTCCCAGACTGTCGCCCTCCACCTTAAGATGGCTTCCGCAGTAATCACACACGAAGACCTTGCTGAATCTGTTCTTTATTTCAACCGGTGCTCCGCATGATGTACAATTCATTGATGACATTTATCTCACCCCTACTGCTGAGTTCCGCATTCCGGGCAGAATTTTGCTCCGGGCTGAAGCCTGGCATTGCAGTTTTTGCAGTTAACAGACTGCATATTAGCTCCGCAGGACGGGCAGAACTTTGATCCGCCCGGCATCTGTGCATTACATGCCGGACATGCAACCATAGGTACACTCATGGGTCCGCCGCAGGAAGAACAGAACTTCGCTCCGGCAGGATTAGCTGCGTTGCACTTGGGACATGCGACCTGAGCCCCGCCATTGCCTGCAGCCGGGGCGCCTCCGCCGTTGGTCATTACAGAACCCATCATAGAACCCATCTGCTGTCCCATTCCGACTCCCATACCTGCACCGACCATGCCGCCTGCCATGCCGTCATTCTCTGCAGCCTTTTCCATTGTATCGAAGGTACGTTTAACCTTATAGTCATCGCCCATTATATTCATTTCGGCTTTATCTGCCAGAGCCTTCTTCAGCCTCTTGACATTCTCATCATCATCGGGAATATTTATCGATTCTACAGCGAACCTGACAAGCTCGACTCCGAAGCTAACAAAATCATCGGCCATCTTGCCTTTACCTGCAGCACCGATTTCATCGTAATATGCAGGAAGTTTGAGGATAGTCAGCTCCTGCTTAATCATAAATTCGGCGATTAAATCCTGAACCTTGCCTGTAATTACCTGATCTCTGAAAGCCGATCCGATGGCATCAGTAGTAAAGGCCTGCCACGTTCCTGTTGCCATTATCAGAAATGACTTAACATCATTGATTCTTATTGAATATGAACCGAATGCCCTGATCGGCACAGGAAGATTATATACAGGATCAAGAAGCTGCATGGGCTGTTTAGTGCCCCACTTCATATTGGGAATTTCTGTTTTATTTATAAAATATACTTCCGCGGGAAAGGGAGTCTTTCCGCCGAAAGGAAGGTTAACCAGTTTTTCAAGAATAGGAATATTTCCTGTAGTAAGAGTATGCCTGCCCGGACCGAATGAATCAAGAGCCTGACCATTCTTAAAAAATATGGCCTCCTGGCCCTCCTTCACTATAAGCTGTGAACCAACTGCAATTGCGCCTTCTTCGAATCTGAATATAACTTCACCGGGTTTATTGTCCCATTGTACTACATCAAGTAACGCCACTATATGACCTCCAGTATTACATATTTTCTATCATCAAAATTCTTTTCAAATTCCCTCAGTTTAGCCTTCATTGCATCAATATTGTCTGAAATATTGCCGCTCTCTATGTCAGACAGGAGTTTAGCCGCCTCATCAAAGGACGAGATGAGTCTCCAGTCGTATTCAAGAAGTCTGTTCTGATCCTCATCGGTAAATTTTATTTTGGAGAAGGAACCGCTGTTGCCGTAATCTGCATACTGAACCTTCTTCAGAATACCTTCAAGCAGAGTAGACAGAGACTCAAGATCCTGTACAGAATCCAGTTTAGTTTTTCTTACAAGATCTCCTGCAAGAGTGTTGAGTGTTTTTTTTAAAGACAGCATTTTGTCTGCAATAAAACCTCTTATCATCGAATCCGCATCATAATTTTCTGACTTTTCGACATAACCCTTGAATGCCGGTATTCCCACGGCTATTCTATCGATAAAATCGCGATTGTCTTTTATTTTGTTCTTCAGATTGTTAAGATCAGGCTGCATATTTCTAACCTTCCATTCTATTTATTTTTCGTTTGGTGAAAATAATAATTAGCATTAAAAAAATAATCAAGTCAAGATTTTTATAAAAAATACGTCGACCCCCGCTAAAATTTTAATCAGAGAACTTCAGAGCCGCCAAGAGCTCTCTGGATTGACAGAAGCAGCCCCATATACTCCTCCCTTGCTGCAAGATAGTCCCGAAGCAGAGTATTGTTCTTAACCGTTTCCGTTATCTCTTTAAAATACTCCGTTTCATAACTTTCAATAGGGAACCCGCCCTCCTGCTTCACCTGAATGCTCTCGGCGATTTCATTATAACGCTTAAGAAGAGTTCCTGCGTCATCATCTTCTTCCACTTTTAAAGAAGCCTCTTCAAAAAGTCTGAATGTGTCAGTTTTTTTCAACAGCAGCCCAAGCTCGTCTGCTTTTTTAAGTATTTCTTCCATGTATTACTCCATTTAATTATAATCCTTAAGTATATGACTATGATAAAATATCAACATCTTTCCACCCTTCAATTATCTTTTTGTTTGACAACAGAGGCCTATAGAATTATTATTTACTGAGAAAAAAGCGGGAGTTAAAAATGGCTGAATTAAATGAAAATGTAGAAGATGAAAATAAGATAGATACTGTAATTGCCGAAGATATAGATTTCAGGGGAACACTGAAATTTAAAAACTCACTTAAGATCAAAGGAAAATTTGAAGGTAAAATTTTTTCAGAAGGACAACTTATAATAGGAAGAGAATCTGAAACCAGTGCGGATATAAATGCCTCCGTTGTTTCAGTCAGCGGCAGTGTAAACGGCAAAATAAAAGCCAGTAAAAGAATAGAGTTCTATAAGAAAAGCCGAATAAATGCAGATTTGATCTCTCCGGAAATACTGATGGAAGGCGGATCAATCTTCAACGGAACCTGCATAATGGACAGCGAATAAATTCAATGAATTACTTCAGATACATAGCGGTTCTCCTTGTTGCACTAACCCTCCAGTCACCAGCCCAGAGTGCAGACCAGCCCGGTCCGAATCTGGCTCTGGGAATTGCATTAAAGGGAGGCATCACCAATACCTATATGAAAGATATAGAGGGAATTGACACTGACGGTATAGGATATAATGCCGGAGCAGGGCTGATAATTGAAAAGATGTTCACCAACAGATTCGGAATTCATACCGGATTAACCTATGAATATTCAAAAACATACTTCGAAATGGATGATGGTCTTGGCGAAAATACCGATGCGGAATGGTCTTCTCAATCCATATCTCTGCCCATGCTCTTCATCACATCATTTAACTCTGAAATTATTTCACTGAACCTGCTCTTTGGTTTTACCTACAGAAATATATTCATTTCGGATATGCAGAATGACGAGAACGACCATATCACGACAGACAATGCGCTGAAGTATATCGACTCAAATCAGCTGGGCCCCACCCTGGGCATGACTCTGAAATTCAGAGCAACGAAATTCACTGATTTCTTCATCGGCGCAGAGGGTACCTGCTTCTGTACAAATCTGCTCAGAAATCACAAAAGTGACGAATCAATTCATATCTACGAAACTTCGCTAATAACAGGCTGGATGTTCAGAACAGAAATCTTCCCCATGGAGCAGTACTGATATACCCCGCCGGGAATTGACTTTAACGCCTCTCTGTTAAAACAAAGAGTATCCCCCTTCCTATTTTTTAATTATGCCGTAGAATCAGTTTTCATACGCGGCAATCCAGCTCCTTTCTAAAATTCAAAAAAACTATTGCCTGTTTCGGCTCTTAAAGTTCTCATAGCCTGAAGTCAGCAATTTTATCTAAAAGGCGGAGTACTGAATAATGTCACTTGGAGCACTTCTGATATCATCATATATTATAGCTTTCTCCGGCGCTATGATGCCGGGACCTCTTCTCACCGGCGCCATAAGCCAGACTGCAGAAAAGGGCTTCGTTGCAGGACCTCTGCTCATTGTCGGTCACGGAATTCTTGAAATAGTTCTCATAGCACTGCTCCTTTCGGGTCTTGCACCTGTTTTTCAGAGTAAGCCATTCACGATTACAGTTTCTCTTGCAGGAGGGGTTATCCTCCTTTACATGGCTGCGGGTATGATCAGGTCTCTTCCCTCACTAACTCTGGATCTGACAGAAAGCAGAGACAGCGGCGGAAACTCTGTTGTTTCCGGCATAATTCTCAGTATATCAAATCCATACTGGATTATCTGGTGGGCCACAATCGGCCTCGGATATATCGCCATGAGCCGTGAACTGGGCATGGCAGGAATAACTACTTTTTTTACGGGCCACATTCTCGGCGACCTCACGTGGTATGCATTTATTTCATTTCTTATAACAGGCGGAAAGAGGTTCTTCTCTGACAGAATTTACCGCATACTCATCGGTACCTGCGCTGTAATGCTCATTATTTTTTCAATTATATTTATATACAGCGGAACATCTTCACTCATCGGATAAGCCAGGATATTCTCTTCCATATGCATGAAGAGAATATGGTATCCTTCAGTTAAAAATTACCTGTCCCTGCAAAATTAAATAAGGAGTGCAGCGTAAACTTCTGCCTCTGCACTCCTTCAATACATAAGGTGATGATACAGCAAAAAAACAAATTCTATTCTTATGGACTTAATTGATTTTCATTTTTTTCACGATATACGACAATATCTTCAATTGAAAGAAGAGGCATAGAGTTAAGGCGCGCAAAATCTGCAATTTCAGGAAGTCTTGACATTGTGCCGTCCTTATTGGTCATCTCACAGAGAACCCCTGCAGGTCTGTATCCCGCGAGTCTCACAAGATCTACTGTTCCTTCTGTATGTCCCCTCCTGCTGAGTACACCTCCGGACTGTGCCAGAAGCGGAAAGACATGCCCCGGACGTGACAGATCTTCAGGCCGGCATGAATCATCCGCTGCCATGCGTATGGTTGTTACCCTGTCTGCAGCCGATACTCCCGTAGTAACCCCCTCTGCCGCCTCAATTGAGACAGTAAATGCCGTGCCGTGAGCATTGGTATTTTTATCTACCATCTGAGGAAGATCAAGAGCCGATAGTTTTTCTTCTGTGAGACAGAGGCATACGATACCGCTGCATTCACGGATAAGCATTGCCATCTGATCATTTGTAATTGTCTCTGCGGGAAAAATAAGGTCGCCCTCGTTTTCGCGGTTTTCATCATCAACGAGAAGTACACCTCCCCCCGTTTTAAGAGAATCCACTGCCCGCTGCAGCCGCTCGGCAGAACTGCCGAAATCTGATAAGATATTCTGGTTGTTCATAATGAAGCTCCTTGATAAAATATTATTTCATCAGGGATATGGCAGGATTTAATACCGCACTGCATCCGCTGCGGCACTGCTATATGCACAGTACAGGCAATACGATAGTGCTCTCTCCCATCCGGACTATAACCGTCGGCTCCGGAATTAAACCGGATCTGCTGACCCTGCAGATATGCAGGCGCTCGCGGGCTCATCCAATATATGGATACACCGCCGGTGGGGAATTTCACCCCGCCCTGAGAACTTATTTAACCAGTAAAAATGCAGTATAAAAATATGTCTATGTACTTTTTAAAAAATCAGTACTGCCAGCCGAGTATTCCAAGTCCTGTGATATTCATTATTACCGGTACCGAATAAATGACAATGACTGTGGCAATCTTATGTTTCATCTTCTTCAGGCTGATAACAAGAATGGCCGCACAGAAGAAGTGAAAGTATCCGATAAGAAAAATCAGCCATACTCCGGCAAAGCTTCTTTCCCAGAAGGAGTATTCCCAGACAAGGTGACCGCCCATGTTAAGCAGGCATTCGACAAAAACGCAGAATGCAGAATATCCCACGGCCCAGAACCACTTCTCCGGTATACCGAGAATTTTCTGATCAGCTGTTTCCGACAATGTATGAAAATAAATAATTCCGACAATGAGAAACATGAACATAATCTCAATATTCCAGCCCACCATTGTCCTCAATGCAGTATCGCCCGGTGCGGTCCAGAAGGCGGATCTGCCGGAAAGGTGCATTACCCAGCCGTTCCAGGTCTCATTGAAGAAATCCACACCGAAGATTGTCAGGCCTGCCAGTACAGCATTCCAGTTCCCGGTTTTTCTTGCGTCTTTTACTTCCTTTGTGTATATGTAGAAAACAACGGCAAGAAGCGGTATTACGTACCACTTAAGCATGGTAAGATCTCTCAGGCCGTCAAGGGCCTTTATTGTAGCCTCTGTCATACTTCCTCCTGTTAATCCTTTATTTCAGACAACTGAGAATACATGAAAAACTTTATTAGTGCAATAAAATTTTTCACCTACGGAAATTATCATGCTTTAACAGATAAGTAAAAGGAAGGAGGCTTCACCGAAAAGATTATATTATATTATTTTACTTCACTATAACCCGGGAATATTAAACCGGCAGAGCCGATATCCCCGGGCAGTTAATTGTTCAGTCACAAAAAAACCATTTTCTAAATCATAATCTATACCGGTTACTACATAAATCTGTATTCTGCACCTACAGCAACAATATAGTATTCCTTATAGTATTCCTTTGAGGTATTTACACCGGCCATCGAATCATATACATCCGAGTTACTGTATTTATCCTGAAATCTCGTGTAGGCAACGGCGAGATTTATCTTCAGATCATCAACCGGTTTATACTGCCCGCCTATTCCAACTGAACAGTAATCGGCATGGCCTCCGGCAGAGCTTATGTCGGTAGTTGCAGATTTTTTCTGGCCGATCTGTGTGAGGTTAAACCCTATGCTTGCAAGAAATTCACTATTGACTGTATACTCAAATGTCAGCCCTTCCTCATAGGTGTTACCGTATGCATCATCTGAGTCTACACCGGCCAATGCATCATCGAGTCTTTCAAAATCTGCGTACTTCTCAAGATAGGCATCAACTCCGAATTCTGCACGGAATTTTTCTGTGAAATTATAAGAAATTCCAAAACGAAGCGCCTGGGGCAGGTCGAGATTCTTCTTCTCTCCATCTGTGAACATTCCGCTGCCGTCTTTTCCGTCATTTATATTTCTTTCAAACTCAAGGGAGGTTGCCATTTCGTATGTAAAACTGACAGTCATACCTTTAAGTGGATATACATCCACATTGACCTCTCCTGAATAACCAAGGGCTTCATCGTAGTAGTCAAATTCATTCTTACCAAGCCCCGTCATTATCCAGCCCTCAGCATCCTGACGTGAATATACCACGCGCCCGGCTGCGGCTACAGATACCATATTATTAACTGCGTATGCTCCGCCCGCTCTCCAGGCAACGTAATATGATGAGCCCTTTAGATAGGACTCACCTGTTCCGCCATTATCAAAACTAAAGAGATCGAGTGTAGGCAGGCCGTCCTCCCATTCACGAATAGCAGTCGCGCCGATTGTTTCGAGTCCCGAGAAGACTGACCAGTTGTCCTTTTTGTAGAGAACGTAGAGATTGGGGCAGAGCCATACTGGATTGTCCGAGGTGTAGGTCTTATCGGACGGATAATTCTCTGTCTTGACTGTGGCTTTCTGAAATACCGTTTGATTACTGCCGTTAACGTAAAGACCATCCTTCATCTTTACTGTTCCGGACATATTGTAGTATACCGCGTCTGCATTATCAGTGGCCGCATTTCTTTCGAAAGTACGAAAATACTCCGCACTCTGATTGCTGTTATAGAAAACACCGCCTGCGAAAAGGGGCGTAACAGCAGCAGTAATTACTGTTATAATTAAAAGTTTAAATTTCATAAGACATTTTCCTATTCACGTT
>CAYNFB010000062.1:0-14003 GCA_964396355.1 uncultured Leptospirales bacterium | reverse complement strand
GCCCATCTGATAGCTCTCGCCGATTCTGGTCTCTCCAAGACAGTATGAGCAGAGTGCCGAGGGCATGGAGAACCGGAGCTTCTTTCCCTTGAGAGAATCGATATTATTATCAGCATCATATAATAACGTGCTCAGTTCAAAGCTTCCCTGGCCGGTCAGTCCGTTTATATTCATGATTACCGACGACGGGTTTACAGTATGAACACGTGATGCAAAGACTTCACGCTCCGCCTGCGAGACGATGTCTCCCTTTGTTATTACAACAATATCGGCTGACTTGAGCATGGGCCCTATTTTCTTCGGAGTATTTATTCCGCTTAGATTATCTATGACGCATACGGCCTTTATATCCTTTATGTAGGGTGAGCACCGGTTACACAATCCGGCGGACTCGCTGATGAGAACATCAAAGCCGCTTTCGATTCCCCACTGAGTCACCTCTTCGATATTGCTCACGAAGTAATGATCAGGACAGAGGGCTCCGGAAAGTCCCTTCTTCACGGGGATTCCCGCCCTCTCATAGAGAATGTCATCATCGGTATAGAGGCAGTCAAACTTTGCAACTCCCACAGAAAGGCCCCTCTTCTTCAGTGACTCTATGGTCTTCAGTATTACCGAGGTCTTGCCTGATGAGGGAGGGCCCGAGACTGTTACAAGATTCATCAGTTCACCTCCGCTTCGAGAGACTGTTCAAATACATTGACGCAGTGACTGATGAGCTCTGAGATATCATTTGCGTATATATAGTCCCATGCGAGCCACATGAATTTCTTTCCTGGTTCAATCTTATTATCCACATCCGGATGAATACTGGGGAAGAGCCCCTTATGCGCCAGAATCTCCCCCACCTCGACTGATGCGAAGAAGTCAATCACCGGCTGGAGTGACTTAATCTTTTCCTTTCTTGAAAGCATGAATATGGGACTTATAATTGCGCCGTCAGAGGGCCACACCGCCTCCATAGTTCCTCCCTCCTTAACCATTCTGGTGAAGAAATAAGGCATGATTGTAACGATGGGACGCTTTCCCGCTTTGCTGCCGCTCCTGACCATCTGGGAAGGATGCATGGACTCAAGCAGGCTCCTGCCGAGTTTTTCGACTCCTTCATCTCCGTAATTTTTATGAATATTAAGCAAAATGGCGTTGAAGAGATCAAAATCTCCCACAGGAAGAGAAACACGCTTCTCGAATTCCGGCTTCAGTATGTCCGCCCAGCTTCGGGGGAGTTCCAGATCGCCCAGCTCCTCTGTATTTATAAGGAATACGGCAGGCACCACTCCGATCATGCCGTAATGCCCGGCCGGGTCTTTCAGATCCTCGCCGGAGAAAAGTTCATTGAACCGGTCAAGTCCGGTTGTATCCTGGAATACACCCTGATCTTTAAACTGACCTATCATTTCCCTGTCGAAAAACATGTCGAATCCGGCAGAGATAAACAGATCCGGCAGATCTGAGGCCTCGGTTATTCCCTGAATATTCTCCTCCACCCACTTAAGGCCCATTGATGCTGCCTGGAGCTCATAGTTTATAACCACTCCCGTTCTCTCGGTGAAGTCCTTCTCAAAGGATGTAAATTTCTCAAGGAGAGGAATTCTAACAGGACAGGGAAGCAGGCCTGCAACATTCAGACTTCCCTCTTCACTGCTGAAGCCCTTTTCTGAACGAGTGATGTCTAAAGAAGAGTCACCTTTCTGTTCAATGGCCTCAATGAGATGACTGGAAAAAAGAGTGAAATCCACCTTCTTGAGCTTCAGCGCCGTAGTGAGATTTACGCTTTTGCCGAATTTTTCACGCTGCAGAGGATCCTCCATAGCCGAAAAGCCGGAAGCGGTAAACACCGGTATAGTCTCAGGATACCTGTCTGTTATTTCAAAGAGAGTCATGTCTCCGTTAATATATTTCATATCTGATCAGGGCAGCAGATCCCCTTCCTCCTGATTGGTATTTTCAATAAAGTCTGAAAGTCTGATGCTCTTGAATAGATCGTAGAGTTCCCTGGTTACTCCCGAGAGTTTGCCGTCGAATATGCATTTATCAAATGGACATTTCTCCTTCGAAAGAGGACAGGCAGTAAAACTCACAGGTGACTCAAGAATCTCGTAGATCTGAAGGAATGTAATCTCTTCTGCCGGTCTGCTGAGGATAAACCCTCCTGCCGGACCCCGAACAGATGAAACTATATCAGCCTTTGCAAGTTTCTGAAAGACCTTGGCAAGATGAGCCTCTGATGAGCTTAAAGTCTCTGCGATATACTTAACATTGATTCTCTCGGGAGATCTCTTTGCTATCATTGCAAGACCGTGAAAAGCAAGAGATGTACCTTCCGAGATATTGAGCATATTATTCATCGTTTCTTCCTGATTCATGTATTTAAGTACTCCAATACCTAAATACATGAATCAGGTCAAGCTTTTTTACTTTTTTTTATTTTTTTATTTTTTAAAAGCAAAGCAGGAGTATTTACAGCACCACATACAGAATGGCCGGACAAAGCATAACCTCTGATACAGACAGCCAATCTCAGATGCCTTTTCTCAGCATATGCAGTAAGCCGGAATTCGAACCTTCCTGATTTCATCACCGATGAACCGGAAAGTTCATAAGAGACTGATCGTCTCATTGATTCAACGGCAGGTCACTCAGCAAAATACACGATTCAATTTTTATTGGAATTTTTACGGATTAAAACCGGCAGAGACATCTGGAAGCATAACAAAATGAGCCTTCGACAGGGGATTATCAAAAATCGGTCACTTTACAATCAGTTTCTCTACATCTATAAATACAGCACCTGCAAAATCATTAACAAATTCTGCAATAAATTTCACCTTCCTCTGGAGAATAGGATCTCCGGGATAATACTTCAGGAGTTTTGGCCTTTCTTTGTCTGACATAAGAAAAGCCATGAGCTCACACCGGTCCTCCTCCCCGCCCATCATTGAATAGAGATTGAGAAAGCCGTTCAGCGGATGGGTCACAGTATAATAATCGGGTTCGCTATCCCTGAAAGATGAAGCGCCTCCCCTGCCGTAACTGAACACTTCAGGATTGAGTTTATTCCAGGCACCCCAGTTAAAGTACATGTTTTTCCACACGGCATATTCTACCAGATGATGGAGTTCATGATGTAAGACGTGAATAAGGTATTCTGCGCCGCTCTCTCCATATGAACCGTTAACAGAAAGATAAAGCGCATGTTTGTACGGATCCGGTACGGCGGCCCTGTATTCTCCATTGAACTCCAGATCCCGGCAAAGTATTATTTTGTCTGTTTTTGCTTTGAATAGATATCCCGGGGGATAAAGAGAGAGTTCCCGGGCAAGCATAGCTTTATAATTATCTGTCTCTGTTTTGTTATCTGCAATAGAGTATGATACTTTTCCCCAGGTATCGGCAACAACTTCCGAAGTTATCAGTTCAACGCCCTCAATACCAGATTTGTCATATTTCATTTTCATTATTTTTTGCATTGGAACACTATATGAATTAAACGGCTTAGATCAGGAATGAAATTTCTCAATCAGATTATTGAGCCTCTCCACATCATCCTTCATATTTCTGCTCGTTCCGGTGAGTTCTCCCATGACAGCAGAAAATGTGCGGCCTGCTTCAGCAAGATCTGCAATTACATCCGAGACTGTATGTATCCCCTGCTGCTGGTCTTCTGATTCTGCTGCAATAATTCTGATATCCTCAACGATTTTTCCCATATCAGAAACAAGCTCTGCAAAGAATTCACCCATCTCAATCACAAGATCAGACCCTCTATCTACCTGCTGAACATTACTGCCGATTATTTCCTTTATTGTCCTTGAGGATTCGGTAGTCTTTTCAGAAAGACTCTTTACCTCCTTTGCAACAACCATGAATCCCCGGCCGGCATCGCCCGCCCTTGCGGCCTCGATTGCAGCATTGAGGGCCAGCAGATTTGTCTGAAAACTGATATCATCTATTATACTGACAAAACCCTCAATCTCCATACTGTGGCCGTTTATGCTGTTCATAGCCTGTGATAGATTCTCTGCCATGGCCTTTTTCCCGATTATATCTTT
This sequence comes from uncultured Leptospirales bacterium, assembly GCA_964396355.1. GTDB lineage: Bacteria > Spirochaetota > UBA4802 > UBA4802 > UBA5550 > CAYNFB01. The sequence goes on along the minus strand of CAYNFB010000062.1, from coordinate 9,951 downwards.
ATTCAGGCCTGCAAGAAATTTTCCCGAGTCTGCTGACTTCATAGTGTTATTGGCCACACTCTTTGCAAAATCGTCAACTGTTGCAGAAATTGAAGCAATGGCTGACTCAAGCTCCTTTGTTCTTACGGTCATGGCTTCTGAATTTTGATAAACAGAATCGGAGGATTTGAGAAAACCTGCCGACACAGATTCGATTGAATCCAGAAGAGCAGCTGTGTTTTTAAAATTGAGTGCAGCTTCAGCTCTTGAATCCTCTATCTCCTTTACATTATTATTTGTAAAAACCGCCATAAGATAGAGGAAGTAACTGTTGCCCGCCATAAAAAGGATTTTGCCGAGTTCCGTGGGCAGCCGGAGAGTCTTTGGCGAGAAGATCATTTCGGGATCTCTGCTGAAGGTCATTCCTCCGTATTGAAGCCCCAGTATAATTAAAAGCAGGTAGCTTGCAATGGAGACAACTCCAAAATAAATATTCAATTTTCTATTGTAACGCAAACCGGCCACTACTGCAAAAATAAAATACACAATAAAAGAAGATGACTCCTTTATTGCAAGACCGTAACCGTTAAAAGGATCAAAACTAAATGAAAATTTCACTGAAAAAACAATGAGAATTTCAAGAGTAACAGAGATATATATGAGTTCAGCTGGAATAATGTTTCTTTTGATATAAATGTGATTTATAGAGGTAAGAATAAAATAAAGCTATCGTAATGATTGAACCGTATACAGCAAAGGCAGATCCTGACTTATAGGCGACAATTCCAGACAAAAGAAAGAAAAATACGAATATATACCGGACCCTGTTTATTATCCTTTCGCTTTCAACCGGATTCATGACTATCTCCAGAACATTTGTATTTAAAATAATTTAACAATAAAAGAAAAAAACAATTTTTGTACTCATACTTTACCTGCTCAAATTAATTCATTACTTTATTCAAAACAACAAAGGAGACGAACGATGAATGTAATTGAAGCTATAAAGAACAGAAGGTCAATCAACTTTTTCGACAAAACAAAAGAAGTTAAAAAATGGCTCATCTCCGATCTGATCGAACTTGCTGCCCTGTCCCCCTCATCATACAATCTCCAGCCATGGGAAATTATTGCAGTAGAGAATCCGAAGAGAAAGAGTGTTCTGAAAAAATGCGCATTTAATCAGCCCAAGGCTGAAGAGGCATCGGTTATATTCATCATAATAGCAAACCCGGGAGCTGTTGAACAGAATATAGAAGCAGTACTGAAGTATCAGGTCGATTCAGGTTTAATAAATGAGGAGGAGGTTGAAAGCAGGAAAGAACTCCCCTTAAAATTATACGGCAAAGCAGACAGTCTTGAAAGAAAGCTCTTCGCCGTAAAAAATGCATCGCTCTTTGCCATGTCGCTCATGATTGCTGCAAAGGGGCTCGGTCTTGCAAGTCACCCCATGGACGGATTTGATCAGGAAATGCTGAAAAAGGAATTTTCAATTCCCGGTGATATGATCGTTCCCATGCTCGTTGCAGTGGGCTACCCCTCGGAGAATATGGTGCTGACCAAAAGAGGATACAGGAGAGATATGAAGGACTTCCTGAGGTATGATAACTACAAATAGAAATTATAATTCATTAAAAAACGCAGCTTTTCTATACCGGCAGGACAATTTTTTTTGAAAGCCATATAAAAAATTGATACAGGAGTTATTGTATGCTTAAAGATAGGATAGTATTCATCAGCGGTGCAAGCAGCGGCATAGGCAGCGCTTGCGCAGAGGGATTCGCTGCCTGCGGTTCACGTTTAATAATCTGCTCCCGCAATATCAATGCAATAAAAGAAAGAGCCGATAAAATTAAAATCAGATACGGTACGAATGTTCTCCCGCTTCAGCTGGATGTTACAGATCGTGAAGCTTCAGCAGAGGTAATTCAGACTCTGCCCGATGAATGGAAATCAATAGACGTACTGATAAATAATGCGGGGCTGGCTCTTGGACTGGAGAAGTTCCATGAAGGAGACGTAGATGACTGGGAAAGAATGATAGACACGAACATAAAGGGACTCCTTTATCTGACGAGAAATATAGTACCCGGTATGATTGACCGGGGCTATGGTCACATCATTAACATCGGATCAACAGCCGGCATTTCCGCATATCCCCGAGGTGCTGTATACTGTGCGACCAAGTCTGCTGTAAAATTTATAAGTGACGGACTGAGAATGGATGTAGTTGATCAGCCCCTCAGGGTAACAAATATACAGCCGGGTATGACCGAGACAAATTTCAGTAAAGTAAGATTCAAAGACAACATCAACAGCGCCTCACGAGTCTATGAAGGGATGAAGCCGCTCTCAGCTGAGGACGTTGCAGACATAGCTGTATATTCAGCATCTGTCCCCGAACACGTTCAGATATGCGAAGTAACAGTCACCCCGTCCTGTCAGGCAACAGGAAGAGTCATACACAGAAAAACACCGGAGACCATGAAGACTAATCCTTAACCGGAATCAGTGCTTTACCGGAGATCGGGCTTTTTGACGGGAAGATAGAATGAAACCTCTGATCCGCTTTCAGGAGAGCTCTTAAAGGTCATAGAGCTTTGATGATAATGCAGCATTTCACGGCACAGAGAGAGCCCTATTCCTGTGCCCTTCTCCTGCATGGTTCCATATGAACTTTTGGCCAGCTCTTCGTTTTCAAAATCTTTAAGAGTATCATTGGAAAATCCGGTGCCCGTATCTGCAACTGAAAGTCTCACCATGCTTCCCTCAACTATAGAGGACACCGTAATTATTCCATTCTTCCGGGTAAACTTTATACTGTTGCTGACAAGATTCCTGATCACTGTTTCGATCATGTCCCTGTCAGCGTAGCAGTGTAGAGACTCATCGACGTATGAATAGAATTCAATTTCCTTATCACTGATCCGCGAGGCCATAAATAAACGTACTTTTTCCACTATTCCGGCAATATGAATATATTCATAATGGGGAACAAGCCCCGAGACCTGATTCTGAGTCCAGTTAAGAAGATTATCAAGAAGCTCCATGGTAGGTTCAACTCTTGACTGTAGAATAGCAATAAGTTCTTTCTTTTTATCATCATCCATCAAGCCAAATGATTCATTAAAAATTCTGCAGAGAGATATAATATTGGCCATAGGACTCCGCAGATCATGGCCGATTATGCTAAGCAGCCTGTCCCTGTCTCTCTTTGCTTTTTCAAGCTTTTCTGTTCTTTCTTTCACCCTGCCATCGAGAAGAAGATTCTGGCTCTTCAGTACACTCCTTGTATGAGCATCAAACATTATCCGTATAATAAGTATAACAACAAACAGAAACAGTACTATAACAGCGACAAGGAGAACCATTTTATATTGAGTCCACAGGGAGGGAGGACGGTTTATTATTTCTGCCCCTTCAGGAAGATCACTGAGATCAATATCAAAGCGTGTAAGCATTCTGTAGTCAAAAATATATTTAACCGGATTTTTTTCTACAACGGGTATATCGGAGGCAGAAGCTCCGTGAACCAGCTTCCAGGCCAGGGCAGCCGCAGTATGTCCGTGTTCAAAACCTGATGTAATCACTCCTCCAGTCAGACCATGCCCCATGTAAAACTGCCATGTACTGTAAACAGGAACCGGTGAGACACTTGAAAGATCTTCAATCATTTCCCTGAAAGAGATATACCTTCCGGTTGAATCCTTGCTGTATGTTACAAGAAAAATCAGAGAGTCCTGCCTCAATGAAACAACTTTTTGATTGATTTTTTCCAGGGGCAGATCTTCTATATACTCAAATAAAACTCTGTCGCTGTACTTTGAAACAACAGGTTTTAGAAGCTTCCGGTTAGCCAGGCCGGTGGTTGTCTTGTCATCATTTATAATATAGATTTTTTTAACACCCCGATGCAGTTTTAACATCAGTTTTACGGTACTGTCAAAATCTGTATTTTCACTAACTCCTGTAATATTAGAAATACCCTCAATAAGAGAAGGACTGTAATTATTTATACCGCAGAACACAGCAGGAACATCTTTATAATATTCGATCCGGTTTTTACGGAAAAAAGAAAGAGCATTATTATCACAGATTATTATAGCGCTGAAATTAACAGATCTGAATTTTGACCGGTACAAATCAGCAAGTTTTCCCAGATATTCACTGCCCGCATTTCTCTTGGTATCCATGTATTCATAGAATACCTCTGCAAATTTATCCTTATAAAAATCCTGAATTCCCCGGTTAACATTATCTGTCCAGTCCATACCTTCATGGTATGAATGAAGCACGAGTACTTTAGGTCTGTCTGCCAGGGCAGGAAGAGACAGAAGAAGAAAAAAGATAAATGCAAACACTGCTTTTTTCATGGCACCCGCTTTATTTTATTTATAGAATTAATATTATAATAACAAAAAACTATAAATATGCAGGTTTATAAAACAATCTTTTGTCACCATTTTTTCAAAAGCTGTAGAAAAAAAATAAAAAAAACCCGATTATACTCTAATCACGAAGACTTCAGAATAAAAAAACTCTCTAGTAACATTGTAGTGAAAGAATAAGAATCTTAGAATTTACAGGACTGACTTTTCAGAAGAATGAAATGAATTTCTGATTTTATCATGAAATTTTACAAAAGCCTTCTGATCGGATATGCCCATACGCTTAAGGACTTCATCTTCAATATAGAAATAATCAAACTTATTTTCCTCAATCAGACAAAGCACATTTGCAAGATAGGTGACAAAGACAATGTCTCTGACTTCATCAGATGATTCCAGAGGAGAGTGATGCAGGGAAATTGTTTCAACAAGGTATTCCGGGAAATTCCACTTTTCTGCGATCATCCGGCCTATTGAAGAATGGCTGATTCCTATTGAAACTTCTTCAAGAACGGTTGAAGTTTTCATCTCTCTTTTGACAGAAACCTCTTCAATATGTTCCGTAAGTTCTGAGTTAGCAGAGAGGAGAACTATTTTCCCGAGATCATGGAGCAGACCGGCGAGAAAGACCTTTTCCAGTTCTTTTTTAATATTTATCTCAAATGCAATCGCTCTTGCATATGCCGCAGTCTTGTTGCAGTGATTCCACACAGATTTGAATGATGAAAATCTATCGTCCATTATTGAACGTGCGGCAGAGGCGACCAGTATGGAATGAAGGTTCCTCAGCCCAATAACTTTTATACCGTCATCGAGACTGTCTATTCTTCTCAGGGTAACAAATCCGGCCGAATTTGCAAGACGCAGTACTAAAGCTGCAAGGGAAGGATCAGCCGCTACTCCCGAGGCAAGTTCTTTTATTGAAACATCTTTTTTTCTGCAGAGTGTCTGCAGTTCAGCTATATGATCCGGTAATGCAGGCAGATCATCAACATCCATGATTATCTGCTCCTGAATGGAAGTTGTTATCTCCTGAGACTGAAGTTTGAGAGGAATATTCAGCACAGAATCAGTATAACTCCCTTTGGATTGAATAGAAAAAGAATCAGTACCAATACCGGAATTCCGGAGAAAAAGGATTGTAAGAGGAATGCCCAGCCCTTCCCCCTCCTGATCATCAGAAATATCCATATATATTTCTGAAAAATCATTGTACTCACATGCTCTGTCAATACGCATGCGGATCCTCTCCTCCTCATAGGGCAGAAGCGAAGAATTATTTCTCACAATAATCTGAAGTTCATTACTGTTTTTCTTTACAAAAAGCTCAACCTTCAGTCCGCTCGACTTCAAATCATCGTAAATATTTGCATCACTGCCGGTCATATGGGATTTAAAATGTTCCATCCCCTGATCGTAGTGAGCAGAGTTATTTATATCCAGATTGCTTTTCTTGAAAAAGACCCTCTTATAGTTCGCCTTTACTGCATTTACAATCATTTCTCTGAGAATTGTTTCAATTATGCCCTGAAGATAATTCAAATCGCTGTGTGAGAGAATTTTTGAGAAGATTGAGTTTACAAACTTATTTATGCGGCTGCTGTTATAGTAAAATGACAGCTTTACAACTTCCCCTTTCTGTACCTGATCAGAGAGATGAGATGATCTTGATATTACAGTTTCCATAGAAGACTACCCGGACAAATTAAATTGTACTATATATATATCTATAGTACAATTGTCACTTTTTTTGTCAAGATAAAGAGCTTCAGGCGGAAAAATTAATTTTATTCCGATTCTTTATATCCTATTGAAAAGATATAGTTGTCTAAAAATTTAATATCAGCCGGGGAGCTTTGAAAGAACTTCATCGGGGAGCTTCGAATTAACCAGATAGTAGAGATTTGAGATAAGCCGATGGAGTGTCATATCATTAATCCGGTCACCCTTCTCCATCATCCTCCACATGGGGGCTATTTTGTAGGCCTTTTCAAATATTCCGGGGTATGAAAAGTTTCCTTCAAAGGATATGTCGATGCATACGGCCCCTTCTCTCACCGAATCTGCCGGTATTATAAATTCTGCAGACGGAACTGCAGAGACTATTATATCCGACATGGAGGTAAACCTCTTCACGTCTTCAAAGGGGGTAAACCTGTGACATACCTGGACAGAGGAATTTTCATTGAGAAACATCAAAGCCAGAGACCGGCCCACGGCAAGAGAATCATTGACAACAGTTATTCTCTTGCCTTCAAGACTGAAGGGATTATGTGCGAGACCGTCAGGATAGCTCCCTTCCTGCGATTGATGTGCTTCATATATTGCGGCATACCTCTTCAGTATATAGAGAATGCCCTTTGCTGTTGGAGGTATAACCAGTTTTCGCAAACGGGCCAGATCGCGAAATTTTTCAAACTGCATCAGATAACCCAGATGCTCAACGGCAAGGCCTTCAACATCTTTCTCTGTTGCTACACGGTTCATGTAGAATGTATCCTTCTCATCAAATGGTGTGGGATACATTATCATTATACCATGGACTGAATCATCATTATTCAGCTCTTCGATTGTTTCAAGAAGTGTCCCTGAATCAAATGCTCTTCTTTCATGAAATGAGACACCGTGGAGGACACAGAAATTCTTTATCCCCTTCATGTATGAGACAGACCCGCTGTCATCAGATGTGAGAACTGCAGCAAGACCGGGCTGTATGCCGTAATCCCTGTAGACTCTCTCATATTCGGCAAAAATTTCAAGATCAAACTCATCTATTAAGTGTTTTATATGAAGGATTTTATCTTCCATGTTGTCTCCTGTGCCACGCAGTATATTGCAATGGGAATGTTCAGATTTATCCTATTGACCACGATGTGTCCCAATATCAAGTATTTTTTTTAAACAGAACATGGACCAGCCCCGGAAGAATCAATATAAAGCAATAAGGTGAATTTTTATTCAAAGTTTTAAATAAAAATATTTACTTTCCGGTGATGACATACAATAATTCTGTATATTATATAAAAAGGAATAAAATATGTCAGATAAAATAGTACTGGCAGGCGCCGGACACGGTCATCTGCTCTTTCTTCAAAGACTGGGAGATCTGATAAGTTCCGGATTTGAAGTGACAGTAATCAGCCCCGACAGGTTCCACTACTACTCGGGAATGGGCCCCGGTCTGATTTCGGGCATTTATGAACCTGAGCAGTGCAGATTCGATGTTAAAGAGATGACAGAAAGATCAGGTGCGCTGTTTATAACTGATTCGGTTAAATATATTAATCCCCGCAGCAGAACAGTGAAAACTGAAGGAGAAATAGATATTCCCTATGATGCTGTTTCATTTAACACAGGCAGCAGAATGCGCATTCCCATGACTAATGCTGAGAATGGAATTTTCGATGTTAAACCCATCGAGAATATGGTCAAAATACGTGAATATATAGAAAATAATTTCAAAGAGCTTCCCTTCAAATGCACAGTAATGGGCGGAGGATTTGCCGGAATCGAATGCGCCTGCAGCGTGAAGGATCTCTCCCGAAAAAACGGCTCCGATGCCGACATCGTTATCATACAGTCATCATCATTCCTGACAGGATCTGACGGGCGTCTTAGAAAAAAAATTCTGCGGGAACTTTCAGGCAATAATATAAGAGTTATTGAAAATTCAGAAATAGAATCAGCTGAACAAGGCCTCATAAGGCTTAAGGACGGCAGTATAATAAAATCTGATATTTCTATAAATGCAACAGGAATATCACCATCAACCGTATTCAGAGACTCCGGCCTGTATGTTCACACAGACGGTTCACTCATGGTAAACAAATATCTTCAGTCTCCTGATTATCCTGAGATATTCGGTACAGGAGACTGTATTTATTTTAAAGACAGCCCCCTCCGGAAGGCAGGAGTCTATGCAGTAAGACAAAACGGTATTATATTGAATAACACATTGTCCTTTCTTAAAGGTGAAGAATTATCTGCATTTACACCTCAAATGGAGTATTTGAAAATACTGAACACAGGATTCAAAAGAGGAATACTCTTCAGGCCCCCGTTCCTGTTTTCAGGCAGAATAGCCTTTCAGATAAAAGATCTGATCGACAGGAAATTTATGAAGCGATTCGGAAACACTCAACCATGAATGGAACGGGGCTTAATATGCAGGTCTTGACTTAGATATTAATTCTATTATATTAAAACTACCGGACAGCAGAGGAGACAGACCCGTTTGATGACAGATCACGATTACACAACAGGTAATAAGGCCGAAAAAATTTCACTGATTATCCCGGTTTATGAGGAGGGGAATATCAGCGGATTTCTTTCAAACATACTTAAGATGGATAGCCCGGTTCCTGTTGAAATCATTGTTATCGACGGTTCCCCGTCCTCCTCTACAGTCATAGAAATTGATGATGAGCGTATTATAACAGCATCAGCACCCGCAGGCCGGGCAGGTCAGATGAATAGAGGTGCCGAAACAGCGTCCGGTACAATACTTGTCTTTCTCCACGCCGACACAGTGCTGCCCGAAGATGCATTTTACAAAATATCAGAATCCGCGTCGGTAAATAATTATGCCGCCGGGGCCTTCAGACTGGGAATAAACAGCAGGAAAATCCGCTACAGATTCATTGAGAAGGCAGTTCAGATAAGGACATCCCTGACGTCAATTCCCTATGGTGATCAGGCGATTTTTATAAGGAAAGAAATCTTTGATGAAATAGGCGGCTTCAGCTCCATTCCGCTTATGGAGGATATAGATCTGATGAGAAAAATAAAATCATGCAGACACAGCATAAAACTTCTTAAAAGCGAAGTATACACATCTCCAAGGAGATGGGAGGAACATGGAATTATTCGCACTACTCTGCTGAACTGGTATATTCAGTTCAGATACCTCACAGGAGCCGACACGCATATTCTGCACAGTCTCTATTACAGGGGAAGACAATGAAGAGGACAATACTGCCTGTCATAATAGTACTAATATTCACCGCAATCTATGGACGATCAGTTTTCATAAGAGATAATTTCGATTCGCTTAAAATGTGGAAGCCTCTGACATTTCCCAAGATAAAGAATCACAGCAGATACAGCGTGATTAAAGAAAATGGAAAATCCGTACTGAAGGCGGAATCCTCATCTTCTGCATCCGGCCTGATATACAAAAATTCATTTAATGTTTATGACTATCCTGTTATAAGATGGAGGTGGAAAGTAGATAACGTATACAGAAAAGGCAATGCCGGCACAAAGAGCGGAGATGACTACCCCATGAGAATTTACGTTGTATTCAGGTACAATCCTGAAAAGGCAGGCATCATTGAAAAAGCCAGGTACAATGCAGCAAAACTGATATACGGAGAATACCCTCCCCATAGTTCCCTGAACTATATCTGGGCAAACAGAAAACATAAATCTCGGATAATAACCAGCGCCTATACCGGCAGGGCGAAAATGATAATTATGCAGGAAGGAAAGACACTCACCGGTAACTGGATTACAGAGAAAGCAGATGTGCTTGCAGACTACAGGAAAGCTTTTGGAGAGGACCCGCCCCGGGATGCCGGTCTTG
>CAYNFB010000061.1:0-14020 GCA_964396355.1 uncultured Leptospirales bacterium | reverse complement strand
ATTCTTTATTTTCCGAGCCGTTATTCATGGACGAATCCCGTTTCAAATCAGATGAAATTGTCACTTTATTCAGAACCGGCAGCTCCCCGGCTAAAGTATTGCTGTTTTTTTCAGATACAGATGCATTCTTTTTTTCATTATTACGGCCATGCCTTCCCTTCTTTACATCAGCCAGAGAAAGCAGATTATCTGCAAATTTTTGAAGATCTTTGGTGGAGATTTTAGCAGCAGCGCCCTGGCCGCTGTCAGTGAGAGCCAGTGCCTGTTTCCGGCTTCCCTTTTGCAGCAGATTCTTAAGTTCTGAGAATACTTTTTTGAAATCTTCCTTCTTTTCATCACTCAGTTCACTGAATCCTGGAAGCTCTTCCATTTTTTCAGCAGAGAGCCCCTCAAGCTTCGCCAGCAGAGTTTCAAGACCTGCTGAATCAGAAGGAGATTTACCTTCTTTCCCCGATAAAGACTTCATGGCATTTACAAGTTCTTTTATGCCGTCTTTCCCGAGAAGAGATACAATAAGATCATTATCGAGAAGCTCCTCTTCGATTTTCTTCCAGTCCTGATCAGTATTTTCATCATTTTGTTTATCTTTAAGGTGAACAGCCTCTTTCGCTTCTGTCTTTACATCATTTTCATCATTAATCCCGCCGGATTCTTTGACAGGATTTTCTTCTCTGGACAATTTCGTCTCTTCATACCTGCTTTCTTCTTTACGGACAGAAGCACTATCCTCAGATTCAGCCCGTTCATTCCGCTGAGCTCTGTTATTGTCTTCCCTCACAGAAGAGGGAGATTTTTCAGAATTGTACATGCTATCCTTTATCATAGATAAAAAATCAGCACCAGTATTTACCCGGGCTTCTTCCTGCTTAACAGGACCTGCGGGAAAGGGAATATCATTGTTTTGAAATTTAAGCTGTTCCAGCATCATGCACCTCAATATTTTCAGGGCTCTTCTATATTTTATATATCGAGAAGATCATGACTTTACTGAATCTAAATTTAATAAAAAAGATGCTGGATTAGAAAAGAGTGATTATATACCGGAAGTCAAACCCGGCCCAAAGTCTCCAATAAAAGAGTCTAATAGGAGGATCTGTTCATGCTCACATTATTGAGAATACCAATTCCCATCATAGCCATGAAGAGATTCGAACCGCCGTAGGAGACGAAACATAGAGGAAGTCCTGTAACGGGCATAATACCAATTACCATGCCGATATTGATCAAAATATGAAAGAAAAAGATTGTAGTAATTCCAACTGCAAGAAGTGCGCCGAATTTATCAGTTGTCTCAAGTGATATCTGAATTCCTCTGAAAACTATTAAACCAAGGAGACCGAGGAGAACGAGTGATCCGAAAAAACCAAACTCTTCAGCCACAACTGCGAAGATAAAATCAGATGTTTTCTCCGGAAGAAATCCAAGCTGGGATTGTGTCCCGTTAATAAATCCTTTACCAAGAAGACCTCCAGAGCCGATAGCGACCTTGGACTGAATAATATTATATCCCGAACCGTGCGGATCGAGATCAGGGTTAAGAAATACCAGAATTCGCTTCTTCTGATAAACCTTGAAGAGGTTCTGTATAACAACAGAAAAAAGCAGACCGAGAGAAATTACGCTTCCCGGAATATAAATCTTCCGGAGAAATGCCTTGGGCACGAAAAAATGAATAACAAAGGCGGCAACAGCAATAGCAAGCAGAATTCCCGACACTGTAAAGAGAACATCCACATTGACGAAAAAATCGATGAGGAGATTGCTGCTTTTGTATCCTGCCCATTCCCTGTATGTGAGAATCATGGGAAAAACAATGGCAATGACCGCAATAAGTATGATAGAGATAAGGTGCGATACATCTGCACCGCCGACGAAAAGCATAGTAAAGAGCAGCGGAATAAATATTGCTGCAGTACCAAAATCAGGCTGTTTAAGAATTATAATTACAGGAACGAAAGTTAAAAGAGAGGGAACAAGAAGCTCTCTGAAATTCTTAATATCCCTGTCCCGAAGCTCAAGATACTTGGCCAGAACTATGACCACGCCAAGCTTCATAAATTCAGAAGGCTGAATAGAAAAATATCCAAAACTGAGCCAGGCGCTGGTGCCCCTGATAGGTCTTCCGAAAAAAGTCGTTATAAGCAGAATAACAATAAGAAATCCGTATATATACAGAGCATAGTCGCCGATCTGCCTGTAATCAACCACAGAGAGTAAAATCAGAAAAACCAGACCTATGATAAACCAGAATATCTGCTTCTTATAAAGACCGCTGTTCAATTTATCTATAGGATCAAACCCGGCACTGTATATCATCAGCACGCCGAATGCAACCGTGAGAATAACGGCTCCGATGAGCACTATATCCATTTTCCCTATTGAATCTCTGTTAAACATCGCAGTTCCTGTTATTTACTTTCCTTGAAATAGCCCTGATCAATCAGCCGGGCGAAGACCTTTTCGGCAACAGGAACTGCAGCTACAGCTCCCCATTGACCGTATTCAATGAATACTGCGACAACTACAGCATTTTCTCTCGGTCCGTCAAAGGGCGCAAAGCCGAGAAACCAGGCATGCTGAGTCCGGTTTTCCATCCTCTTTGATGTAGTCTGGGCAGTTCCGGTCTTACCGCAGATTTTCGCTTTAAGATAATTAAGTCTTGCAGATGTTCCGCCGGTAACACTGTATCTCATTCCCTGCTTTACTGTCCTGAGCGTCACGGGAGAAAGCGGTATTTCTCTGAGCATTTCCTTCTGTGTTACACTGACGATATTCCTGTTGGAGGGTGAATACACCTCCTTCACAAGATGAGGCTTATATACAATACCATTATTGACCACACCGCAGAGCATGTTTGCAAGACCAATGGGAGTAACTCCCAGGAAGCCCTGACCTATTGCAAGATTTATTGTGTCGCCGTCAAACCAGGGCTGTCCGAATGTCTTTAATTTCCACTTCTGAGACGGAACAAAGCCGGATATTTCACCGGGAAGATCAATGCCTGTCTTTTCTCCAAGCCCCAGATATCCGGCATACTTCATTATCATTGTCGGGCCGACCTTGTATCCCAGATTATAGAAGTAGACACTGCAGGATTTTGCTATAGCGTGATACAGATCAAGTGAACCATGGGCCCTGAAACAGTAGAAATCCCTGTCCCTGTAGCCTTTAAGAGTATATTTTCCCGAGCAGTAATACCGTTTATCGGCATATGATTTTTCTGTTTCAAGTGCGGCAATAGAAGTAACGAGTTTGAATGTCGATGCCGGAGGGTATTTCGACTGTATGGCCCTGTTTAAAAAGGGCTTCTTCTTATCCTTATAGAGTGCGTTGATTATTCTTGAATTATCCTTTGAAATAATTTCATTAGGGTCAAAACCGGGTTTGCTCACCAGTGCTATCACCTCACCCGTTGCCGGTTTGATTACTACGACTGCCCCTCTGTTCGCTCCAAGGGCATCATCAGCAGCCTGCTGTACCTGATAGTCCAGTGTAAGGACTACATTATTGCCTGAAACAGGATTACGCCCGATTTCTTCACCTTCGGTCCTGTTCTTCACATCAACTATACGTCGTATAGAACCGTCACTGCCCCGCAGCTGGCTGTCATAGGCCTTCTCAATGCCTGATTTACCAATAGTCTGATAATATCTGTAACCGCTGCCTTTCAGCTTCTTATATTCCTTTTTAGTTATACTACCAATATAACCGATAGAATGAGCGAAAAGATCTCCGTAATTATAGACTCTCACAGGAGCATCTTCCCAGCTGATATTAGGAAACATATGTCTGTGAGAGGCCACCTTCACAATAATTTCAAAATCAACATCATCCTTTATAACAACCCTTTCCCAGGGATTGTCCTTTTTTATATCAGACATCATCTTTTTGACATCGATGTCGACAAGCTCTGACAGGCGATCCAGCACAGTGCGCATCTGATCCTTTGATTCAAAGGTTTCCGGAATGAGTGTAAGGTTGAATGACGGACGGTTTGACACAAGAACAGCACCGGAAACACCTTTTTTGAAATGCCGGTCATATAACTCACCCCTGGATGCAGGGATAGGAATATTATTCTCCATATTCATCCTGGCCTTAAGAGAATATTCCTCACCATGGATTATCTGCAGATTTATAAGCTGTAGAAATAAAACGAAAAATCCGAAAGAAGCCGCTGCTGTAAAAAGAAATACTCTTGTTCTAAAGGCTTCCAGCATCCTGTTTTTCAGGGAAGTCTGGGCCATCTAGAGGTACCCCTCCCTCTCGAGTTCCTTCTGAAATATTTTGTCAAATATAAAGAAAAGCGGCGGTGCGAGTATAGCATTGTAAAAAGACTCGGGAAGAATGACACTGATTATACTGGAAATCATGGCGTTATAAAAAATATAGCTCATGAAGAGAGTAACCACTCCCTTGATAACTGACGCAATAAAAATCATCAATATAATTGTCAGAATATTGCTTTTCACCACAGACCGGCCAATCATACCAGCGAGAAACCCCACAGCGAGTTTGGGAAAAGTCAGAAGCCCCAGAGGCGAATTAGAAACAGCGTCGTGAAAAAGCCCGCCGACAAAGCCGGTAACCTCTCCATAAAATGAACCGAAACTGTAGCCCATATATACGATTATAATAAATACCAGATCGGGTTTTACACCGGCAATTCTTATTGCATCAAAAGAGGAGTGGCCCTGAATAATCAGAGACGCAACCATGAGCGCAGCTGTTAAAATATATGGATAGATCATTGCATTTCCTCAAACAAATCGTATAGATCCTTATCCGGTTTCTTCTTGATAATGAAAACCTCTTCAAGAAGATTATAGTCAATCATCGGCTTAACAATAGCCCTTCTATAGGAACTCGCTTCAAGAAGCTCGGATTTAACCACAGTACCTACGAGAAGACCGGGAGGGAATACGCCTGCCTGTCCCGATGTGATGATAATATTTCCAAGTTTGACATGTGCAGCCCTTGTTATATAGTTGATAACGCAGAGACTTGAATTATAGGAGTAGCCCGACAGCAGACCGGGAAACCTGTCCTGCCTGAATTTAACTCCCATCTTCATATCGGGAGATATAACAGGCAGTATTCTGGAAACAGAACCCCTTACCTCGATAACCTTGCCGACAACTGCCTTGAAATCCCCCTGAAAAGCGACAACAGGCATATTCACCTGTATTCCGTCGTTTTCACCCCTGTTAATAATTATAGTCCTGAACCAGTTATCCGGATCCTTGGAAATAATAGAGGCCGTTATAGAATCATATCTGATTTTTTCCCTGAGGCCAATGAGTTTTCTCAGCCTGTCGTTCTCTCTTCGTATTTCAGAAAAGTCCTCAGCCAGAGCCTCATAATTCTGCAGCTTCGCCCTTGACCTGTTCAGCTCTTCTCTCACATTACCCAGTTCGGAAAAGCCTGCCCAGAACCGGCTCGCACCTTCCTGAACTGCATCATATCCCTTTTGAAAGGGCATCACAACGGCGCTGAGTACACCCTCGACAGAGAGAGTGAACGTGCTGCTCTGTACAGACAGTGAGATTATACAGAACAGGCTTCCGAATATAAATGCGACTATTGATCTATGTCTGCCGAAAAATTCCACAGAATATTACTTGAGATTTGCTCTGTAAAGATTCTTGATCTCTTCAAGAAATTTACCTGCTCCGAGAACAACGCATGTGAGAGGGTTCTCTGCAAGAATTACCGGAACTCCGGTCTCCTTACTTATTTATTTATCAAGACCTTTAAGAACAGAGCCTCCTCCGGTCAGTACAATCCCCCTCTCTACAATATCTGCAGCGAGTTCAGGAGGAGTTTTTTCCAGTACATGCTTCACGCCTTCAAGAATCTGTTCAACCGGTTCTTTGAGGGACTTGCGAATTTCAACCGAATCTATTTCCAGAGTTCTTGGAAGCCCGGAGATAGCATCCCGGCCCTTTAGATCCATTGTCTCGACCTTCTTCTCGGGAAAGACATTTCCCAGCCTGAATTTAACCTCTTCGGCCATTCTCTCACCAATTACGAGATTATACTGAGTCTTCATATACTTTATTATGGCATCATCAAATTCATCACCGGCTATTCTCAAAGAATCAGCAATAACCATACCGCCCAGAGAAATTACAGCGATTTCCGTAGTTCCTCCTCCTATATCGACAATCATGTGGCCTGCAGGCTCATGGATCGGTATATTAGCTCCTATGGCAGCAGCAAGAGCCTCCTCTATTAGGAAAATTTCCCTGGCTCCGGCCTGTTCTGCCGATTCACGGACAGCCCTCTTCTCGACCTCAGTAATACCGGAAGGAACTCCTATTACAATTCGAGGGCGCACAAGAGTTTTTCTCTTATGAACCTTGGTGATGAAGTATCGTATCATTTTCTCGGTTGTTTCAAAGTCCGCAATAACACCATCTTTCATAGGTCTTATCGCAACAATATCACCGGGAGTTCTTCCCAGCATTCTCTTGGCTTCATGGCCCACGGCCAGAACCTTGGCGGTACTTGTCTGAACTGCAACTACTGAAGGCTCACTGAGTACAATCCCCTGCCCTTTAACGTGAACGAGGGTGTTTGCGGTACCCAGGTCAATACCCATATCATTTGAAAACATGATTTATATCTCCCTGTATTATTTCAAAATTTAAATTACCCGGACTGAAAATTAAAGCTGTCCGGACAAGATGTGAAGTTTAAAAATTAAATATAAATTATTATATATATGACATAATATTTTTATTTAATTTAACATATCTTTTTTTTGTCAAGCCTTTAACGGATAAATAAAATTCAACCCTGAAAAAGCTACATCAGACCAAGAAGTTTTTGAACTTCTTCATTCTCTCTGTTGGAGGCGAGCACCTCAGCCCATATTGCTCTTGCCTTATCTCCATACCCCATGGCTGAATAATTTCTGCCGAGCCATATTTTTGAATCCGTGTCACTCTCATCCATCTTCAGAATTCCCTCAAACTGCTCAAGAGATTCCTTATACAGATGCTGATTGAAGTAAATCTTACCGAGATTCAGATAAGCCAGGCGAATAACCGCACTGTCTCTGCTGGAATCGGTAATTTTCTTAAATGCCACTATCGCCTCTGTATACTTCCTCGAGTCAGACAAAGCCCGGGCATAGAGAATTCGACCCTGAACTGTATCATCGACCTTCCCGCTTTTCTTCATGAATTCAAGCCCCTGGTCGGCATTTCCGCTGAGGATGGAAACGACAGAGGCAAACCTCACATCTTCAGACATGGTAATATTTTCATTTCTTACGGACTCCCCTATAATTCCGGAGATCTCCTGCAGACTATAATAATCAGTATAAAACATAGATTTAACGAGAACCATAACAGACTCTACGCCGCAGCCTTTGCCGTCCAGAAGCGATCCGGCCTTCAGTAAATCCTTAACTGCAGACAAAAAATATTTCTTTGATTTACCGGGGATAGAAGTAAAGGAATTACTTATGTATAATTCCGAAAAACTGCATCTGCATTCAGCCTCACCGAGGAGGTAGTTGACATTTCCGGACATGATAAAAGCTTCAGGATCCAGATTATTTTCAGCCTTATATACAGCAAGATTTTCCATTATAACATTAAGAGCTTTGATTCTCTTCTCTCTATCAGGAACATTCTGAGCCTTCTTTATATCATGAACCATACGGTTCTGATTCATCTTCCAGAACATCAATTTATGCCTGTTTGTATAACCGGCGTAAATAAGTGATAGAGCCACAATGAAAATAATTGATGTTTTCAGAAATCTTCTGTCTTTCTTCCTGGGCCTATATCTGTAATACATAGTCAACCTTTCATATATTCAAAATAAAAACTTTCGGCCTTTGCGGGAAAACCCGTTTCACCGTCAAAAAGAAACAGCTTTACTGAACCTGAGCCCTTCAGCGGAAGAGCAATAAAATTATTTCCGCTCCAGAGATCGTGTATACTGTGAAAATCGAATCGGTATAGTTTTTCATCGATATAAAAATTTATTCCATCACTATCAAGACCGAGAAGGCCACTTCCAATCCTCCTGATTCTCTTATATCCTCCCAGGGTTGCATCAATCACTCCTGAGCCGGAATCATAATCGATTATATTGGATTTATCGTCAAATAATACAGAAGAAATCCGGCCTTTATCAGTTTTCACCGCCACAGCAGAACTTCCGCTGTCACCGGTATAATCAGAAAGGCTTTCTGATTCGCCACCGCCAGAATCAGGAATGGGATCATAGTGTCCGGGTTCACCTAAATCAGGAAAAGCATGATCATCTTCATCAAAGCTGATAAAGACATCCTCTTCTTCAAGGTCAGAAACATGCCTCCTGTCGGAGACTCCAGCAGAAAAATCAGTGTGAGGTTCAGGCAAAAAATGAAGCTTGCCCTGAGTACCGTGAAGTTCAGGGAACAGTACATCATCACTCTGATTTTGAATGGATTCTTCTTTTACAGAAAAATCACTCCGGAACCCGCCGGTGCGGACTGTACCGGTATCTTTGCGTACTTCTACAAAAAAGGCAATCAGAACAATAAGCAGACCTGTGAGAATTAATAGAATTGCCAGATATATCATAAAAAACCTCTGCGTATTATTGAGGAAGAGCCTGTTTGACAAAAAAATCATATGAGAATATATTATTATCTAAAACAAAAATACAGAGTGTCAAGATTTTTTCTCGCCCACAACGGCGTTAATCAAATTTTCCAGAGTCCTGCCTTCAGATAGGGGTTCCCCTTATTAATAAAGTCGGAAGATTCATTGCTGAACATTAATAAATCCCAGCCCGAAGGATGAAAAGACCTGTATTCCGCCTCTGTGACTGAATATGAATTAACAGAGGTAAGCACGAAGCCTTCACCGGCAAGAGAGCCCAGTTTATTCAATGCACCGGCATAATCTCTCTTTACAGAGAACTGCCCCTTCTTGTTTCTTGCAAAAGTAGGAGGATCGAAGATAATAAAATCGAATTTCTTTCTTTTCTTATTAAAAATTTTAATCCATTCAATTGCGTCGCCGTAGATGAAATCCCTTTCATCAACAGAAAGACCGTTTAGAGAATAATTCCTTTTCGCTCTTTTTAAAACTGCCCTGGAAAGATCAACATTAACAGACGCAGAGACACCGCTGCACAATGCGTGTGTAGAAAACATTCCCGTATATGAAAAAAGATTGAGCATCTGAGCAACAGACGATTCTGCGTAGAATGATTTCAGCCTCCCCCTCACCTCTCTCATATCCAGGAAAACCCCGGTGTTTTGTCCCCTCATCAGATCTGCATATGCTTTTATTCCGTTTTGAATAACTACAATCTCCTCATCAGGACAATCTCCTTCGATGACAACACTTTTTCTCAACTCTTCAAAATCAGCATCGCCATTCACTGTCATGCGATTTTTCAGGAGTATTCCCCTGACAGGAACAGGCATTCTCCCGGCAGCAGATATTACAGCTGCCTTTATCTGATCCAGAATATTTTCCGCAGATTTGTTAAAATACTGAACAAGGATGAAGCCCGCATAATACTCAATGGTGAGGCCGTCCAGTCCGTCGCCGCCTGCATTGAATATTCTATAGCAGTCGGTGAGATCATCACTAAACAGCTCCGAACGAAGCTCCAGGGCCTTTTCTATTTTATCAGACAAAATATTTTTATTCAAATCAGAATACTTCTCCGTATATTTCTCTGATCCGATTCTCAATGAGATCGAATTTTTCTTCATTTATCAGTTTTTCATTAACAGGATAAGTCATTCCGCATGCAAGAACTTTATCCATGGACAGGTAATTCCTGAAGTTACTGTTATTCACACCGCCGGTCGGCACGAGATGAAAATCAAGCATACGAAAAGGAGCTGCAATAGATCTGATATAATCAGCCCCTCCCATAATGTCCACAGGGAAAACCTTTATAATGCTGCATCTCTTGACCGCTTTGTAGAGCTCAGTTGGAGTGCAGACTCCGGGGACAAAGGGAATGTTGATAATTTCGGCTCTGTCAAGCAGCTCTTCATCGAAGCATGGAGATACCGCAAACTGGGCGCCTGATCCGGCGGCTCTCTCAAGTGCCCACCGGTCAAGAACTGTTCCGGCACCGACGAGAACATCGGGAAACTCCCGTGAAATCGCCTCAACACAGCTGAATGCCTCATGAGTCCTCAGGGTGACCTCAATTACGTCCACTCCGGACCGCAGAAGAAGTTCAGAAACCTTCAGCGCCTTTGCCGGACTTGAAAAGACGCAGACAGGTACTATCTTTACCCTTGAAAACATCTCTTTTAATCTCATAACTCCTCCGAACAAATCTATTTATAATATTATCGGATTAGAGCTAAAATTCATTCCACAAAAAAACAGGGCCCTCAAAAGAGTGTGCCCTGTTTCTTAATCAATTTTTTAAAATATCAGTCGAATTTGGGGTAAGCCATCTCTATCTGATTACCGTCGGGATCTACAAAAACCGCCTTCTGACCGTTTCTGATATTTTCCGGACCATAAACAATTTCAATTCCCGCTTCATTCAATTCATCAATTGCATCCTCAAAATCCTCTTCATCTACAAAGAAAGAGATGCAGCTCTTTGAATCATCACCATTTCTGTAACCCTCTACCTCGACAAGAGAGATCAGGATATCTCCCATCTTAAGAAAGGCCTGACCTGAATTACTGATATTTTCAACCACATCAAAGTCAAAAAGCTCTTTATAGAACTTCACAGACTCTTCAAGATCCGAAACAGTGATTCCTACGTGGTTTATACTTTCAATAACAATCATCTTAACCTCATCACCAACTGTTCATTATATAATAATAGCTCAACAAAAAGAAACTACAACAGCCGCCCTTCAACTGTCAATAATATAATACAGCGATGAGCAAAAAACTACTCAACAGTAACACTTTTTGCAAGATTTCTCGGCTGGTCCACATCACATCCCCTGAGCACTGCTACATAATAGGAGAGAAGCTGGAGAGGGATTACAGCAAGAGCAGGCAGAACAGCCCGATGCAGATCGGGTATGTATATCACGTGATCGGCGTAACTTTCAATCTCAGTATCGCCTTCTGTTGCAATAGCGATTATTTTCCCATTCCGGGCCCGGACCTCCTCCATATTACTCAGGATTTTACTGTATATTTCATCCTTCGTTGCGATAAAGACAACGGGCATTTCCTCATCGATAAGAGCAATAGGGCCGTGCTTCATCTCGGCCGCAGGATAGCCCTCCGCGTGAATATAGGATATTTCCTTGAGTTTAAGGGCTCCTTCAAGGGCCACAGGAAAATTTAATCCTCTTCCGAGATAGAGGAAGTTGCTCTTACCGGCATAGACCCCGGCTATTTCGCGAATCTTTTCACAATCTGCCAGTACGGACTCCACTGCTCCCGGCAGCCTCACAAGATCTGTTAATATGGGCAGAGCCTCGGAGTAGGACATTTCTCTTCTTCGGGAAATAAGCACTGCAAGCAGTATTATAACTGTTATCTGTGACGTAAAGGCCTTCGTCGAGGCTACTCCTATTTCCGGACCTGCGTGAATATAGGCCCCTCCGTCAGATTCACGGGCAATGGTGCTTCCTACGACATTGGTTATGCCCAGTACCCTGATGCCCTTGGCCTTTGCCTCTCTGAGAGCAGCCAGAGTATCTGCAGTTTCCCCGGACTGGCTTATTGTTATTACCAGATCACCTTTCTTTAAAACAGGTTTTCTATATCTGAATTCACTGGCATACTCCACCTCAACAGGAATACGGGCGTACTCTTCAATGAGATATTCTCCCACAAGTCCCGCATGCCAGGATGTCCCGCAGGCAATAAAGATGATCCTTTCTATACCGTCGAGGTCATCATCGGTAAGGCCCAGGCCGTCGAGTCTGGCATTTGCCTCATCCATGAGAATCCTTCCCCTGAAGGAGTTGCTGATTGTTTCACTCTGCTCAAATATTTCTTTAAGCATGAAGTGGTCGTACCCGTGCCTGCCTATGGACTCAATGTCCCAGTCCACAGATTCGACTTCTTTCGTTATTCCATTCTTGTTAAGATCATATATTTTATAGCTGCCCGCTCTTACCTCGGCAATTTCCCCGTCCTCAAGGTAGACCACATCTCTTGTGTGCTCGATGATGGCGCTCACATCAGAGGCTATTATCATTTCATCATGTCCAACGCCGAGAACAAGAGGGCTTCCCTTTCTGGCAACAACGAGAAGATCGGGCTCCTTCTTTGACATAACTACCACTCCATAGGTCCCCTCTACTCTCTTCAGCGCCTCTGACACAGAATCTATCAGCGGCAGTTCCCTGTGATAGTGTTCTATGAGATGAACAACCACTTCTGAGTCGGTATCACTGAGAAATTTATGCCCCCTTTCAAGAAGTACATTCTTAAGATCCTTGTAATTTTCAATAATACCGTTATGTATGAAGACCAAATCTCCGCTGCAGTCAGAGTGAGGATGAGCATTCACATCAGACGGGACACCGTGAGTAGCCCACCGTGTATGGCCTATGCCGATGGTACAGCATCCGATATCGTCCATATCGAGAATAGATTCAAGTGCGGATATTTTACCAGCCTTCTTCTGAATGACAATATCCCCCCGGCAGTTAACTGCTATCCCAGAGGAATCATATCCCCGATATTCAAGCCTCTTGAGAGAATTCACAATAACCTCAGGTGCACTCTTGCTGCCTATATATCCTACGATTCCGCACATAATAATCTCCTTTGCTTTTTTAAAAACTACTTCTCTGCCGAAGCCCTGATTCCCACTCTGTCAAGATAGAGATGAATCCACCTCTTCCCCACAGCCTCCTGAAGCCGAAAAGACTTAATGCGCCCTGAAAGTGAAAACAGATACTTGCGTCTCTCAAGATCCCGCACATACCGAGTCCCCTGACCTATGAGCTTCTTAACATCATCTTTATTGAGATGGCCGTGGATATGAAGCCACTTGCCGTGACCGAGATCGGATACAATACTTTTCTTAATAAGTGAATCAGGCATGGGAAGAATGTAATCGTAATCAGTTACAATATCCTTCCCTATAGCATCAACCAGATGTCTGTAGAGCCTGCCCCGATAATACTTTCTGCTTCCGAAAAGCCCAAGATCCCATTTATTATAGAGAGTCTTAATGCCGGCGTAAACAGCCAGGCCTTCGGCGGTCCTGCCGCGTCCTTCCGATTCAGAGGAAAGAGGCATAGAGGCGATCAAAATAAAACAGATGAGAGAAAAAACTATTTTCTTTTTACTCAAGAGCGACTTTATCCGGCTGCAGTAGTAGTTCATAATTCAGTTAATAAAAAACTTTTCAATATATCAATAAAAAAACCCGGTATGAAAACCGGATTTTTTTAAATAATTCATACAGTTAAAACTTAAATAACAGAAACCTGAACAGCTCTCGGGCCTTTTTCGCCTTCTTCGATTTCAAACTGGACAGTTGCCCCTTCTTTAAGAGTCTTAAACCCTTCTCCAAGGATGCTGCTGTGATGTACGAAATAATCACTGCCGTCCTGTGAAGTAATAAAACCGAATCCCTTCTGATCATTAAACCATTTTACAGTACCCTGTGACATACACCTAACTCCTGAAATATTCTAACAGACAAATTCTTTTGACTGCTTAAGTAAATACATTCAAACCCGGAAAACAGCACCTGAGTAAACAGTATTTATTAAGGCAATCACACTGTTAAATAAAGACTATGGCCGAAAAGTCAATAATTTTATCTAAAAAACCTATTAAAATATTTCAAATATCACAACCCATTTGCAAAGTTCATTTAATTAGTACCCCGCAGCAGGTAAAGATGGACCTGAGTAATTTTAATCTCACTTCTTAAAAATAATCTTGCCAGCAGGCAGAAAAAGAGATTTCATAATCACAAATCTCTGCTGTCCGGCAGAGAAAACTAAAATGGAGCAGAACATCCTCCAGCCCGGGAGAATCAAAACGACGCTTGAGGACCTTGTTCTTGGCCAGACCGACAATGTAATCGACGTGGT
>CAYNFB010000060.1:0-14113 GCA_964396355.1 uncultured Leptospirales bacterium | reverse complement strand
GTAAACGACAAGCACGACGGCGGAGACGACGATTTCAGTCCTAAGATCTACTGGGAAGCCAGTTCAATAACAACACCAGTATCAAAGCGCGCCGGATCATATACAATTAAGATAATAAAAGCGGGCACAGAGTATACATCAACATCCGACCCTCTAAATGCAACAATTGTCGACCAGAGTGACGGTACTTACCTGATAACTTTTACAACAAATACCATATCATTAACAAATGGAACGACTGTATCAATCGGGATAAATGACTCAATAAGGGCATATAAATATCCCGAATAGGATGTATGAGATGCCGGTATTCCCTAAAGGGGAAACCGGCATGACAGACTCCGGGAACTATACCTCTTCCGGACTAGAATATTAACATCTCCCCAATCTCTTCCATTCCCATATCTCCTATGCCTTTAAAACCACACTGCCAATTAAGGAAATTGAAATATTTAATTCGCCTGTCCTCAATACAATAATTTCAGACTCAGAGTCAGTTCTACTACTGCATTTCTACAGAGCATGGGGCTGAAGCACCCTTTTCTATCGGAAGGTAAACACCTGAATCTTCGGTATGAGTTCCCGGTATCTACTGCGTAAAACCGAGATGAACGGAGCAGAGCTAAATGCTAAGGTTCCGTGCGATCAGTTTTCAACCCTTTTCAATATGGAATCAATATCGATGCCGTAGTTGTCAAATATTACATTTCTTGCAAGATCCCGTCTCAGCAGTGAAATATTGTAATCCACCAGACTCTTGAGCTCTGCCTGTCTTGAGAGAATATATGAATCAAGTGCCGCCTTGAGCTCTAGTGCGCTGTACCGGCCTCTCCTGAATTTATTGTATACCTGATTATAGTATCCGAGCGCATAATCCTTAGTTTTGCTGGTCCGAACATAGACACTGTAGTCGACGCTGCACTGTTTAACTCTGGAGAGCACATCATCCCGAATTTCACTCTCCAGGTTCTTCATCTCAATTTGACGGGTTTGGAGGCCTATTCTGGCATCTCTCATGTCCGCCTCGGCACTCCTGCTGTTTAAAGGATAATTAAATTCAAATCCCAGTGAATATTCCGGATTAAGCTCACTCACGGTCCCGGCATAGCCCTCAGTATCATAGGTATTATTCCCGTAACCTGCCTTAAGCTTTAAAGAAGGCAGCTCCCCGTTAGAGGAAATCCGGTAATCTATACCGGCATTCTTCATCGCTATCTTCTGATTATTCCAGTCAGTTCGTTTCAGGAAGGCATCCCGCAGCGACTGTTCATAGGTCACTTCAGGTGCGGTAGTCTTAAAAGTTTTACCCACAATGAGATCAATGCCCGATTCAAGATTAAGAGTTCTGATTATACCAAGACGTGCGTCGAAGAGGAGTTTCTCTGCCTGTTCCCTCCGGCTCTGAGCCTCAAGGACCTTGCCGTTCCAGTCCAGAATCTCCTCCTTCTCCGAAAGACCGAGCCTTGACTTTCTTATAATAAGATTTCTTATATTGACTGTGCTTTTGAGGCTGACTTCAGCAGTCTTAAGGTTCTCCTCGGCAATTGCTATATTCCAGTATCCGATTAACGCATCAGCAAGTAAGCCGGCAAGTCTTGAGCGGATACTGTCTCTGGTCATTCTGCGGGTATTTGCAATTTTCTGTTCTGTGAGCCGGTCAGACAGGCCGAATGAATTTTTCAGGAGTTCCTGAGACAGTGAAATATTAACACCCGACTGATAGAGACTTAAGTTCTCTCCGGTACCGGTCACCTGTTCATAGTGAGGCCTCGACGCAGATAGTCCGGCACTTATGGTTGTACCGCTTCTCATATAATTTGAAATACCTGCTGTGCCGTTTATGTTTGAGTAGGACTTTGCGGAAAGAGTAGGATTGTTGCCGTTATTATTTTCTGCTCTGGAATAATCTCCGGTACCGTAGAGTTTGTAATCGAATGCCGAGCGGAACCTGAGAAGCCCTGTTCCGGTACTTTTATAGTCAAGCAGCGCCCTCTTTACATCATAGTTATTACGAAGAAGATATTCAATTACCTTCGGTGCAGTCAGCCGGACTTCCTTCTTCTGATCTTTAAGACTCTTCCCCTCCTCCATCTGGCCGCCTGAGGCATAAAGAGGAAGAACAAGAATAAACAATAAACCTGCAATGATCCGTCTGATATTTATTTCCACAGCAGCATACACCTCTTCTTAAAAATATAGTTATTATTACACCACCGATATCTGAAGGAGAAAAATAGTTCAACGATTTTTTAATAAAGGAAAATCCGCAAAAAGTTGCGGACCTGGATAGGATTAAGAACCTGTCTTTTATTTTATATTTTTTATATACTGAATAATACCTTTTACATCTGTAATCATATTTGCCCCGTTCAGCTTAATTGCCTCTTTGGGCATCCCGAAGACCACACAGGACTCTTCATTCTGTGCAAGAGTATAGGCTCCGGCCTCCTTCATTTCAAGAAGTCCCGCTGCACCATCATTTCCCATACCTGTACAGATTATGCCCACAGCAGAATCACCTGCATACTGACTAACGGATCTGAACATCACATCTACTGACGGTTTATGTCTGTTCACAGGCGGGCCGTCGTTAATTTCCACCCAGTAGCCGTTGCGGTCGGATTTCAAAATCATATGCTTTCCTCCGGGAGCAACCAGAGCCATGTCGGTGAGCAGTCTGTCCCCGTTTTTCGCCTCCCTGACAAGGAGTTTTGATTTTCCATTTACTCTGTTTGCAAATGCCTCAGTAAATTTCTCCGGCATATGCTGAGTTATGATTATACCGGGACATCCGGTGGGCAGGCTGACAAGAATTTCATCAATCACCTCTGTCCCTCCCGTAGAAGCTCCGATTGCTATTACTTTCTCACTTGGTTTGTTCATATTCACTCTTTCTGTTTTTGAAAGGATTACATCAGCGGAGTACTTCTGCTGAACATCAATTTTAACAGGGGGCCTTTTCTTCATTACACGCTTTGTGCCGGCTGCTCCTATCACCTTACCTACCAGCTCCTTTGAGAAATCAGCTATCATAGACTGATTATCAAGTACCGGTTTTGCAATTACGTCAATTGCACCAAGTTCAAGGGCCTTTATTGCCTGAGAAGTCCCTTGTGTAGTCAGCGAGCTGACCATTATAACAGGAATAGGGTTTGCTATCATCAGCTTCTGCAGAAAAGTAAGGCCGTCAACACCGGGCATTTCTATATCGAGGGTAATAACATCAGGACTCAGCGAATTTATTTTTCTTGCTGCAATATTTGCATCCAGAGCCGTGCCAACTACATCTATCTTCGGAGAAAGCGACATAGTGTCACTTAAGAATTTTCTCATTACCGCTGAATCATCTATCACCAGAACTTTAATTTTATCAAGCCCCATAAGTAAGTTCTCCTCTGTTGAAAAATTTCTCATCTCTGGTAACAATAAGATCCGTTACTTCACTCTTTGTAATCTTGCGGAGATATACCTTGCCTGAAAATGCATCAAAGATAATCTTCCTTGTATAATTTGCGCCCACATCCATAGCAGTAATGGGAATATCATCAAGTTCCATCAAAAGTTTAGCTACCCTGATATTATCAGCAGGAATCATATTCTGATTGCCGTTTACCGGCAGATTAAGAATCTTTCCTCCGCCAAAAAGTTTAGCAGTAAGATTCTCCCTTTTGGCTCCTTTTTTTAACATCAATTCAATGATTCTGTTAATTGCAGCAATTCCATATTTTGCAGAATCATCATTCAAAATATCAGAACCTCTTATTCTTCCGGGCAGCATAAAATGATTCATGCCTCCTACCTTGTTTTCACTGTCGTGAAGACATACTGACACACAGGAACCGAGAAGGGTCCCGATCAGTTCATCCTTATCCGTTACATAGTATTCACCTGGATAAATTATGCTGATACTTTTCCCCAGTTTATGTTTTTCCTTTACATACATCTTCTACAAAACCTTCCTGTATATAGTTCTTCCCGTAAGATGAAATTTATTTGTAATACTGCTGATATTTTCGGAGTGTCCCACAAGCAGATAGCCGTCATCCTTCAAATACCTGTACATTCGATCAAAAAGCTTTGCCTGCGTCTCCCTGTCAAAATATATAATAACGTTCCTGCAGAAAATTACATCAAACTGCTTCTTCATAGGATAATCATCCAGAAGAAGATTCAGCCTCCTGAAGGATACAGTTTCCCTGAGAGAATCCTTCGCCTTATAAAAACCGGAATTTTCCCCGCTGCCCTTCAGGAAATACCTTTTTAACTGATCAGGCCCGACTCCTGCCGTCTGATCCAGAGAATAGACTCCATCAATTCCCTTCTGAATCACCTGTGTATCTATATCTGTTGCAAGAATTTTAAAGTCAGGCCGATTCGTCTTACCCTGATAATAGTCAAAAAGAGTCATGGCAATGGTATAGGGCTCTTCTCCCGTAGAACATCCGGCACTCCATATTCGAATCTCCCTCTCTCCCTTTTTTTCAAGCTCAGGAAGCACAACAGAATTCATAAATATGAAGTGATCATTTTCTCTAAAAAAATCTGTTTTATTAGTAGTTATTGCATTGATAAAATTAATTTTTTCATCATCAAAATTTTCAAGAAGATATTCACGATATTGATCAAAATCATCAAGTTTGAGAGCCCGAAGCCTCTTCATAAGCCTGGACTGCATCAGAATTTTTTTTACATCAGCAAGCTTTATACCTGCTTCTTTATAGATAATGTCCCTAAGCTCATTAAAGATTTCATCATTCAAATTATAATTCTGCACCATGATTTACCCTAATCGAACAGGACAATTGAACCTGCTCTGTCCTTATTTCTGAACTCATTCTGAATATATTCCTGCTCAAGAGCTACGTATTCAGAAAATTCCTCATTATTCTTAAGAATTTTTCTGTATACAATTCCTGATTGGGGCGACAGATAGATCTTTCTTCTATAATTTCCCCCGAGATCACTCTTCTCTATCTTAATTTTTTCAAGACTAAAGTAATCCTTTACAAACTGAATATTAGTTTCAGGCAGAGAGATACCGCCATGCCGTGAATTCTCAGTATAACCTGCTCCAAATATCTTTGCAGACATCCGGCGTCTGTCTCCGCCTATTTTAACAAGATCACCAATAAGGTATTCCATATTAAGAATACCTATTCGGGAAATTTCCTTACTATGAATATCCTTTGTATCCGACGATCCGGGAACTACAAAATTAACAACACCTCCGATTTTAGAAACCCTGTCATAGAGAGAAACGGCAAGACAGGCTCCAACTACCGTACAGATATAGCAGTCATTGTTCGTCGCATAATACTCACCGGGATATATTATAAATAGAGGCTTTCCGGTTCTGTTATTGCTGCTTCTCAGCATATGAACAACATTAATATTTTATAATTCCTGAAGATTGTATGTATCAAAAAATGTCTCCACGTCGAGCAATATAATCAAATCGTCACCGATTCGACCGACTCCCTCAAGAGAGCTCTCTTCCACCTTCGCAGAAAATTTAATCTTCTTCTGTATATCTGAAACAGGAATACTCACCACATCAGAAACAGAATCTACAATCATTCCGATGAGCCGTCCCTTAACTTCAACAATCAATATTACAGTAAAAGCATCATATTCCTTTGGAGGAAGGTTAAATTTCTTCCGCATATTAATTACAGGAACCACTGAACCGCGCAGGTTGATGACTCCCTCAACGAAAGATATGGTCTTTGGCACAATGGTTATCTCAGACATCTCATTTAAAGACTGAACCTTGAGAACTGTTACTCCATAGGTTTCACCGGCAACAAGAAATGTTACGTACTGACGCTCTTCTACAATCTGCTGATGTATATTTTCCTTCTGTTTCAATGTCCTGGTTTCCATATTATTTTACAAACCTCTTAACAACGTTCAGCAGGTCTTCTGCCTGAAAAGGTTTTATAATCCACCCTGAGGCACCTGCGCTCTTTCCCTTCTGAATCATATCCTTTTCTGCTTCAGTCGTTAATACCACAACAGGAGTGAATTTATCCTGCTTTCTGAATTCTGTAATAAACTCAATACCATTGAGTACAGGCATATTAATATCACTAATACAAAGAGCCACTTCCCCGCCGCTGCCTGTTATTTCATTTATTTTATCAAGTGCGTCCTGCCCGTTCTCAGCCTGTTTAATATTATGCCCCAGTTCCTTCAGAGCCATTTCAACACTTACCCTGATCGTTGGTGAATCATCAATAATCATTATATACTTACTCATTTACTCCTCCAAAATATCTAAAATACTAAACTTTAAGACCAGAAAGCTTAAACAGCTTCTTTAAATCATTGGAAACGCCTGTAATTCTGACAATCTTATTTACTTCCTTTGCCTTACGTCCTGCAGCGATGATAACCTGCGCAGCCGAAAGATCAATTCGTAAAACATCTGAGAAATCTATAACAATTTCATCACTCTTTGTAAATTCTTCTTTTAATGATTCATAAAATTTTTTTACATTCTTCACGTTTACATCGCCGTCAAATTTCATATTCTGTTCCGCCTCAGTTCTTTATTTCTTCAGCCAGACCATGGATGTCTACAATCAGGGCGACTCTACCGTCACCGAGAATAGTTGCTCCGGAAATAGACCTGCTGGTTGTTATAAAATTATCAATACTCTTTATCACTATCTGCTGCTGACCGATAAGATCATCAATCATGACCCCCATTCTCTTCCCGTCTGTTTCGACGATTACGACAAGAGCCTCCCAGGGCTCTGTAAAATTAGCATCAAGGCCAAAAAGCTCATTCATCCGCACCAGAGAAATATACTCTCCCCGGACAAGAATGACCTCCCCCTTGCTTTCGACTGTTTTATAATCCTCTTTCCTGACCTGTATGGTCTCAACAACAGAGAGAAGCGGAATAATCAACACCGATTTTCCAATACCGATAAGCATTCCTTCTATTATTGCAAGAGTAAGAGGGAGTTTTATACGAAAAAGAGTTCCCTCTCCATCGCTTGTTTTTATTTCAATTGCACCGCGCAGTTCCTCAATGTTGGTCTTCACAACATCCATTCCCACGCCCCGTCCGGATAGATTCCCTACCTGATCTGCAGTGGAGAATCCCGGATGAAAGAGAAACGATATCAGCTTATCCTTAGAGACTTCCTCATCAGCACCTATTATGCCGAGGGAAACAGCCTTATCCCTCACTTTGGCAAGATTAATCCCCTTGCCGTCATCAATGATATCTATAAAGATATTGCCCTCCTGATGATATGCCTTGAGGGTCACAGTGCCGTAGGGGCTTTTGCCCTGTTTTCTCCTTTCTTCGGCAGACTCGATACCGTGATCTATGGAATTCCGGATCATATGTTTCAGAGGATCTCCGATTTTTTCAATTACCGTCTTATCCAGCTCAGTATCCCCTCCGTCTATTTTAAGCTTAATCTCCTTCCCCAGATTCTGAGCAGTATCCCGGACAAAACGCTTAAACTGCTCAAAGGTAGGCCCGATGGGAATCATCCGGATAGACATGATCTGCTCCTGAAACTCCCTGGTCACCCTGTCGAGACCGTAGAGAGAGTTCTTCAGCCCCAGACCCTTCTCCTCCTCCATCTCATCAGCCAGCCGGTGAAGAGAGGCCTGGCCGATAACGATCTCACCGAGCAGATTCATAAGATTATCGAGCTTGGCAGAATCTACTCTGATGGTATTTATCTCTATTTTCTTCTTTATAGTCTCCTGTTCCTGAAGAGCCTCGTGAACCTGAGAAATAGAGGCCAGACCTTTTTTTACGATAATGTCGCCGATCTTCTCGTTTCTGCCGTCCTGAATTTTTACTATTTCGCTGAGATCCTTGTCATTTATCACGCCTCTTTCAACGAGTATCTCTCCAAGCTTTTTCTCTGTCACATATCCCTTTTCCTGAATATTGAGATACTTATCGGTCACATCCTCTATATCAACGTGATTATCATCGTATATGAAAAGAAATACGTCCCTCACCTTCTTCTCATCATACTCTGTCCTGAGAATAACCTCCCAGGAAAAATAACATATCTCCGGATCAAGGTCTTCAAAATCGGGAAGTCTATTTTTGTTTACATTATTGATTACAAACTCTCCAAGACTGGAGAGATCCTCCATTATCATGAGAGGATCAATGCCATCGCAGAAAATATCATCCCTGAATTTCACGAGAATTCTAAAATATCTTGATCCTTCACTAATGCCTTCATATGCTCCAACAGCATCAAGGAAATCATCATCCTTTTCTACCTGTTTCACCGGTTCGAAGCCCATTACTTCATTTATCTGTCCTATAAGCTCCGACTTCACGACATCGGGATCCCCGTTCAAAACAGTTCCGAAGAGCTCTGACTTTATCCAGTCAATACTGGCAAGAAGAAGATCGATTATTTCACTGGTCACTGGAATTTCTCCTGACCGGACCTTATCGAATAAATTTTCCAGATTATGAGTGAATTCATATATTGAGGTAAAACCGGCTATCCCCGAACTCCCCTTTAAAGTATGAAAACATCTGAAAATCTGGTTGATTATTTCCTCATCCTCATTATTTTCTTCAAGTGTTACTATATCGGACTCAAGACTTCCGATTATTTCCCTGGATTCATTCATGAATATTTCTGTGATGCCTGATTCGCCCATATGCTTCTCCTCTCAATTATAGAAACCTATCCTGTAGACTATAATTCATATATCTCTACAAAGTATATACAAATTCAAACTAAAGTCAATTATTTAGACAATAATTACAGCACATAAATGCTGTTTTCTATACAAAACAGAAAACCGGCACCCACAGAATACCAGTCACATACTCAGTATAAATAAAATAATCATACTATACTATCCCCGAAATCTATTATTTTATTGTAATACAATTGACCTACATTTATAAAAAACCGAAGGAGTGAGGGCTGGAGGTAAAACAGGGCAGTACTGAAAAATCAGATACTGCCCGAAGTATAATATTCAGGAAAGAAATCCGGAGATCTTTTCTGCTATATTCTCACAGTTGAAACCGAAAAATGATGCAAGCTCATTCTGGGGAGCAGAACGTCCAAACTCATCGACTGTGATAAAGAGTGAATTCTCACCGGCATATTTATCCCATCCCATTCTGAGACCGGCCTCGACAACTATCCTGGGAAGTCCCGTTCCAAGAACTGATTTTCTGTAATCATCATCCTGCTCATCGAAGAGTTCCCAGCAGGGGAAGGAGACCACTCTGGCCTTAAGGCCTTTTTCACTGAAAAGCTTTTCAGCAGCCTCAATGCATATATGAACCTCTGATCCCGAAGACAGGATAACCAGATCGGGATTATCATAATCGTGAATAATATATGCCCCTCTGAAAAGATCAGAAGCTCCGGCAGGATTCTTCCTTTCAAGCACAGGAAGATTCTGTCTGGAAAGAGCCAGTATTGTCGGTCCTTCCTTTCTGGCAAGAGCAGCAAGCCAGGCTTCACGGGTTTCCTCTCCGTCACAGGGTCTTATCACCTTGAGATTAGGAATAGCTCTGGCAGCAGCAAGATGCTCTACCGACTGATGAGTAGGGCCGTCCTCTCCCACAAAGATTGAGTCATGGGTAAATACATATATAGACTGAAGTCCCGACAGGGCGGCGAGTCTTACCGCAGGCCTCATATAGTCCATGAAGACAAAGAATGTGGCAGAGAAAGAAATAAATCCGCCGTAGTAAGCTATTCCATTCTGGATTGAACCCATGGCGTTTTCCCGCACTCCAAAGTGAATGCTTCTGCCGATTTTGCCTTTGCCGCTGGTGCTGATTCCCTTAACTGTTGTCTTATTGCTGGGGCCCAGGTCAGCTGATCCGCCGATAAATGAAGGGATCTCCCTGTAAACAGCCTCAAGAACAGCTCCTCCGGCTGAACGTGTGGCAATACTCTTTCCTGTCTCATAGGCAGGCATCTCCGCTCTGAGTCTTGCTATATCGGGAGCGGCAAAGAAGCTGTCCCATCTTTCTCTCAGTCCGCCCTGCATTGCAGATTCAAATTTTTCCTGCCACTTATTATATACTTCAAGATTCTTACTTTTTACATTTTTAAATATTTCATAGACTTCATCGGGTACATCAAAGAAGGCATCGGGATCGCATCCGAGTTTCTCCTTGGTAGCACGAATCTCATCATCTCCAAATGGAGCCCCGTGAGAATTTTCGCTCCCCTCCAGAGAAGCACTTCCTCTGGCTATTACAGTCTTTGCAATAATCAGAGAAGGCCTTGCCGTTTCTTTTCTGGCCTCGAGGAGAGCCCCTTCTATCTCATCGAAGTCGTGGCCGTCTATTTCCAGCACCTGCCAGTCATAGGATTCAAAACGCCCCCGGACATCTTCTGAAAAAGTAATATCCGTCTTACCCTCTATTGTTATTCTGTTTGAGTCATAGATGTATATAAGATTCCCGAGCCCCATATGTCCTGCCAGGGAAGCCGCCTCAGAGGTAAGCCCCTCCATCATGCATCCGTCGCCTGCAATTGCATATATATAGTGATCAATTATTTCTTTCCCGGGACTGTTGAATTCCTCAGCGAGCATTTTTTCGGCAATTGCCATGCCCACTCCATTTGCAAACCCCTGCCCCAGAGGACCGGTTGTGGTTTCCACTCCGGGAGTATGACCGAATTCAGGATGCCCCGGAGTCTTGCTTCCCATCTGCCTGAAGGTTTTTAAATCTTCCATTGTAACATCATAGCCCGCAAGATGAAGCATGGAATAGAGGAGCATCGATCCGTGTCCTGCTGAAAGAACAAACCTGTCGCGATTTTTCCATTCTGTATCATCGCTGTTGTAATTCATTATCCTGCCCCACAGGACAGCGGCAATATCTGCACACCCAAGGGGCATGCCGGGATGTCCGGAATTTGCCTTCTGGACTCCGTCTATTGAAAGGGCTCTAACTGTTCTGGCAATTAGTTTGAGTTCTTCTCTGGAAATGGACATTTTACACTCCGTTTTTTTATTAGGATAAACTGATATTATCCGATAACTCTATATTCTGCGGCAAAATTAAATACTAAAAATTTCAGGGCAGACATTTTTACTACCCCAGCAGCCCTGTGCTGAAATATCTCTCTGCTCTGTCAGGCAGAATAGTAACAACAGATGCATTGGGGTATTTCTCCATTATTTTTCTGGCACCCCATATATTGGCTCCCGATGAGGTCCCCACCAGCAGAGAATCAGTCCGTGCAAGTTCTCTGGCAGTATTTATAGCCTCATCATCGGTTACTTCTATTATATCATCTATAATAGAAGGGTCAAGTATATCCGGAATAAAACCATCACCAATCCCCTGAATCTGATGAAGCCCCGGCTCGTGCCCCAGGAGAGCAGATCTGTTTGCAGGTTCTACGGCAATAATCTTTACCGAAGGATTCCTATCCTTCAAATACTTCCCTACTCCCTGAATCGTTCCGCCGCTTCCAATGCCTGATACAAAAAAATCTATCTGACCTCCGGTCTGTTTCCAGATTTCAGGCCCTGTGAACTCATAGTGAGCCCGGGGATTATTAAGATTTTTAAACTGCTGAGGCATGAAATAATTACCCGAGGAAGCAATTTCAGCAGCCTTTCTCACCGCGCCCTCTACATTTTCACTGTCGGGAGTCAGGACAAGATTTCCTCCGAGAACCCGGATGAGACTCTTTCTCTCCTCACTCATCCCCTCAGGCATTACGATGGTCACATCATAGCCCTTGCAGGTCCCCACAAGAGTAATGCCTATTCCGGTATTACCCGATGTCGGTTCAACTATGCTCATTCCAGGCTTAAGCATACCTTCTATTTCTGCAGATTCGAGCATGCAAAGGGCAACTCTGTCTTTAAGGCTTCCGCCGGGATTGAGAAATTCAGCCTTTGCATAAATCTTTTCATTTCGAAGTTTCAACAGAGGAGTATCCCCTATCATTTCAAGTACATTATTTACTATTCCAGCCATCACTACATCCTATGTTTACATTTTATCAAAAAAACGTTCTTTAAAAAAAACGAAGAGATCTTCTGAATATCTTTTTATATTATTCATTAACTGATCCCTTGAAACAAGTCCCGGAGAATCAGATATAATTTTATAAATATATGTCTCTATATTGAAACGGCCTGCAACATATGCGATGGAGGCCCCCTCCATATCCGATAAATCAGCCACTTCCGCTGCAGATGTCCTTTCAAGGTCAGAGATAGAAGGCCTGTCGGAAGAGACGAGACTTGCGGATGGAACAGATCTGTCTTCAATCAAATCATAGGACTGAAGACCTTTTTTAACAGGCATATCCCTGTCAAAAACTCTGTTTATATTATATATTGTGCCGGCTTTAAGATCACCTCTATTGCCGCCGGCAGTACCTGCATTAATAATAATATCAGGACTGCAGGTATGAATAAGATGAACAGCTGCAGCAGCGGCTCTGACCCTGCCCACTCCGCACCTTATAAGAAATACATCATCTTTCCCGTTTATGATAAAAGGTTTTGACTCAACAATGTCAAGGCCCAACCCCTTTATAAAGGGTTCGGCCTCAATTCCCATAGCCATAACCAATCCTATCCTCTTACCTTTAAGCAAACCACACTCCTGCGCTGATTGTTACTTGAATAATTTTATATCCCTCTCCTCTGAGTCAAGGGATAAAATTTATTTTATTTACATTATTTGCTTGAAGAAATTAATAACTTTATTCACTGCTGTCCCAAAGATTTTAATTCCATAGTGCCAACTGAATTTCACCCGTCTTGATTTTTGTTTTTCTCCCAGGAGGTTCAGCCCCAAGCATTTGATACAAGTCTATAGGAAACAGCAAATTTTCACGCATTAGACGAAATGTTTTTAACAGACTAAATCCGCTTCTGGTTTTGAACCGAAAATATTCAGTCAAAAGACAGGCAATCATTGCGGTCCATATCTGAATCCGTACGGCGTTTTCAGATGTGCCAATGAACGTCTTGATTTTTAAATTCTGTTTAATCCATTTAAAAAATAGTTCAATATCCCACCGTGCTTTATATACATCAGCAATAGATTGTGCTGCAAGTTTAAAATTGTTTGTCAGGTACTCATAGCTTTTGTCACTTGCAGGATCTTTATACCGTATAACCCGAAGATTTCCTGAAAAATCATCGGCCTTGGCACCGGTTAATTTTACTGTCCAATCCGCTTTAATATTTTTAGTCTTCATTGTATTACGATGTAAAATCTTAAACTGGGTGTTGCTTTTCGTCCGAGTCACGAAAAAGGCCCTGTTTTTAGCTATTTTCTGAAAAAATTTAAAGCTAATATACCCTTTGTCCATTGCGTATATTGAATCAGCTTTAATCGGCAGGATGCCTGCTGCTGTGATGTCATGCTTGCCGGCAGTACTGATGTTTACAAACTCAGGAAGCTGTTCTTTGTTGTCATACACGACATGAAGCTTTATGCCTCCCTTTGTCTTTCGGAATTTTGCCCAATCAAACAGAGATAAGCAGAGTCCTATTGTTGTTGAATCTATGCTTTTTACCGGCATCTTGAACTTGAAGCGTTTGTCTTTGACCATGTTTCTTTCTTTCTGGAGTTGGCCCAAAAGCATATAAAAAGTTTTTTCGAATATACTGGCTGATCTCCTCTGCAATGCATAAGATAAATTGTTCCGGGATATAGAGGTCAGCCCCAGATGATACCAGAGATTTTGTTTACTCATAAGAGAATCCACTATATCCCGAAGACTTTGTTTCGATGCCAAATGAACATAAAGCATGACACTCATTAGATTTGCAGTAGTAAATTCTTTCACTCCTTTGTCGCCATTATACTCATTTACTGTTTTTTTAAAATCATATCCAAAAATTTTTGATTGCATTTGTGACAGTACTGTTTTACCCTTAAACATGCTATTAATCTCCGTATGTCCTGATATTATGAGTCGTTTGGTAACTCTCATTGTATTCAAGACGTCTTAGATTAATAGCATTTTTTATTTTCTCATATTTTTATGGGACAGCAGTGAAGTAAAATATAAAAGAATTTAATCATTAAATTATTACCGGATACAATTCCACTTGACATAAAGTTCGAATCTGCAGCTACTCTATGTCATGTTAA
>CAYNFB010000059.1:0-14122 GCA_964396355.1 uncultured Leptospirales bacterium | reverse complement strand
ATAACCTTTTTTTCTTAAAAAAAGATGAATATTTAAACAAAATATTTAAACAAAAAAACAGCTATAAACATAGAAAGGATTATTTTCGTTGACTTAAATGTCATTCAACAGAACAATCCGAATAATATTAAATTCAAGAAAGTAAATATGAAAAAATCAGATACTCCGGTAATAATAGATAATCAGGCATGCAACGGATGCGGCAGATGTGTTGATGTTTGTTCAGTAAATGTACTTGAAATGGCGACGACAGATGAAGGTCTGAAAGCCCGGGTTGCAAGACCAGATGACTGTCTCTTCTGTGAGGCTTGTGTAATAGACTGCCGTCAGGTTGCTATAATGCTAAACCCTGAATCAAAGAGTGCCAGAATAAAAAGTATATCTTCAGTCGTCACTGAGCGCACCAGTCAGAAAGAAAAAAAGAAATCTTTTCTTTCCAGAATCTTCGGTAAATAAAAAGTAACTGCACCAATCTGAAAATAGAGCTTAAGGAGATAATTATGAAAAGGAATATATTTATCTTTACCTTATCTTTTATAATGATCACAGCATTGCTCTCTCCCTGCTTCGCATACGATGATGAATATAAATCACATGAAGTGTATGCAGGATACGGATACTATTCTGTGCTCTACCTTTCGGCATCTCTTGTTGATTCAATTGCATTCTCCTCTCTCTCATCTTTTACTGGAGGGAAGCATGAGAAGGATCAGGGCTCATGGGGGCCTATATTTGCCGGATACAACTATTACCTTAATGACAACTTTTCTCTGGGAGGCTACACGTCCTATGAAACACTCAAGACCAGGTGGCAGTACAGCAACGGCTATGAAGACTGGGAATGGTCGTTTCTTTCTCTCATGGGTAGGATGAATGTGCAATACGGATGGGACAGTGTGAAATTCTACCACAGTCTCATCCTGGGGTATACCAGAGCAGAGATAACGCTTGAGGATTCTTCCGGACTCTCCAAAAGTGAATCCACCTACATCCCGGGAGGCCACATTGCACTTCTGGGCCTCAAATTTGGAAGAGAATATACTTTTTTCGCAGATGTTGGTTTCGGATATCTGGGACTAATAAACTTCGGTGCAACATATAAATTCTAAAAGCTGAACCTGAATAATTTTAAACTGCCCGACTGCGGCTTATCTGTTTATCAGAATAAGACCGGCAATGCAGAGCAGTATGCCAGCCATTTTTGAAGGGTCGAAGGCTTCATTATACATTATTATACCGACAGGTATGAGCATTAGTGCAAGAAATATATTTGCAACAAGAGATCCGATACTGATATTCCATCCGGAACGGTAGGCAAGCAGATATCCCAGTTCAAGACCGACGATGGCAAATCCGAGAACAATACTGGTCCAGTTTATTTCAGGGAGAGACTCAAACAATCCTTTTTCGGTTTTAAAGAAAAAAGAAGCACCAATAGTACAGGCTGCAGCAACGACGTAGGTAACGAGCAATGCTGAAAATGGATTGATCCCTTTAGGTGTCGATTTTTGACAGATATTATAAAAAATATTAGATGCAACAATAATAACGATTGAAAAGAAATACATGCCTTTAAACCGATCCTGTAAATTTTGAATATTCCGCTTCTTTATCCTAGTGCTGGTCAATTGGTATGGAAGGTCAACAAAATTTTTTGATTCTATTTTTCCCAGCCCCTAAAATCCTTCCAGTTCCACCATTTCAGAAGTTCAGGATCATGCGCCTTATTTGATGCATAATAAACAGCACATCTGAATACGTAGAGAACACATCTGTCATGAAGGACACCTGACATTGAATTAAGGTTATCATAGATACTCTCCGGATCTGCGTTCTGAAGATCTGCTAAAGTTCTTATTCCTGTCAGGTAAAGATCATCTGCCAGACTCGTGCCTACCCCGGGAATTTCCATCAGCTCCTTAATTGAAGATGCCTTATCATTACTGTATACTTCTTTCCCTGCCGGCTCTATACATTCAGGAGAATCGTTTCCTGCAGAGTTCACATACATCGATACAGGGTATAAATCAATGGCATCATTATCGATGGGAGATAATAATCTATTGGGATTAGAATCATACAGCCAGAGATCAGACTCCTGACAGGGGATTATAACAGGCATTCGTTCATTGATTTTCTTCAGTTTTCTGTTTGCAGATGTTGTAATTACCGTGAATGTCCCAAGAATATCGCCGGAAGGGCTCTTGCAGCTTTCATATAAACCTGCAAGCATCATCGGAGTAAAATCATCCACTGCACTCTTCTTGAGATGAACAAAAAAAGGCTGTTTATATTTTCCCTCGCTGTGCCATTCATAGAATCCGGACACAGGCACAAGACAGCGTCTGGATCTGTATGCATCACGGAATGATGGTTTACTGCTCAGAGTTTCTGCCCGGGCATTTATCAATTCCGCACTATTTTTTTCATCCTTTGACAAGACAGGAACCAGTCCCCACTTCTTTGATATGAGGATCCGGCTTTTATTATGAGCAATTACAACAGAGGCATAGTTACCAGGCGCAACATTATAACTGATATGATGGGTACCCTTTACCGCGTCATATATATCAATCATATTCAGCATATCAAGAGTTATTGTCTGGGCAAATCTGCCGCACATATGGTGCCGCCTTAATCCTTTATTTTTAGTAAAATAAGTACAATTTTACTAAAAGACAATAATTTTGAAATAGTTGTAGAAATTATTTTAATACTAGATTAAAGCAAATAATACCATATTTAAGAAGAGCCGACATGAAAAAAAATAAATTTAAAATTTACTGTTACAAGGGGTATGTTCAGAATAATTACCTCTTAGAATATAAGAACAGTATTCTGTTAATAGACGGAGCCTGCAGACCCGATGTTGAGGGTATTAAAAAATTCGTTGAGAATGATATAAAGAAAAAAATTACAGATATTAAACTAATCGCAGTTACACACTGTCATCCTGATCATGCAGGTGCAGCCGATATACTGAGGAGAAAATACGGCATACCTATTGCGGCTCCTCACGATATAGATCACTGGTATTCAGGCCCGGGCGGTATACTTCAGCATATCTCTGACACTCTGCAGACGCGTTTCATGGCAAGAAAACTCAAATCAGGCATAAACATGCTGTATTTCAGAAGAAAGCTCCGTCCGGAATATCCTCTTACAGACGGTGACAGTCTGCCATTTTTTGAAGACTGGGAGGCTATTCATGCTCCGGGGCACACCAGTCATAATATGATGCTGCTAAACAGGAAAGCCGGAATTCTCTACATATCAGATACAGTAATAGAGAACAACGGAAAATTTCTCCCCCCTGTACCGGTACTCTTTCCCGAAATGATGAAAGACACCATCAATAAAATAAAAGAGATTAAACCTGATATAGTTCTGCTGGCTCACAGCGGAGAAAAGACATTCAAATTCGATGAGGAGATGTTTGATCAGGTTATCAGAAAGATAGAACGGGAAAACTCCCTCTTTATTAAATTCTTTTATCTGATTTCCAAATTTACCGGTGAGTACAGGAAGTACAAAAAAACATGCTGAAACTTTTTTCTCCGGCTGATATTCTGAGAATAATTCTATGATTCTGAAGAGCGGCTGCAGTGGTCCTAAAAATAAATAAAGCTGGTTATTATAAATGAAGAAGGAAAGATTTTACTTTGTCGATTTACTGCGCGGTCTGGCGCTGGCGGTAATGATTGAGGTTCACGTAACAAATGCACTCATCGCCCCTGCGCTGCAGTCAGCATGGTGGTTCCCTATAGTGAATTTTTTCAATGGTCTCGTTGCTCCTTCATTCATCTTTATCTCCGGATTCGCATTTACTATTTCATTCTCCGGGATGATAAATTCTCCAGGGATCAATGTGATAACAAAACGAACAGGAAGAATCCTGCTGATTCTCATTGTCG
Organism: uncultured Leptospirales bacterium; assembly: GCA_964396355.1. Taxonomy (GTDB): domain Bacteria; phylum Spirochaetota; class UBA4802; order UBA4802; family UBA5550; genus CAYNFB01. The sequence continues at coordinate 10,208 of CAYNFB010000059.1, read as the reverse complement.
GCTACACAATACACACACCGTCATTTTCTTTTAACTATCTGATAAACAGTGCAGATGACCTGCATCTCAGGAATTTCTTCAATGTCGATGTTCTTCAGTGCATAGCCCTGGGACTTTTTATACTGCTTGGGGCGAGAATTGCGATCAGATCTGAAAAGATTTTCAGACTCTTCTCTTTAGCAGCCGGTATTGCTGTAGTATCTGCAAGTCCCTTTATATGGCATATTGATTTTTCAGCGTATATGCCTCTAATGGCGGCATCGTATTTCAATGAAATAAATGGTTCATTTTTCCCGTTTTTCCCATGGGCTGGATTTATGTTCTCGGGATCTTTCATCGCATCACTATATCTTAAGGCAAGAGAAAGTTCACGTGAAGATCAGTTTATGAAGAGGCTGGCAGTAACCGGCACAGCAGCCGCAGCTGCAGGCTTCGGTGTTGTTTTTTATCTGAGCAGTTTGGGCGGATTTGAAGTAAGACCCAGTCCCTTCTTTTTCTTTGAACGACTCGGTTTCGTCCTCATGCTCCTCTGGCTGTGCAGGATCCTGTGCAAAAAAAGAGATCTAACGAACTCAATGTTTTTAACAGTAAGCCGGGAATCTCTGCCGGTATACTGGCTCCACCTGCAGCTGATCTACAGAAAGATCTACTGCGGAAGATCTCTCAATGACATCTATGGATCACAGCTAGGTGTAATGGAATGTCTGGTTATTTCAATTATTTTAATGCTCCTCATGGCGGCATTTGCAATTTTCTGGTCAGCTCTCAAGAAAAAATATCCTGAAGTAGTTTCACTTGCTTTCAGATGTTTTATGATAATTGCTATATTAATTTTTCTTATAATATAATTATAAAAACAAGACATTATCAGACAAAATGCCGATTCCATATGCAACAAATTTAATAAAAAAACTTGACAATCATTCCTTAAAAACGACTATTTAATTAAATATAAATCAACAGAACAGTCAAGGAAGCAAAGGTGTCTCCGGACACTCTATCTTCCAGGTTAAAATAAAAAATACTTTCTTAAGGAGGATTTATGGCTATTGTTGAATGGACCAAAGATGAAACCGTTGCTATAATGACCATGAACAATGGTGAGAACAGGCACAATCCGGACTGGACAGAGGCGATGCTCTCAACATATGAAGAAATCATGGCTGATGAAGAGATCAAGGCCATAGTACTTACATCAAGCGACCCTAAGAATTTCTGTCTGGGTGTAGACCTTGGATGGATGATGGGAGTTCAGCAGAAAGAGGATTTCCAGGGGATGAGTGACTGGCTTATCAGAAACAACGAAGTATTCAGAACACTGCTGATGTCACCGGTTCCTACAATTGCTGCAATTACAGGACATGCCTTCGGAAACGGAGCAATGCTTGCCGGTTCATGCGACTTCCGATTTATGCGGGCAGACAGAGGATATTTCTGTTTTCCTGAAGTTGATCTTGGAATTCAGTTCGCGCCCTCAATGATTGAGTGGATGAAAAGAATTATGCCATACCATCTCTTTATAAAAATGAAGTGGTCAGGCATGAAAGTCGGAGCAAAAGAACTTGAGCAGCATAATGTAATACTCAAGGCCTGTGACAATCCGGAAGAAACATTAAAAGAAGCAATTGCATTTGGAAAGACTTTTAATAAATCAAGAAATCATCTTGGTGAAATGAAGAAGAGAACCTATAAACATATCACAGATAAGATGGATACAGAGGATCTTCCCTACCTCAGCTATAACCCTAATTACAAAGAAGAAGGGACTGCACCGGTATTCATGTTTACAAAGCCCTAATATAAAATTAAAAAAGGGGAGCCGATTACGGCTTCTCTTTTTTAATTCTTCCCTATTGGCCATTCAAGCCCTTAAAACTACTTGATTTCTTTAACGAGTTACTATACAGTGTTAATATATTTTCTGCGAAGAAAAATCACTCATCAGTGACGTTAACAGGGTAGAATTCTTTCTTGCTTACGAAACTATAAATATGAAAACGGGATTTTTTAAATGGAAAAAAGCCTTAATTTCTGGATAGATAATAAGTACAAACTTTTATCACAATTTGAAAAAAACCATAAGAAGTATGAAAAGATTATTACTATTCTGACAAAGATGTTCGAGCAGATGCTGCAGAACAGCAACTGCAATGCCCAGGTAAAGGGCCGAATTAAGTCCTTCGATGCTTTCTATCGAAAATTACTCGCAAAAAGTCAAAAAAGGAAGATAGAATCTCCCTTTGAATATATTACAGATATTATAGGAATGCGTATTGTAGTGCCATTCATCGAAGATCTGGCAAGTGTTGAAAAAATTATTAAGAAAAATTTTGATATTATAGAAACAGAATATAAGTCCAGGGAGCTTACAATTCGTGAATTCGGTTACGATTCTATTCACATCCTTATCAATCTCCCCGATGAAGTTTCAAAAAAAGCCAGATATGATGAAGGCCTTAAAATAGAGGTTCAGCTCAGAACAATTCTGCAGGATGCATGGGCGGAGGTTGAGCATGAGCTCATTTATAAAACCAGTATAGACAAAATAGAAGATACCATACGCCGTAAGATGATAGCTCTAAATGCGACACTATCACTTGCAGATATAACATTTCAGGAAATCCGTGAATACCAGAGTAAGAGATATAAGGATATACAGGAAAGACATAAAAAACTTATGGATAAGGTCTCTACTATTCCGGAAAAAAGAGAAAAGCAGAATGATAGTCTATCTATAATAAATGCCGTTCCGGAAGATATTCCCCGGTACAATGAAGAGAAGAAAATAGATCCGATTAATATTACAGACAAAGAGAAAAGGGAATACGGCCTCAATGATCTGCTTGTTGAGGCGATGAATGCCCATCTGGAAAACCGGCTCACCGATGCGATTGAACTGTACACAAGACTGATAGTGGTATCCCCTAATCACTATATATATAATCACCGGGGACTTGTCTACTTTACCCTTTCAGAATATGATAAAGCCATTGATGATTTTTCTACAGCGATTAAAATAGAGCCCAAGGATACCAGAGTCTACACGAACAGAGGCCTGACCTACAGAATGATCAAGAAACATGAGGATTCGCTGAATGACTTCAATAAATCACTGGAACTAAATCCTCTATGGCCAGATACCTTTTACGGACGATCACTTACCTACTACGACCTGGGGGATATTCAGCGTGCTCTTGAAGACTGCGACAAGGCTATAAGCCTTAAGCCTGATTTCAAACAGGCCGTAAGATTTAAGCAGTTTTTAATAAATCATCCTGTCGAGTAAATCAGGAAAGTTTAAAGAAATCCACCTCTTCCTTTAAAAGCTCAGCCATGGTGGATATCTCCTCTGAACTGGCAGACAGCTCTTCTGCTCCTGATGCATTATGCTGAGTCATATCATTTATTCCGGTAATTGACTTCACTATCTCGTCGATAGCAATTTTCCCTTCTTTTATTGTATTTGCAATGAGATCTGATTTTTCATAGACTTCACTCATTCCAAGGTTCACCTGATCATTTGTACTCACCTGCCTGTCTGTGAGAGAGGATATTTCCTTGATCATCTCATTTGTGGATTCGATACCTCCGAGTATTAAGTTAACATTTGATATAGCCGCCTGGACCTTATCCAGTCCGATATTAATATTACTGTTGTTCTGCTTAATAAGGCTGTCAATCTGCTTCAGACTTGTGGTGGTTTCATCAGCAAGGTGTCCGATTTCATCAGCTACAACTGCAAAACCTCTCCCCGCATCACCTGCCCTGGCCGCTTCAATTGCAGCATTGAGAGACAGAAGATTTATCTGTTCGGATATATCATTTATAATTTTGATAATATTAAGCATGTCCTTTGAACCTTCATAGGTGCGGCTCATAATAGAAACCATCTGATTCATCTCATCTTCACTGGACTTTGCCTGAGATGTTATAATGCCGGTTTTTTCAACGGCATTCTGTATATTCCTGCCAACGTTTTCAATTATATCTTTAAGATCATCAGCCCTGCTGTTCAGCTTATCAAAACTCTCCTGCTGAAATTCGGTAGACATCAGGATATTATCTTCACTGGCGGCAAGTTCTTCAAGAGTTGCATTCACCTCCTCTACTGATGAGGCCTCTGTCTGAATGTTGTCTGCAAAGGAATCAATAGTTCTGTTCATCTGTATTGAAGAGGATGCAAGAGATTGAGATACCTCGACAACCTTTGAAAGGACAGACTGAAGTTTACTCATTACGAAATTAAAATTATTTGAAAGAATATCAAGTTCGAATTTGCTGTTTTCGTTACCTGCATTAACACGTGCTGTAAGATCTCCATCTGAAAGCATGTCGAATTTTTCATTAAGTTCTGTCACCGGCCGGGAAATCTTTGATGAGAAGGACCAGGCAAAGATGATAATCAGAATAATAAATACAACTGAAATAGAAAGGCTCATGTAAATGCTTTTGGTAACATTTCTCATCACATATGACTCAGGAAGGGTTACTATGACAGAATAACCGGTTGATTTAATAGGGCTGTAAAAATAGTACGTGCTTTTACCTGTAACACGGTCATCAAAGAGTGCATGGCCGCTTTCACCCCTTAGTGCTTTTTGACCAAGTTCTGTAATTTGATCATTATTAAAATCAAAGAATGTTGGTGCAATGACTTTCTTTCCGCCCTTGCCGTCATCTTCAAGATGCATAATATAGTTCTTATCTTCATGGTATAAAAATTTTCCGGTTTGAGTGAGCACGAACATGCCGGCCTGATCATTAAAATAGCCTCTAAGCTTATTAAAAAGTTGTTCTTTTAACTTTGCAAACTCTTCATAGGCTATTGTACCGCCGAGCATCCCTTTCCGGGAGCTGCCGTCGTATACGGCCTGTGCGACCATTATCTGCATTTTCGCAGTAGATTTTGAGATCATTAAGTCGGAGACGTAATCCGGTTTTGATTTCGATGCCCCCTTCCCAAGGGTCTTCTGCCAGTAGTCCCTCTTGCTGAGATTTCTCAATGCTGCATTGGAATCCTTATTATTTGAAGTTTCAAGGTTACCTCTTGCAGCATTTCCTCCCGAAGCTGTATTATAATATGTTCCATCGGGAAATGAGATTATCATTTTATCAAATGATTTTGTTCTCCTGACCTCATCCTGCAAATAGTTGCCGAGGAGGTTCCACTTCATTGATTTTACTCTGTAGTCATTGGCGTAGACATCTATGTATCTCTTCTTCTCGTGAAAATAGCTGTCAATAGAATCGGAGATAGCCCCTGTCGTAAGCTCAAGAAGGGAAATTTCATTAGCTCTCGTGTCCTTAATATTTAACATTGTTGTTGATATTACTGCGACATTCAACGGAATCAATCCGACAAGCAGCAGAATCAGTATAATTAATTTCTTTATATTTAGTCTCTTCATTTGGGCATCCCTAAGAAATATTATTTACACATATAATACTCAATTTTCTTATATTTTCACAGTATAATAGAAAAAATTTACAGTTAAACAAAGTATAATACGGAAAATATAGTGTAATAAAACCAAACACTTCTTAATTATTGTCAATAGCAAATCAGATTATTTCATGCATAATATCACAAAAATGTCGTTTTTCTTATTAAAACACAAAGCTGAAGTATAATAGAATGGTTACTGCTCATACATTTACTGCAGCAGTAAAGATATGGGGAGACTACAGTTTAAAGAATTTTACATTACTTTTCAAAACTTCAGCAACAGATGCCAACTGTTCTGCGCCTGCCGATAACTCCTCGGCACCCGAGGCATTATGCTGAGTCATTTCATTTATCCCTGTAAGAGATTTTACTATTTCATCAATTGCTGCTTTACCCTCACCTATGGTGTCTGCAATAGCCTCGGATTTTTCAAAGACTTCTCTGACTCCAACATTGACCTGCTCATTGCTGGTCATCTGCTCATTTGTCAGTGAGGATATCTTTCTGATCATATCATTGATTGCATTATTACCCTCAAGAATAGACTTGACCATACTTATTACGGATTTACCCTTCTCAAGTCCCTGATTAATATTGCTGTTGTTTAACTTTATAAGGCTGTCTATCTGCTTAAGGCTCGTTGTTGTTTCATCTGCAAGATGACTTATCTCATCTGCAACTACGGCAAATCCTCTACCAGCCTCGCCTGCCCTGGCTGCTTCAATGGCAGCATTAAGAGAGAGGAGGTTAATCTGATCGGATATATCATTTATAATGCCGATAATACTCAGCATGTCCTGTGATCCTTCAGAGCTTCTACTCATTATAGATACCATTTCATTCATTTCTACTTCGCTTGATCCGGCTTCTACAGTAATATGACCGCTCCGTGCTGCAGTCTCTTCTATATTTTCTACAACGTTATTTATTATTTCATTGAGCTCCTCCGCCTTTTCATTAAGGATGTGGAAGCTTTCTTTCTGGAATTCTGTGGATGTGAGCATATTGTCTTCACTGGCAGCCAGCTCTTCAAGAGTAGCATTGACTTCCTCAACTGATGATGCTTCGGTCTGAATATTATCCGAAAAGACTTCAATTGTTCTGTTCATCTGTTCAGAAGATGATGCAATAGAAAAAGATACTTCATGGACTCTGGCTATTACATCACGAAATTTCTCCACAAATCTGTTAAAATTGTTGGACAATTCATCCAGTTCGTATCTGCTTTTAACATCAATGACTTCCTGCCCCATAGAAAGATCACCTTCTGCAAGATTTTCAAATTTACTATTAAGATCCAAAATAGGTCTTGATAATCTACCGGTAATCCACCATGCGAAAACGATTAAAATAATTATAAAGAAGCCGGCAAGAGAAAGACTTAAGAGAATACTCTTGTGAATATTTCTGAATACATAGGATTCCGGCAGGGTTATTATTACAGAGTATCCGGTAGAATTTACTGGTCCGTAAAAATAATAGGACGTTTCATTTGTGTCTGCATCCTTTAATTTCATATGTCCTTTCCCGCCGGACATTGCCTTTCTGGCCAGCTCAGAAAGGCTTTCATTATTCATATCAAAAATTGTCGGGGCAATTACCTTTTTTCTGCCTTCTGAATCTTTTTCTATATGAATAATATAGTCATCATCACTATGGTAGAAGAACTTTCCTGTTTGAGTAATAACATAAAGACCGGCCATTCCCTCAAAGTAATATTGGAGATTCTTAAACACCTGTTCCTTCTGTGCAGCGAACTGTTCATAGGTAACAGAGCCCCCTAGCATACCAACAAGACTCTTTCCCTTGTATATTGCATTGGCAATAACGATCTGCTTTGAACCAGTTGATTTTGAGATCATTATATCAGACACGTAAGACGGTTTCTCTCTGTCAGCCCGGGATCCTAATGTTTTCTGCCAGTAGTCCCTCCCTGTTAATTTCTTCAGTTTGGCATCAGGATCTTTATCATCGGCAGTCTGCAAAAAATGCTTAGCGGGATTTCCTGTGCTTGCAGTATTGTAATATGTACCGTCAGGATTAACCAGGAGTATTTTTTCAAAAACATCCTCCCTTTTGACTTCACTCTGAAGATATGGTTTAATGTCAGGCCATTTCATAGACTTAACAGCATTGTCGTTGGCGTATACTGCTATGAGATTTTTTTTGTTTTGAAAGAAGTTATCAAAAATTGTATAAACGTATTCAGTAGACTGTTTGAGAAGATCAATTTCTTTCTGTTTCGTATAATCCGAATTAATATATGAAATGACTATGACGGTTATGATAAGCGGGACGAGGCCGGCAAAAAGCAGGACTGCAATGAGCCGTTCGCGTAAATTTAATTTTTTCATTTATTTCACCCTCGACAATGTATACAAATTAAAACTTATTTCTTTCCTGAGTTTTTCTGTTCTACTTCAACATTGAATTCAGGTAAATCTCATAGATTTTTTACAATCAAAAGCTTGACAGAAAACAGTAAAAATGGCTTTCATGCAGTGATGGGAGATAAAGTATTAACTTTATCTCCCATTTGGAGTTTAAAAAAGAAGGACAAAGCGGCAACTTTGTCCCCCCATTTGGGGTTTAAAGGGATAAATCAGCCACCAAAGATCGCTCTGGCCGCAAGGTAAAGTACAGACGGACAAATCAGGCATCCGAAACCTGTGTAAAAAGTGGCAACCATTGCTCCGTATGGAACAAGCTTGACATCTGTTGCAGCTAGTCCTGCAGCAGTGCCGCTTGTTGTTCCCATCAGTCCGCCGTAAACCATTGCAGTCTGAGGATTATCAAGGCCAATTGACTTTGCTACAAAGGGAGTCAATATCATTACGAGTATTGCTTTTGTTACACCGGCTGCGATACTCATTGCAATAATTTCAGAACTTGCTCCGAGTGCGGCTCCTGTAACTGGTCCTACAATAAATGTAACAGACCCTGCTGCTATTGTAGTTGCATCAATAACATCTGTGTAACCGAAAAGTAAAGCTATAATATAACCTACGATAAATGAAGAGAGTATCCCGGCAAAAAGTGCGACAGCACCTGCAAGTCCGGCTTTTTTTATCTCATCAATTCTTGCACCAAATGCTGTTGATATAATTGCAAAATCTCTCAGCATTCCTCCGCCCATCAATCCGATACCGGAGAACATAGAGACATCAGCCAATCCGTGCTTCCCGCCGGTGACAGTACCGCCGATATAGGCAAGGATAAGACCGAGAATAATTGCAACTGCAGAACCGTGAATTCTTCCCTTGGTTAATTTCTCTGAGAACTGATATGATACATACATGACAACACCAACAACCATGAAAGACATTACGAGACCATATTTAGTCATTATTTTTAGAAAAATCGCTTCCATACATGTCCTCCCTATTTATCTATTTGAATATCAGATTTTTTTGCAAGCTTACTGATTGAGGGAACAAGTAAGAAAGCACAAGAAACTGCTGCAACACCCGCGACAATAGCTGCCGGACCACCGCTAAGAGCAGCAACAACATTCTGCCTTGCAGTCATAGCAACTACTATTGGAATATACATTGCACTCCAGAATTGAATACCCTTTTGGGCCGCCTCAGAAAGTTTGTCTTTTTTAAGAAGATAGTCTGCAAGAATTACAAGGATGAGCATAGCAAAACCAACACCACCAACATTAGCCTTAACGCCGATGAGCTTGCCTGTTCCCATTCCGATGTACATTCCAAGGAACATACAGAAACTCAAAATGCTAACACCATAAATAGCCATAAATTTCCTCCATTTTTATTTTCTTAATTTCATGATGCACTCATTAAGAAATGCACCATGAAACTATTTGCAAAAAGAACCTGTGATGTACTTACTCTACAACCATCATCAGCTGTCCGGCAGAAATTCTGTCTCCGCCTGCAACTTTGATTTCTTTAACAGTACCGTCTGCTGGGCATGGCACAGGGTTTTTCATTTTCATTGCTTCAATTTCAATGACTATGTCACCTTTTTTTACTGCATCGCCTTCAGCAACATTAACTCGTATGATCTTTCCCTGCATTTTTGATTTGATTTCCATGGAAACCTCCTGTATTATTTTTTATATTTATTAACAGTTAGTAAACTGATCAAAAGAAACAAGTGCGTCCATAATATCATTTCTATTGATCAGGCTAACGCCATTAATGCTTTTACAAAGAACTGTTTCTGTTTCCATAAACAGCTCCGCAAGCTTGATTCCCTTTCCATCGGGAAGATCAATTTCTGCATCAATCTTTACACCAGACTCGATGGACAAATCATTCAGCTGAGAATAAAACTCTTTCAATTCTTCATATGATGACGGTTTAATAAGAATATCTATATCCGAATCATCATCGGTAAAAGGAAGTCCTGTGTACAATTCCAGACCAGCAGATCCCCAGATTCCTGCAATAATCAGTAAATCTTCTGTACATTTTATTGCCTTCTTCAAGGCTTTCATACAACGATTGCGGGCATCGAATTCTGAAACGATAACTCCATATGGAGTGGAAATGCCGACAATCTCGTCATCAAAAATATAGGCTGGAACTCTAAGCCTGTTTCCTTCGATTCTATTCAATGATGCAAAACCGACAGGAATCATTCCGTTAGCGGACTCCTCCTCATCGCGTCTTGCAATTCCGGGAACAAAGACAGAACCGTATCCGTCAAGGATAAGCTTTCTGAATTCTTCAAGATAAAGAACATTATCACTTTGAGCATCCAGTTCTTCGAAAAGTCTTTCTCTTCCTGATGC
>CAYNFB010000058.1:1541-14141 GCA_964396355.1 uncultured Leptospirales bacterium | reverse complement strand
TAAAAAAAGACCCGCGTATACGGGTCTTTCAGATTTCATGTCAAAGTTTAATTATATAACAGTTACGTTGACCGCTCTTGGTCCCCTGCTGCTTTCTTCAACCTCGAACTCTACGGAAGCTCCGTCCTGAAGAGTCTTAAATCCTTCGCCAACGATGCTTGTGTGGTGTACGAAGTACTCGTTTCCGTCATTAGCTGCGATAAATCCAAATCCTTTTTGGTCGTTAAACCATTTTACTGTTCCTTGAGACATAGTGAAAACTCCTGATTGTTTTTCCGGTTTAACCCGGTCGTGTATAAGTTGAAAATCTGCTATGATTATTACTCGAAGAATGAATCGGTAAGATGATAGAAGAGTTTGCTGACTTAATCACTATATGAACCATTAACTTCGCGGCAGAATAAAAGTCAACATTTAAATAAATTTTTTTCCGGAATTAACTGTTTTTTTCTTTACCCTTCCCTTTTTTTTAATAATTTGACTCAAATTCTAATAAATGGTGAAAGTAAATGTCTAATATAGTCTTAATCGGTATGCCCGGAGCCGGGAAGAGCACATCGGGAATTCTCGCTGCAAAGGGTGCCGGTATGTCATTTACAGATACTGACCTTCTTATTCAGGAAAAAGCCGGAATGATTCTCCAGGACGTGATTGATAAACAGGGGATAGAAGCCTTCCTTGATCTTGAAGAGTCAGTTCTCTCCACCCTGTCACTTCAGAATCATATAATTGCAACAGGCGGCAGTGCTGTCTACAGCGAAAAATCCATGACCCATCTGAAAAAAAACAGCTCCATCATATATCTTCAGGCAGACATAGAAGAGATTGAGAGACGCCTTGACAATATAACAACCAGAGGCATTGCTGTTTCAGATGACAAGACAATCCGTCAGCTTGCACTGGAGAGGACTCCGCTCTATGAAAAATATGCAGATTCCATAATCAGATGCACTACCCTTAGTACTGAGGAAGCGGCCGGTGCAATAATTAAAAGAATCCAAAGGGTCTATCCGGTAAAAAAATCAATATAAACACACCTGCAGGACTAACATGATAATAAATGATATATTATATAAAGAAAAATCTGCTCTGAGCAGATACGAAGAAGAAAGATGCAGGCTTGACCTCTACATCCCCGACGGAATTGCAGAATTTCCCGTGATGCTCTGGCTCCACGGAGGAGGAATGACTGAAGGCTCAAAGGACATTCAATCAGTGAAAGACGGGGGCATCTATTTTTCATCAAAGGGGATTGGAGTTGCCATTGCAGACTACAGGCTTTTCCCGCAGGTAAATTATCCTGAATACATTATCGATGCCTGCGATGCATTCAGATGGCTGTGCAGAAATATTGATAAATACGGTGGACGCAGAAATAAAATTTTCCCGGCAGGTCATTCTGCCGGTGCCTATATGGCATCAATTGCCGGGCTCAGCAGTGAGTTTTTATGGTCAGATCCTCTCAAAGAAAATATAGCCGGTATTATAGAAATATCCGGTCAGCTTGACTGCCATACTACAGTAAAAAGAGAGAGGGGCATAGATATGTCGCTGTTTCTGAACAATGAAGCCGCCCCGCTCTACCACGTAAAAGCCGATGCACCTCCTTTCCTGTGCCTCTATGCAGAACATGATTTCCCTGGAAGAGAGGATGTAACACTTCGATTTTCATCAGAACTCAGCACACATGAGAATAACAGGGTAAAAGTAAAAAAGATTAAAGGGGTGAACCACTATTCGATAATGGCCAATATACTTTCGGGGAAAAACCAGGCCGCCGGAGAAATAATTGCATTCATCCGGGATAATGTATAGATCATCAATCTACTTCAAGAACCTTCTCAACAGCGGAAATCAGCTCCTCTGCGGTAAAGGGTTTGATCAGATATCCGTCAAATCCGTGTTCCCGGTATTCGGATATAACCGGATCATTACTGTAACCTGATATAACAATAGCCTTGAAGGGAACCTCCCGTTTCCTCAATGTATGTATAGCTTCCCTGCCGCCCATTTTCCCGGGTATGGTAAGATCTGAAATTACCAGATCTGCCGGTGTGCCGTTCCTATTCATCCGGTCAAAGGCATCAATAAGCTCCTCACCGCTCGATGTAACGGTCGTAACTGCACCGAAACGGATCAATACTTCACTGATTACCATCTGCAGAGGGACCTCATCATCCATAATTAAAACATTTAAATTGCTTTTTTCTTTAATAGTATAATTACCGCCGGGCGTCGTCAGTCTGTGATCTCTCTCTTTAGATACAGGAAGATATATATAAAATACTGTGCCCCTGCCTATCTCAGAGTTGACTTTTATTATTCCGCCATGCCTCTGTATAATTGAATGCGAGATAGAGAGCCCAAGTCCGCCCCCGTCCTTCTTCGTCGTAAAATAAGGATCGAAAATTTTCGAAAGAGCCTCCTTCTCAATACCTTCGCCCTCATCCTTCAGTTCAATAATGATATATTTCCCTTTGGCCAGATTATGAGGATTGCCTTCATAAAAAGTATCCATGCGGACAGAAACAGCAATCTTTCCTCCCGAATGCATGGACTGGATGGAGTTAAGAACAATATTCTGAATAAACTGGCCGATCTGTCCGCGGTCGACTTCAAACTCCGGCAGATTATCTTCAATATCATATTCAATGGCTGTCCCGGAACCGCTAAGAGCAAAATCTGCATACTCCATTACAACATCAGGCAGAAAAGTCATCTCCTTAACCGGTGCACCTCCTCTGGCAAAGGCACGAAGCTGCTCAGTAAGATTCCTTGCCCTGAGCACAGCCTTTTCAGATCTTTCCAGCCAGAGAAGAGACTTTTGCCGGTCATCAATGCTCATGCGGGTAATTGACACATTGCCGAGAATCGCTGTAAGAATATTATTTAAATCATGGGCAAGCCCTCCGGCAAATATTCCCAGAGATTCAAGTTTGTAATACCGGATAGCCTCATCCTCTCTCTTCCTCTTATCAGAGATATTTCTTACAATTGCGAGAAACTTGTCTTCTCCAAAGGGCACCATTCTTGATTCAAAAGATTCGGTAACGCCGTTTAAAACAAGGTCATAATCATATGTCTGAATATTTCCGGTTCTCATAACTGCATCGATCTTATTTACAGTCAATTCTGCAACATCCTCTGCAAGAACATCTTTTATATTTTTACCTATAAACTGACCCGGAGATAAATAAAGATCATCTGTCTCTTCTGCATTATAATCCAGGAATATTCCATTTCTGTCAAAAACAAAGAGCATATCAGGATTAGCCAGCAGCAGAGCCCTGGTTTCTGATTCACTCTCCTTCAGTCTTCGGTATGCTTCACTCACTTCAGATGTTTTCAGAACAACTTTTCTTCGGAGATAAATATTAAGCAGAAAAAGAACCAAAACGATTACTGCAATAACAGTAATTGCCGGCAGAATATACTGCACATACTCATAATGTCTGATCTCGCTGCCGAACCACTTCTGATTTATTTCTTCATACTCTTCATCTTCTATTAATTCGAACCCGCGGGTAACAGTTTGAAGCAGGGAACTGTTCCCCTTCAATACTGCCCGGTGGAACTGTCCGGAATAGAGGTAGATAGAATATCTGAACTTTTTTTCAATATTATATTTATATATATAGAATAATGCAGGGGGTTTATCTGCACAGAAAACATGCAGATTCCCCATTGAGGCGTCTTTAATGATCGCTTCATAACTGGGATATTTTCTTAAAGTATTAATACCTTTATTTAACAATACATCAATACAGGAATCACCGTCCTTAACTCCAACGAAAAATCCCTTTAGCGAATCTATGCTGTTCAAGCCCGAAATAGATCTATCAAAAAACACAGGAACATCAATTTTTGCATAGGGCTTCAGGTAGTCGAAAATTTTTGCTCTCTCCTCTGAATAAAAAAGAGTATCGATAACATCCCCCTTTCCATTATTCATCAGATCAAGGGCCTTAGACCAGTCCATTGCATTTATTTTTACTTTAATACCGGTTTTTGAGCTCCAGAGCTTCCAATGATCGACTACTATCCCCTGTAAATTGCCCGAATCATCTCTGAATATATAGGGAGGGTAATCATCGTCAGCAAGAACAGTTATTGATTCCGGAGTACTGGAATAAGCAGAAACGGACAGAAGAACAGCAAGTGCGGTAACAAACGCATATTTAAATGATTTAACTATTTTATAAAATCTTTTATTTTTTAACATATAAAACCGGCAGCATTTTATTGGACAAGATCCCCTGCATCAAAAATTTCATCTTTACATAGGATAAAACCATTATTAGAAAACAAGTATTTTTTCAATAAATACCCATGCAGTAATTAGCATAAAAAGTTCATCAGGATGTATTTCAGTTATCACTCGATACTGAAGCTCAGCACAGGTATTGGAGAAAGACGCATAACCTTTTCTCCGATATTGTGATGCATCCAGTGCTTTATTCCTGCAACAGAATGGGCTCCAACAATTATAAGATCGGCATCCAGCTTTTTAGCCACTGCAATAATCGTTTCTGTCGGTTCTCCCACTTCAACAATCGGTTGAACTTCCTTAAATTCACCGGAAAGAGTATCTATATATTTAGTCATCTGCTGTATTGTCTCTTTCACAGCATTGTTTCTGAAGTCCTCCCACAATTTATATGCGTCAGAATAAAATGAGATATGCGGCATATCAGGTATGACGTGAATAAGATATACACTTGCATCATACTTATTTGCCACAGCCAGAGCTCTGTTGAGCAGATCATCTGCATTTTCTATAAAATTTAATGCTACAAGTATTTTCATTTCCTTTTCCATAATGCCTCCCCGATGATCTATCTGATTCTATATTCCTTCACCAGCTTATGAATAATGTCATTGTGCTCAGTAGAGATATCTCTAAAAGCAAATCCGCTGATGTAGAACTCCTTTTCAACATTATCGTGTCTGTTCCACAAACACTCTGCCGAAAACTCGATAACTCTGTCCGGGCTGGACTCTCCCTTCCATTCCAGTGATGACGGCAGTTTCATCCTCAACTGATACAACTTACTTTCCTCAAGAGGATACTCCGACATCACCATCATACCATCACTTGACAGATCTATAAGAAAACCGATAAAATTTTCACCTTCAAAGACCCGCAGGTAGAAGGTAAGATAAACACGCTGATGTTCTCTTGGTGCATGTTTCATGGTATACCTCCTGCATAATTATTTATAGAATATAATATATATTAAAAGTAATTTCAAATTTTTTTCAGTTTGATTTTTAAAACTATATGATGCGGAGATATGAGGCAGTAAAAAAACGCTGTCTGAAGAAGGTTTCAGACAGCGAAGATTATTCTTTATTCACAGGTTAAAAAAGTTAAAACAATTATCATTTATTATAAAATGACTTCACATAGAATATTTCCTCGAGTTCTTCTGAAGAAGCGCTGAATTTTTCCTTTAATTTTTTATTCATCGCCTCGGTATAACCGCGTATTGTGTAATACTCAGCTCTGTCAAAAAAGAGAATCACTCTGTCATTAAGTTCCCTCATCTGATGAAGCTGAAAGGCAGAATCAAAGGCACTCTCATTTACCACAAATACCCAGAGAGTTCTCCGCAAAACGACCATGGCTCTGTGAAGTTCACATAGAGGAATTCCCATTTCAAAAAGAGTAATTCCCTCCTCTGCATATCGACGGCCCACATCTTCCTTGTTTGTATCATAGTTAACCCATTGTCCCAGATTTTTCAGGACTTCACGGGCCTTTTTTTCAACAACTTTAAGATGCTGTTCTGTATAGGATGAAGTAGTCGGGTCAGAAAGAAGACGGACAGTCCATCTTTTTATAATAGTTTCAGCATGCTTCTCTACGAGTTCCACCAGTTTGTCGGATATTAGATGTATCATATAACCCCCATTGCTATATTGATTAAACAAAAGATAAGAACACACTAAATATAATAAAAAAAATATAATCAGGCAAATATAAATCTCTAAATAATTAAAAAGTATATCGGCTGACGCCGGGGTATGCAGAAGAATGGGCAACAGGAGCCCTGACTACATCCTTTATTCTCATAAGCTGAATCTGGCTGCTTCTCTCATTTTCTTCAAGTTTCATTGAGATGTAGCGTATTGTATCCTCAATACCGGGAATAAGAATATATTCAAGGGCATTAACTCTTCGCCTGGTCTTTTCAATTTCTGCTGCTATCATCTCGATCTGCCTTTCTCTGGCACTGAGTATTACAAGAATATTTAGAAGCTCACCATGCAGTTTTACTGAATGATCAAGGAGAGATGTTGTATGGCTGAAGCCGTAGGATAATTCATTTTCTGTTCGCTCAAATCCTGCCGAGTCAGGAACTTTTAGATTCAGCATCTGTTTAAGACGGCATGTAACAGAAACTTCTCCTTCAAAAGAACGCATAGATGAATCTGCTGCGAAGGGAAAAGAAATTCCTGCGGCGCCTTCATAGACGATATTTGCTTCAAAAAATAATTTCCCGGACTTGCTTCTCAGTTCCCCCGTCTCACGGAGCAGTCCCATTATGATCCTGATCAATTCATCGAGTTTGTCTTTCAGGAGCTTATGCCCCCTTCTTGCGATTAGGAGTTTCTTTTTCAGTTTAAGAAGCTCCATCCTCGTGGGACTTACATCAAGCTTCATGGGCAGTCTCCGTAAAATATTTATTCATAATTTCCGATGAGACTCTTTTAAGCTCTCTTGGAGGAAATACATTAAGCAGATCCCATCCGGCATCGAGAGTCTGTTCAACAGGCCTGTTATCACTATAGCCCTGTGAAACGTAATTCTTTTCAAAGTCTGCCGCAAATGAAAAGTACAGCTTGTCGATATCAGAAAGGGCAGTTTCTCCAAGAATGACAGCCAGCTCCTGCACCTCCTTCCCTCTGGCATATGCTGCAAAGAGCTGATTGGACAGTTCAGCATGATCCTCCCGGGTCTTATCTTTACCGATTCCCTTGTCCTTCAGTCTCGAAAGTGAAGGAAGAACATCAACCGGCGGGTCTATATTATTCCGGTAGAGACTCCGGGAAAGAATTATCTGGCCCTCAGTAATATATCCTGTAAGGTCGGGTATAGGGTGAGTCTTGTCATCCTCAGGCATAGTGAGAATGGGTATCATCGTAATAGAACCTTTCCTGTTTTTTATTCTGCACGACCTCTCGTAGATCGTAGATAAATCGGTATAGAGATAGCCCGGATAACCTCTCCGTCCCGGGATCTCCTTCCTGGCTGATGATACTTCGCGGAGAGATTCACAGTAATTTGTAATATCAGTGAGGATTACAAGGACGTGCATGTCCTTTTCAAACGCAAGATATTCAGCCGCAGTGAGCGCCACCCGGGGAGTCGATATTCTCTCAATGGTCGGGTCATTGGCAAGGTTGAGATAAAGCACCGTCCTCTCAATTGAACCGGATCTTCGGAATTCACTTACAAAGAATTCAGACTCCTCATAGGTTATTCCCATGGCGGCAAAAACAACGGCGAATTTTTCCTCCTTCCCCAGAACCCGGGCCTGACTGGCTATTTGTGCAGCGAGTCTGTTATGAGGAAGACCTGCTCCTGAAAAAATAGGCAGCTTCTGTCCCCGCACGATGGGATTCATTCCGTCTATTGAAGATATACCTGTCTGAATAAATTCATTGGGATAATCTCTTGAAAAAGGATTAATGGGAGCTCCGTTTATATCCATCTTCTTATGTGGGAGTATTTCCGGTCCTCCGTCTATAGATTTCCCCAGACCGTTAAAGGCTCTTCCCAGAATATCCGGCGAGAGCGAAAGTCTTACTCCTCTGCCTGAAAATCTCACACTGGTTTCAGGAACATCTATACCGCTGGTCCCTTCGAAGACCTGAACAAGAGCGGTATCATTTTCAAGCTCAATGACCTTGCCCCGCCGTTTTTCACCTGAGGGCATTATTATTTCAACAAGCTCTTCGTTCCTCACATCCTTTACGTCCTCTACAAGAATAAGGGGCCCCACGACACTCCTGATTGTCTTATATTCCATTCTCATTGAGAGCCTCCTCCGATGCCTGTCTTTCTCTTATTTCGCTGGAGATAGAAGCCATGATCTGATCTCTTGCTTCAGATTTGATTTCCCGGAGAAACTTCATCCCGCTGATCGCCTCCTCGGCCTTCATATTATCAAATTCAGTGACAGGTAGATCGGTTTCCTCCATGGTATGCCTGACTTCATTGTGAAAAAAGAGGATGCATTCCAGCATGAAATATTGTCTCATTATTTCTGTATAGGTATCAACATCGTGAAAAGCATTCTGATGGAGAAAATCCTGCCGTATTATTTTAGCAGTTTTCATTATAAGACGGTCGGGAGATGAAAGCGATTCGATTCCCACAAGACGGACAATTTCCTCAAGCTCTGATTCTTTTTCCAGAATATGAACGGTCTCTCTTTTTAATTGAGGAAAGTCCGGAGACACATTTTTCTCCATAAAAAGATCCATAGAATTGTCGTATAGAGAATATGACCTGAGCCAGTTTATTGCGGGAAAATGCCTCTGGAATGCGAGTTTGTCCTCTAAACTCCAGAAGACCTTGACCACCCGGAGAGTAGCCTGAACTACAGGATCGGAGAGATCACCTCCGGCAGGAGATACGGCTCCAATGACTGAAAGATCACCGTCACGTTCATCTTTGCCGAAACAGCGCACACAGCCCGCTCTCTCGTAGAAGGCCGCCACCCTTGATGCAAGATATGCCGGATAACCTTCATCTCCAGGCATCTCTTCCATTCGTCCTGAAATTTCTCTCATGGCCCCTGCCCATCTGGATGTGGAATCCGCCATGAGAGCCACGGAGTAGCCCATGTCTCTGAAGTATTCAGCAATAGTTATTCCCGTATACACAGATGCCTCACGGGCGGCAACAGGCATATTGGATGTATTTGCAATAAGAACAGTCCTCTTCATCAGCGGGTGCCCCGTTGCAGGATCTTTCAACTCGGGAAATTCAAGGAGAACATCAGTCATTTCATTGCCGCGCTCTCCGCAGCCCACGTATACAACGATGTCTGCATTGGCCCACTTGGCCAGCTGATGCTGCACAACGGTTTTCCCCGACCCGAATGGCCCGGGAATACATGCTGTGCCTCCCTTGGCGACGGGAAAGAGAGTGTCAATTATTCGCTGCCCTGTTATGAGCAGATCGTGAGGAGGAAATTTCCGTACATAGGGCCGGGGAACACGAACCGGCCAGTTATGCATCATGGCAACTTCTTCCATCCCTTTTGGTGTAGAGATAAAGCATATTATATCGGTTACGGTAAATTCACCTTCATTAATTTCCTCTACTGTCCCGGAAACTCCGAAGGGAACCATAATGCGGTGTATCACAAGAGGCGTTTCATCAACAGTTCCAATAATATCACCGGAGCTCACAGAGTCTCCTTTTTTTACAGAGGGGATGAACTTCCACAATTTTTCCCTGTTGAGGGATACAACGTCGGTTCCTCTGGGTATGTAGTCTCCGCTCATCTCTCTTATCCGGTCCAGCGGTCTCTGTATTCCGTCAAAGATAGATTCAATCAGTCCGGGGCCCAGTTCAACCGAAAGAGGCATTTCTGTAAGAACGATATCCTCTCCTGTTCCTATGCCCGAGGTATCCTCATAGACCTGAATGGATGCACGGTCTCCCTTAAGTTCTATTATTTCCCCCACCAGACCAAGGGCGCCTACCCTTACGACATCATACATCCTTGCTCCCGACATATTGTCAGCAACGACGAGAGGCCCGGAAACTTTTACAATCGATCCTTTCTTCATCTGTCTAACCCTTCGATATCTATACCTATTGCCTTTTTTACAATGCTGTTTAGTCTTGTTCTTGAATATCCTTCTTCTCCGGGAAGAACGGGAAGAGCTGAGATACAGGGAAAGGGAAGCGCTGAATACTTATCCTTAATCTCCGAGATCTCCCTGAGCAGACTGTCTGATATGAATATAAAGAGACAGCCCTGTGACGCAAATCTTTCCACTGCACCGGCTGCCTCTGATGAATCTTCAGTGGCAAAAACCAGCGCACCTGATGCCTTAAAGGGAATAATAATTTTTTCCGGTCCGATTACAGCAACGGCACCTGTCATTTCTTTATCCAGAAGATCCTCCTATAATATTTCAGGAATCCTTTCCCTGAAATATTTCATCTCACGGTTTCCCCTGATATAGTAGTAAATCAGAGAAATTATTTTCAGCTCTGAATCCACTGCATGATAATATGAAAATGCCGGTTCTGGCCCATTTATCATATAACGAGCCATCCGAAGAAAGTCTGTCATAATATTTTCACATCCGCGTTCCACAGTATACGGGAAGAGCTCCTCATCTCTTGAAACCGACTGAAGAGGTGTAAGGCTGTATTTCCCTGACAAACGAAGAACTGTGCTGAAGAAATCAGAATCGCCGGTGATAAAATCCTCCAAAGGAATATTTCCGCCCGGTATGAAGAGATAGGATCTGATCAGGTCGTTATCCCTGAGTTTCCCGGCTCTCATAAATACCGTAATATTAGCTGTATCAATCTTAAGTCTGAAGTAGCCTTCAATAAATGTATACCCCCTGCTCTCAGCCTCATTAAGAAAATAGGCATACATCGCCCTGTCGATTATCAGATCAATGAGTATACTCTGCTTATGGGTGAAGTAGGCCTCTACCGCATCATGAAGAGGCTGCTGCATATGACCCGGCAGCATAGAAAACTGCTCTGTTTGGAATATTTCTTTCATTTCATCCGCATCGATCAGACCGCTGTCGAGCGTCTTTGCACTGCCGTATCCTCCCAGGAGCTTCTCCTTAAGGAGTACCTTCAGATTATGGTAATCAGATTCGGGACATATGAATACAAGGAAATCCTCGTCTCTGCTGTATTTCTTCAGGAAGTCTGTTACTTCCTGTTTTCTGCTGAGAATAAGTTCATGGATATTTATTCGGGTGCCTGAATCTTCTATATATTCCCGGTAGACGGTCTGTGCCAAAAGAGCAGTAAATGCCCTGATATTTTCACAGGAAATCATCTGGGACAGGGTCTCCCTTGACAGAAGCCGTACTTCCATGGCTCTTATCATGGCAGTGAGAAAAATATAGTCCCTCCGGGGTTTAGGCATATTCACTCCTCTCCGAAAAGCATTGCAACGATCTCTGTTTCATATTCATCCAGGACTTCATCTACTGCCGAATCTATGGTCGCATTAAATTCATGTCTGTTTTCAATCATGTAGAAACCGCCGCCGGTATGCCGCCTCTTTTCAGAAAAAGTCAGATTAACAGAACGCCCCAGTGCTGACGTGAGTTCCATATTTATGCGGGCAAGAAGATTCTCATCGAAGATACTGCTGTCCTGTTCAGAAAAGACAATTTTCTCGACTCCGCTTTCTACTCCCCCTGCTGCACAGCGGATTATATATTTTTGATACAGATCAACATCAGCGGTAATTCTCTTCCTCACTTCCTCTGCCAGATTTTCGAATATTTTTCTCTTCTCCCGCAGGAGAAAGATGTTAAGCTTGATATTATGCGAAGATGAAAGCCTGGTGAACTCCCGGGAATAGGCCTCCTTCAGCTCAATTTCATGTCCCGTCATCACATCATTAATTATAAGATCATATTCCTCTCTGAGTTCTTCCGCCTTCTCATCAGTCCCGGCCTCTATTTCCAGAGCCCTGGCCTCTGCATCAGAAATAATTTTATCGCTCACACTGCCCATATACATTCTCCATCTTTCTGTATAAACAGCCGCCTACACGAGTTTAATTCCGTTGAGCAGAAAAAAACTTGTGAGAAGCCCCAGTACTGCATAGGTCTCAACCATGGCTGCAAAGATTACACCCTTCATTGCCTGATCTGCATGTTTTGCAACCAGATGAACCCCTGCGGTGCAGACCCTTCCCTGATGAAGAGCCGAGATCAGTCCGGTAAAGGCCACAGGAAAGGATGCGATAAATATCTGTACACCCTGCCACAAATCAGGAGTCAGTACAGTATCTCCCAGAAGGCCCAGTTTGATAATGATTAAAAAAGCTGTAATAAATCCGTAGAACCCCTGTGTCCCCGGAAGCACCACGAGCAGGAAGAGACTGCCGAATTTTTCCGGGTCCTCTCTGAGAACACCAGCCGCAGCCTGGCCCGGAATTGCCATACCCATGGCTGATCCGATTCCTGCAATAAGTGCTGCAGAGGCGGCTCCGAGAATTGCTAATGCTAAACCTATTTGACCTTCCATATTAATTCTCTCCTTCGACTATTTTCACATATCTGTTTTCATAGGAGAGAGGCCTGAACATAACGCCTCCCCCTTCAAAAAATTTCGAAAAGAACTCAACGTATTGAAGACGGAGGGTATGGACAAATCCCCCCAGTATATTGATAGCGAGATTAAAGAGATGCCCTGCAAGAAGAACTATTCCAGTGAAAAAATATCCCGCAACAGGTATATCTACAAGCATGAAGGCTATTGTATTTACAGCTGTTGCAATACCGGCTGTTACCATGCCCAGAGCCATGAGTCTGATGTATGAAAGGATATCTCCGAGATATGAGAATATTCCGCTTAGGATGAAG
>CAYNFB010000058.1:0-1531 GCA_964396355.1 uncultured Leptospirales bacterium | reverse complement strand
CTATAAAGAAACGGAAGAACAGAGATTCCTCCTCTCTGCCTCCGAAGAGGAAAATCATCACAGATGCAGTTCCGGCACTCCAGGTCGCAGGAGCCGTGAGAGCCTGATCAAGGGGCGGAACCTTCCCTGCCACAAGAGACATATCTACACATATTCCTGTTGAAAAGAGTATCACCATGGAGGAGATGAGAATAACGATCCACGTGAAATTATCTGCCATGGCATGGGAAATTCGCCTCTGCCTGAGATTGGAATAGAATCCCATGAATTGTCCTGTAACCACCTGAATCACTCCCAGCATCAGAACGAGCCTGAAAAACACCATGGGTTCCTTCATGGGATCAAACCACATCAGTGCCGATCTTGCCCACACCAGAAGAGGCAGATCGACAAATGGATCACTTCCCCTGAACAAATCACCGAATATCCCGCCGGTGAGCAGTCCTGCAAATACGGTGAAAACTCCCCCCCATAATGCGATCCACAGCACATCTCCCCTGCCTCCTGTTTTCTTCAGGCCCCAGAGTGAAACCAGAGCAAGGATCAGCCCGTACCCTGCATCGGTAAGACAGAGGCCGAAAAATATTACGAAGAAGAGAGATGTTATAATTCCCGGATCAAGAGATCCGTAGGCCGGCATACTGTAGAGTCTGGTTATGAGCTGAAAGGGAGAGAACAGTGCGGGACTGGAGAGAGCAACGGGCGGCGACTCTCCCGGCAGGGGTTCAAGGACTTCAGATTCCACTGCATCAAACCGGGATACTATCTCTTCCAGACGATGAAGTTCGCTCTCTCTTACCCATCCGTTGAGGATGAAGGAGTTTCCCGTATCTATCCATGACTCGAATAATTTATCCCTGCTCTTCATATTCAGGTAGTGCTCAATTATCATAACCATACGGTCATACTGATCCAGAAGCCGACGTCCCTCTTCATAGGCGGAGCTCAGTAATTTTTCAATATCTTCAATTCGGGAGAGCACCCCCAGGTATTCCTCTGCCGGTGATCCTTCAACTGACAGTTTCATTTCATCAAAATTCCAATGCCTCAGGATCTCATCAATCGCCTCTCTGTTCAGCGGATGATAAATAATGAGTATAACTGCACTGTCCCCGCGGCGGTCCAGAATTTCATAATCAGCAAGAGGCTGCATTTCCTGATTTTCCAAAAATCTAATATTTATCCTTATTATACGCCTGAGAGAATAATGTGTTCTGCCAAGTGCAGACTGATTTATTGTTACGTCTTTCCAGGGATATATCTGTGACTTTTTATTATACAGCTCTGTTTTAGAATCTGACAGCTTGCGGATTTTATCTATTACATCCCTGCCTTTTAACACAAGCAGTGACGGATCAAAGGAATATACCTCTTCATAAAGGGTATGACGGTCGACTTCTCTTGGAATGAATGAAATTTTTTCCCAGATTGATTCAGCAGGTTTTAGGGATTGAAGAAATGCTTTTATCTCTTCAAGTTCTCTGAGACTATCTGCACTGTAATGTTCAAATTTATATTCACGAAGGGGACG
>CAYNFB010000057.1:7136-14167 GCA_964396355.1 uncultured Leptospirales bacterium | reverse complement strand
ACAAACCCTGCAGAATTTGATAGTTTCAGCACATCAGCAGTTAAGGCGGGATCATGTTCTATCTTCACTGATATTTCATCGAGTGTGCTTTTCTTTATGGCGCAGAGTCTCTGGAGCTCAATTATATTCTCAGGAAAAGTCGGTAGAGTCTCCACATCGGCAAGAACTTTAGTCTTAACCTTTGTAACTATTCGATCTTCCGTTGTCTTCTCCGGAATGGTGACAGAAACAGTAATACCTTCCTTGCCTGGATGAATTTTAAGACTCCTGGAACCTATACCTGAATTTTTAAGAAGAAATACCATGAGAATCAGTCCAAGACCTGCCCCTTCGGTGGGATCGTAGACGTCATTATATGCATCAGTCAGTGTTTCATACTTTCCTGACTGCTCTATCCTGTCCTTAATTCTCTTAAATTCCTCATCCAGTATTACTACGTTGTTGAATACCGATATTGTGAGGTTGTTGTTTCTGAGATGAAATGATATATTTATGAAATATGAACTTGTCTCTATATCGGGCTTTACCTCAGACAGATTGTACAGAAATTCCTCTTTGAAGTTCTCCATTGCATCTTCATAGGTAGACATATCGGTTATATCTATGTTCTCTTTAGTAAAGTATATTCTCTTAAGGTTAGCCTTGAATGCATTGAAAATTATTTCTCTTATAATTGTAATAACAGTTTCAAGGAGAAAGATATTGCCCTGCCTGGAAAGAATTTTAAGCAGGATTCCATTTATTACTGTCAGTGACTTTTCGTCGATAAAGTTGAAATCCATTGCAACGTCTTCACCTGACAGAATTTTGTCTGCATAGTTTTCATCATCAATTAAAATCATTTTCACTCTTCTTTTCTAAAGATTCTTCTATTATAATATATCGGATAGGCCTAATCAAATATTGATATTATAATGGCTTGTGCGGATTTTTTTTATCAGTGCTTTTTCTCTACAGTTACAGATATTCCGTCAATACTGGTCATCCTGAGAAGTTCGGTGAGATTTCCAGTTCCTATTATTTTTTCCGGTATAATACATTCATCGATGGTGAAGTTACTTATGATTTCCCGGCAGGCCAGAATGTTTGCAAAGGAGCAGTTTTTCACCTCCATGCTGTTAATGCGGATATTGCTTTTTTTCAGGACGTCAGTGAATCCTGCTGTATCACCGATTTTTTTAAAATTGACTCTGAGTAATTTTTTTTCATCCGAAGATATAATCTCAGCCATTGATTGATAGGGCAGGAGGCTGCTGTACAATTTTTTATCGCTCACAGGGCCCTTCAGATAGAGTAATGCCAGAAGAAGAGCGGCTGCAACGGGATAATATTTTATTTTTTTTACAGCACCGGTTTTGATAAGCGGCACCAGAGAGAGAGTATAGAATACCAGGAGAGGAATTGTGATCTGTCCTGTGTGGAAGTTCAGACCTGCTGCGGCTCCTGTATCAGCAGTCTTTGATATAAGGGCGCAGAGCAGGTCAACTCCAGCCCCTCCTGCAAGGCCCGCAGTAAGAGATAAACAGGAAAGGGCGAGAGACAGAAGAGATAGAATCAGCAATAGCGAAATGAGAGGTATAATCAGTAAATTTGAAATAAGGCCGATGAGATTTATCTGTTCCAAATGATAGAATATGCATGGAATTGTGAGAACCTGTGCAGACAGAGTCAAAGCAAAGCTGTTTCTCACCGGTCCGGGAAGTCCCGTCAGGGAGGATTTATACTGTTTGTAAAAGACCAGTATGCCCGTCGTGGCGCCGAAGCTCAGCTGAAAGCCGGGATTAAAAATCTCCCAGGGATGAAGTATTAGAATGCAGGAGCCAGTGAGCATGAGAATGTTCAGAATATTCCGCTCCCTGTCCAGTAGAGACTGGAAGTAGAAGAGAGAAAACATAATTGAGGCTCTCATGAGAGATACAGGAGCATCGGTTATATAGAGGTAGAGGATAACTAAAATCAGCGAAACCGAGGTGACGGATTTTCGGGTTAAAGGAAAAATCAGGAGCAGCAGGGGGATGGCGGCAATTATTCCTACGTGGAGTCCCGATGCGGCAAGGACGTGGAGCACTCCTGCATCCCGGAAATTTATCAGCGTTCTCTTATCAATGCGGCTTTTATTCCCTGTGTATAGAGCCTTGAGGATTGATGCGGTTCTGTGATTAAACAGCCGATCTGTCCTTTTAAGCAGACTCCGCCTCATCTCTTCCCTCAGGGTTGGAGGGGAAGCCTCTGTTACTGTGATGTCTTTATCTTCTGCGAAACCGCTGTATTTTATTCCTCTGCGTTTTAGCCGGACTGTAAATCCCGAAGGGGAGTTCTTCGGGATCTGCTTAATTCTCCTGTGTATAACCATGTGTCCGCCCGGTCTGAGATGCCTTGTCCCTCTGTAATTCAGTGACCCCTTCTGCGGTGTTGAATCCGGGCCTTCAGTTATAAAATCTATCCCTCTGCTGTATCGTCGTTCCTTTACATCTGTAATTTTTACCATGCAGTTTTCTATATACTCCCGGCCTTTTACGGGCTTTATCAGAGCCAGAACCCTGTAATGGAGATGAACTGATACTGCAGTAAAAAGCAGTGCTGCAGCTGAGATTATTAAAATTGTATTTTTCCGGTTTTCGAAGGAAAGCTGTTTTATAATCTCATAAGTTGATGCGGCCAGCAGGATTAAAAATACTGCAGTAAAGGGGTATATCAATGAGGGCTGTGAAGTTTTTCGATATGAGCACAGAAGTGTTATGCAGATGATGCAGAAGAGGGGCAGGGATGGAGTCGCTGCTTTAGTGAAGAGCTTTCTATATCCGTCCAACCTTATACAGGTATCCCATATTTATTTCATAAGACAATTTCGTGCCGTCTTCTCCTATTCCGAAGGATCCGTATTTGACTGAAATATTAGTGAACAATTTTGAGTTGATAGATAAGTCCAATATTCCTGTAAATGGAAGCATTATTCCTGCACTTCCGTCGTAGCTTTGATTCGAAGGAGGGGAGTCTAAATAAAGGCCAAGACCGGTACCGGCAGAGAATAAATTATTTATTCTCCAGAGGTACTTGCCTGCAGTGGAGAACTCCATCAAAGTGAGAGTAAAATCAAGTGTGCTGTAGGTGTACCTGAGCTGGAATTCGCCGCAGAAGGGCTCTGCAAAGATATTGAGAACTACTCCTGCACCGTATGAGGGACCCGATGTGGTCTCTTCCACGTATTCGGTTCCGTTCCAGTCTGAATATTTTACATCGCTGTAGCCTGCTGAAACTACCGGTCCGATGAATGTATAGTTCAGGCTCTCCTTCTTCCGTATCTCCTGTGAAAAGGCAGACTGAGTGATCAGAATTAAGAGAACCGGGTATACTATATGTTTCAGCAATATATTATCCTCATCGTATGTTCAGCGGATTTTTTACGACCTGAGCACTTGCCGGTACATCAAAGCTGAATAGAGTAGGCATTACTCTGGCACTGGTACTTGTATTTGATATGGAGAAATTATAGGCATTTCCATTTTTCGTTTTGAAGATTGCTTTCTTCAGGAAATAGGTAGAGTCAACCATTAGTATAATCTCCGAATAGGTCTTGTCGCTGTTCTTCAGCTTGATTGTATAGCCTGAGGGCCCCTGTGATGTTACGATTGCAAAGTATCCCTTTGTGAATGAACTTATCCCGCCCGAACCACCGCGGCCCAGATCCTGGATTCCGCAGATATTGCTTGAGGGCGAGTAGACCCAAAGTTTCTTGCCGTTTGATACTATGACTTTTCCCGCAGGGGAGCTGAATTTGACGTAAATTTTTCCGGGATTTAAATACTTAAAGGTTCCGGTATAGGTCATTCCTGTCGCATTTGCCCAGGAAATTATACCGGTAAGCTGTGATATGCCGTACATTCTGCCTCTGAATTTTGCAAGCGCTTCATCACCTGTCACTGCATAGGCGAAATTTGTAAAAAAGAGCAGCAGTAATGTTATTTTTATGATAAATCTTTTATTCATAGTCTCTGATCCTTCTAATATATACGTATGGGATACGCTTTTTTTTAAATTTTTTTGTAAGATTACAGAGGGCACCCATATATATCAAGAATTAAATTGAACTTATACTTTTTTGCAGCCCATGAAAGATAAATTAATTGCTTGATAAAATCCGCCCCGGGGATTATGAATATTTATCAAACAGAGGAGTATTCCCTGCATATGAAGAAGTGGATTTTTCTCCTGGTGCTTATTCTGATCACCTCGGGGCTGTCGTTTTATTTTCACGAGCCTTTAAGCCGTTTTTATCAGACGGTCTACTATAGAATTATGACTGATGAGTCTACCCACGTCGAAAAGGCCCGGAAACTCTACAACCGGGGACGGCATAAAGAACTTGCAGAGTATATTGACCCTTTTCTCTTTATATATCCCGAAAATCATGAGTTGAAACGCATTGCCGGATTAAATCTCATGGCTCTCGGGGATAAACTCGATGGAGCTGAAATTATCTCCTCTTCAATAGATGAGGAAAGTATGAAGAGGAGTGATATAATAAAGGTGGCAAGAATTCTCTACCGCAGCGGCAGCTATGGTGATCTTGTCTCACTCCATGACAGAGGTATTCTGAAAAATGATGTTAATGCGTCATTCTACTACGGAGTGTCCCTGTACCATCTGGGCAGATTCCCTGAATCTTTTGAGCGTATCAGGTATGCCAGAAGCAGCGGATATATGGGTGGAGAGATAGATTTTTATACTGCCCTTAATTTAGAGAGAGCAGGGCGCGATGAAGAGGCGCTTGCCTATCTTGAATCTGCCTACAGGCTTGACCGGAAGAACCGGACTGTGAAGAAGGCGCTAATTCGTTTATATCGAAAGTTGAAAAAATTTTCTCAGGCGGAAAGAATTATAAGGAGTATCTAGTCTTCAGCTTCCGGAAGGGACATCATGGAGGCTATAATTTTTTTTCCAATACCGTTTATTGATGAATCTTCTATTTCAGATTTAGTCAGAATCAAACGGTTTTTTCCCATGTTAATACAGCGTATCCAGGCCTTATCCCGTCCGCTGTCGAAGCCGACAATGAGAAGATAGTCAATGGAACCTGAATTCTTCATTCTCTTAATCATACCTTCCTTCGTATTGATGAAGTCAAAGGCATATTTATTGTATACAGACCGTGTTCTTTTTAACACACGGGTGTAGTCGACGCCGGCCCAGGTTCCGTGGAAGAGCTTCACCGTTTTTTTATCTGCAAGAATTCTGTATGAAACATCTCTGGTAGAAATATGATAAAATTTTTCTATGTTTTCATCGGTTACAGCAGTGGAGAGGCTGTTGCCCTGAAACTGGGAGAGCTTATATCCCCGTGCAAGAAATTCATAGTAGAGATTATTAAGATCGCTCCCCTCTATATTCGTAAGTATGGCTATGCGGGATCTGTTTCTTACCTTCTCAGATCTGTAGAGCATTGAATCGCCGGTTATATTCTTTATCTGTTTTGATATGCGGTCGACAAGTTTAAAAATTTCTGTTTCGAGATAACCGCTCTCTGTGAATGTGAATATGCGGGTTGATCCGGTCCTGTATATATTTATCTTCAGTTCTATTCTGTCGGAACCTTTCGGAGTGAAGGAGCCGAAGACGAAGTATTCGGCATCTATTAAGCCCGAGACAGCAGGAAGATCTGTTTCACTGAAGTTTTTATTCAGTTTGAGGTCGTGCTCTTTGAATATCTCAGATAATTTTCCTGGTTTGATTGTAGCGATATTATGTCTGTTCTTCAGGGAACTGGCAAAAGAATTGGGCAGAATTGTCTCCAGATAATTCAGTCCGGGATTGCGTGACTCATTTCTGAAGAAGCCGAATGCCACCTCTGTTGAAGCGTGCAGACTTGTGCTCATTCCTGCCGTAAAGACAATCAGCAGGATGTATATAAATTTTCTGGCAGTTCTTATCATTGACCTGAAATATTCTTTATGAAATGTCTTACTATTGTTTCAATGTTATCATTGTACCTTGTGGGGTAGTTTTCAACAAAGCTGATATTATATGTTCTCAGGTTTACAACTCTGGCCCAGGAGACAGATTCCCAGTCCTGAAGATCCATGAGTACCAGATAATCCACATCCCACTGATCTCTGATCTTCTGCAGGAATTCCGCCTTATTAAGCTCAAAATTATAAATGTGGAGCTTGTATATGTTGTCATAGGTTTTTTCTACAGTGGACACATTCTCCTCAGATATATTATATGACAGCTTCTTCAGATCTGATATGTCGTATACGTCTCTGATGGAGTAGAGATCTGATGCGTTGAATGCCTTGACTCTGAATCCGCGTTTCATAAAGGTAGCAAGGACTACATTCTTGAGGTTGTTAGGAGAGTCTATTACTACTGCTATCTTCGATCCTGAAGGCACTCTGGCTGAGGAGTATATGAGTCCCTTTTTTGAAGTGCATGATGTTATAAATAGAAATAATATCAAAAAAATAAAAGGGTATTTAATTATTCTTCTCACTGCCATTTAACTACCTCATCATTGTAATTTGTTAACTTATTATTATACAGTTAAACCAATTTAGTCAATATTAAATTTTAATAAATAAAAATTTAATTGCGCCATCGATCCGGCAGGAACATAATGAAAAATATTAGTTGCTATGCATTCTTCGGCTGTTATAGAATATAAAGAATAACAGCCGCAATCGGGGGTGTTTAGGAGAATTTTTAATGGCAAAAAAGGATTTGGTAAAAAGTTTCATTACCGGTTATCTCGACTCGTATTTCAACAAAAGGGATCTGCAGGGAACTCTGTCCTTTCTTGGAGATACTCTTTCCGGATTTGGCACAGGAGAAGATGAACATGCCGCCACTGCAGAGGAGTTTATATCTCTTTACGCCCGCGATATAGCTCAGGCTCCGGGAAAAATTGACTATACTGTAAAGAGTGAATATATAAAACTGATATCTGATGATGTGTCTTCGGCAGATTACATAACGGATATCTCCTCTTCAATAGAGGGACTGAACTTTAGTCTGGAACATCTAAGAATGTCTTT
>CAYNFB010000057.1:0-7126 GCA_964396355.1 uncultured Leptospirales bacterium | reverse complement strand
GCCGGACGCGCGCTGGATTTGGTATAACATCGGCTATGGCACGACCTGCGTCTGGAAAATCTAAGAATGTCTTTCATCCTGAAAGATTCAGGAACTTCATTTGAAATTGTACATATGCATGTTTCCTCACCCTGTCCTGACCTGGGAGATTGTGAAAGCTACCCCCTTGAAGAGCTTAAGAAAAGAAATGCAATTCTTGAAAATATAGTAAAGCAGAGAACAGCAGAACTGGAGAAGGCTAATGCTGACCTGTCCAGGCTGAATGAGCTGAAAGATCAGGTGTTTTCTATCATTGCTCATGATCTGCGCGGGCACTTTGGAAGCATTATAGATCTTATTCTTGATGAGACGGCCCTTGACCCTTCTGAGATAAAAAACCTTCTATCTGACTTTAATGTGAGCTTTAAGAGCACCTATCTGCTTCTTGAAAATCTTCTTGAGTGGTCGCGGAGTCAGATTTCGGACGAGAAAACAGAACCGGCCGTCTTTTCAATGGAGGAGATGGTTTCTGATCTGGAGAAAGTATATGCACAGCAGATAATTGGAAAAAATATTGATCTGATTGTGGGCGGCTCCGGTGACGGCACTGTAAAAGGGGATTATAATATGACTTATCTGATTGTGCGGAATCTGATAAGCAATGCAATAAAATTTGTAAACATAAACGGAAAAATCAGGGTTGATTATAAGAGTATGAATAATTTTCTCAGTATCCGGATTACAGACAATGGTATTGGCATTCCACGTGAAAAGCTTGACGTTATATTTGAAGTAAATAATAAGAAGTGTTCATCCGGAACTGCCGGTGAAACAGGGACAGGCCTTGGGCTTTATATCTGCAAAGAGGCTCTTGGTCGAAACGGGGGTAACCTTGAGATTAGGAGCGAAGAGGGCAAAGGTACGGAGATTGATGTTATGATTCCGTTAAGCGGGGAGTAATAAAAAGGATGCCCTTATGAGGCATCCTTTTTATTATCTATTGAATACTTATTTTTCTTCTTTCTTTGGCTCTTCTTTTTTTACTTCAGTTGAAGTCTTGGCTGTTTTTTTCATGTACTCAGCAAAACCCTCTTTGTTGACCTTGCTTTCAGCCATGAGTTCCATTATGTACTGATTGGCCTCTTTTCTTGACTTATACTGGAAGATCTGCTGTTTGATCATCTGAGTCGCGTCATTTGCTGTTCTTCCTGCAAATCTCTTTCTGTTTTTTGCATAGTAGTCATTAACTTCTTTATCTGTTACAGTTATTCTGTCTTTGAGTTTCTGGCCCAGGTAGTATTGAGAAACAGTCTGAACTTTGGTCATTTCAACCATGGTCTTCAGTTCTTCCTGATCAATTGATTTATCTTCGAAAGCTTTTTTATAGAGAAGTTTCTGGGAGATAAGCTGATCGAGAAAGCTGGCTTTGTTCAGATAGGGATGACGTGCATATGCAGGATCAGAAGCGAGCTTGTCTATCTCTTCATTTGTTTTGAGGTTTGTGAGCATTTTATTCTGTGTATAATAGAACTGATTTAACTCACCGACTGTAATAACTTCTCCGTCAATTTTGGCTGCTACTTCCCCGCCACTGTTGCATGAGACCATGGGAAGAATAACTGCGAGAAGTATAAATGATAATAGTAAAATTCTGAATTTCATAATGATGTCCTTATTGATTGTAATTTAGAGGTTTTATAACATATATTCTGCATCAATCATATGAATTGTTGCAACCATTTTTTTAGCTCTGTAATTTTTTTTTCTACGCTTTTTGACTCTGCTTTGAATATAAGATTCTCCGGATCGGAGGTGTCCATTGATATTCTTTTATCCTTTGCCATGACCGCAATAAGCTTGTCTCTCGGTATGGTGCAGTCAGAATTTATCTTGATGTTTATCCTTCTGGGATCCTCCAGAATTTCTGCAATGCGCAATACGGAGGCAAGAGCCCTGACTCTTTCGATATCGATGAGCATGACAACCTCCTCTGCAGGCATTCCGAAACGGTCAATCATTTCTGCTTCAAGAGAGTCTACCTCTTCCACTGTTTCACATGATTCAAAACGCTTGTAGAATTCAATTTTCTGCCTGGCGTCGCTAATGTATGTATCGGGGATGAAGAAGTCTGATTTAATGAATACCGGTGTACGGAAGTAGTCCTTGACCTCCTCTCCCTTCATTCTGGCCACTGCGTCCTCGAGCATCTGGCAGTAGAGATCAAATCCCACCTCCATTATGCTTCCCGACTGTTCTCGCCCCAGAATATTTCCAGACCCTCTTATCTCAAGATCCTTCATGGCTATCTTAAATCCGCTGCCAAGTTCGGAATTCTCGGAGATTACCTTCAGTCTCTTCTGGGCCTCCTCGGTCATTGACGCATGTCTTGGGTAGAACAGATAGGCATAGGCCTTTCTTACAGACCGTCCTACACGTCCCTTGAGCTGATAGAGCTGAGAGAGGCCGAAGGTATCGGCTCTGTCGATTATTATTGTATTAACATTGGGCATGTCTATGCCTGATTCTATAATTGTCGTGCTTATGAGAACGTCGTATTTTTTATCCATGAAGTCTATCATTATCTCTTCAAGCTCGTGCTCATGCATCTGGCCGTGAGCTATACAGAATGATGCCTCGGGAACAAGCTTCTGAAGCATTATCATCTGCACCTCAATTGTCTGCACCCTGTTATAGACGTAGAAGACCTGGCCTTCACGGTTTATCTCATCGAGGATGGCCTGTCTGAGGATATCGGGATTTTCTTCGATTACATATGTTTCTATGGACTGCCTGTTCTCCGGCGGAGTTGTTATCACCGACAGATCTCTGATGCCTGCCATGGACATGTGAAGAGTCCGGGGGATGGGAGTCGCCGACAGTGTGAGCACATCAACCATAGTTCTGAATTTCTTCAGCTGTTCCTTGTGCTTAACTCCGAAACGCTGCTCCTCATCAATGATAAGCAGGCCCAGATTTTTTATCTTAACATCATTTGCAACAAGTGCGTGAGTTCCGATGACGATGTCCACCTCGGCCTCGGCCAGCCTGTGTTTTGTCTTTGCAAGCTCGCTCTTTGTTCTGAATCTGGACATCATTTCTATATTTATGGGAAAGCGTTTAAATCTCTTTCTGAATGTGGAGTAGTGCTGCATGGCCAGAACCGTTGTTGGAACCAGTATGGCGACCTGCTTGCCTGCCATGACCGCCTTGAATGCCGATCTTATGGCAACTTCCGTCTTTCCGAAGCCCACATCGCCGCAGATAAGCCTGTCCATGGGCTTGTCCGCCTCCATGTCGTCCTTCACATCTTCAATGGCGCTCATCTGATCGGGAGTCTCTTCAAACTCGAAGAGTGCCTCGAATTCCTCCTGCCACTGGGTGTCGGGAGGATAGCGGAAACCCTTGAGAGCGTTTCTCTTTGCATAGATCTTGATCAGCTCTTTTGCAGTCTCCTCGACCGATTCCTTTACCTTGTCGCGGATTTTATTCCAGGCGGATTTTTTGCCCAGGCAGTCTATGCGCGGTTTACGCCCTTCTATGCCCACGTATTTCTGGACCAGGTTTATCTGATCAAGGGCAACGTAGAGTTTGTCGCTGTCTGCGTATTCGATGAGGAGAAAGTCTCTCTCCACCCCTCCTGCAGTCATCCTCTCTATCTTTTCAAATGTTCCGATTCCATGGTTAATATGCACGACGTAGTCGCCGGGCTTGAGGTCGAGAAATGATTCGATGGGCCTTGACTTCTTGCTCTTGAAGTGCTTGCGCTTGCGGTAGCTCTTGCCGAATATTTCATTATCTGTCAGTATGATGGTCTTTATATCTGTGAACTCGGCGCCGGTGTTCAAGGGACACATTACAATATTCAGCGGCGAGCTGCTGTTTAGCACGTCGTAGTTATTGTCGGGATTCAGGGAGCTGAACAGATCACTGAGTCGTCTTGCCTGGCCTTCGAATGAGGTGGTTACTATAACTTCCCATCCTTCCTCAAGTCTTCTGCTGATTTCTTCTCTCACCATTTTGATCTTTCCCTGAAAATTCAGGACGCTTTTGATTGACCAGTTGTTT
Source organism: uncultured Leptospirales bacterium (assembly GCA_964396355.1). Classification (GTDB taxonomy): domain Bacteria; phylum Spirochaetota; class UBA4802; order UBA4802; family UBA5550; genus CAYNFB01. The sequence continues at coordinate 3,082 of CAYNFB010000057.1, read as the reverse complement.
GCACCGGAACTTGTTGTGAATGTCTGCAGCGACAGTGCATGTTCCATGAGCCGTTCTATTATATCATGAGATAGAATACTTCCCGGCTCTGCACACCAGGTCTCCTTTTTTCTCTTTGCGTAGAGATCATCAATTATCTTTTCAGTTTTTTTAGATGCGGCAATGAGGCCGGGAGTCTCGGACAGTATGAAGGTTGAGCTTTCATCGAAGTAATCCAGAAAGCTTACTGCCGGTATTATCTCCTGGAAGAGATCTGTTAATCCCGGTATTGAATCGATGTCGCTGTCCTCATCATCGAGCCATTCCCTTATTTCATCGGGCACGTCCATTTTCTTATCTATATTTTTGCGGAGTATCTGCCGGAGCTTATCTCTTTCGCCTTTGAAGAGCACAAGCTCCTTTCTCGGGTAAATTGTCACCTGCTCAAAAGTTTCCCTGCCTGTTGAGGTCTGGCTGTCTGCATCAAACTCTCTCACCGATTCAAGCGTGTCTCCGAAGAAGTCCATCCTAAGCGGATCCTCCTGAGTGGGAAGGAAGACGTCGATTATCCCTCCCTTTACCGAAAAATGGCCGAATGACTCTACTCTGGATTCTCTTGTATATCCGTATTGGACCAGTGTCTCCACGATGTCGTCGAAGGGATACTCCTCACCGCATTCAAGGGTGAGGCCTTTCTTGATGAAGAACTCCTTTGCCGGGATTTTTCTCATCAGTGATTCTGCTGTTGCTATTACAAGTGCCGGCTCCTCTGAGATTACTCTGTATATGGATGTAATTCTGTCTCTCTCAATTGATTCGGGCGGGGACATGAACTCATAGGGCAGTATTTCCCATGACGGGAATCTGCAGAGCTCACTGCTCTCCATGAAGCACGAGAGATCTGTATACATTTCATTGAGTTTCTGGTAGTTTTCTACAACAAGAAGGGTCGGGCGTTTCTTCTTATTAAATATGGAGGAGATGATTACGGGAAATGCCGCAGGAGATATTCCTTCAACAGATTTTGCCCCGGTGCTGTCAATATCGAGTTCTTTGAACTCACTTGATTTGATTATTTTTTCATTTATGCCTTTTAGAATCATATTCCGGCCGTTTGGTTTCTCATAGTTTTAATACTTTCATAGGGACATGTTTTTGAAGTTCATTATAAAATAAAGGATTAATTTAAAAAAAGGCCTTCTTTCCCGGGATATTCCCGGGCCTCTGATCATAGTTTAATTGCGATTTATTAATATTCAGAAGAACAGAAACTCTGCTTTGGCGATGCACCGCTTAATTGAAGTGCGAATTTAAACGGTTTGCCGCATTATTACGAATAGAAATAATATTTGACATAAATTCCTTTCAGGAATTATATAACAATATCAACTCTTGGAATAATACTTTGGCTGGTAACGTTTTGCAGGAATTGTGAACCTGGTAAATGATCTCCATTTCTTACATCCGAAGTTTTTTTAACCTCCGTGCAGAGTGCAGTAAGTTTTTGTCCGGCATACAAGTTTTAAAATAATAATAAGTGACAGATTTGATATGATAAAAAACAAGAAATACACAGAAGTACTATGGTGCGGAAGAGGCGGTCAGGGTGCTATCACTGCGAGTCAGCTTATAGCTGAGGCTGCCGTCATTGAAGGATATGAGGGAATTACAACTGCTCCATCATTCGGTGCAGAGAGGCGGGGGGCACCTATCTCAGCATTCCTCAGGCTTGCCCATAAACCGATCAGAATCTTTTCCCAAATTGATGATCCGGATATTATCGTTGTACTTGACGCGAGTCTGCTTCCTGTTCTTGACCTTAAGGGTAAGTATAAAAATGAAGCTATAGTTGTTGTCAATTCAGCAAAAACTCCCGATGAACTGGGGCTGGAAGGCTTTAAGAAAACAGGCATCGCCGATATAACGAAAATATCTCTGGGAAACAATCTGACCATGGCGGGGCAGCCTATTCTGAACACTCCTATTCTCGGGGCAGTGGTAAAGGCGACGGGACTTGTTGATATTTTAAGTGTAAAAAAATCTATCTATGAGAAATTCTCCCCGGAGAAAGCTGAGCTGAATTTTCATGCTGCAGAACTGATATATCATTCGACTGAGATTTATGAAAATAATGTAAAGGTGCAATAAAATGGGAACACGAGACTGCGGTCAGATAACAGCAACTTCCTCTCCTGCAAAAGGCGAAGCCGGAAGAACCGGTGACTGGAGAATCAATCATCCGGTGGTGGATAACAGCATCTGCATTCCGGCTAAAACAGGTAAGCTGTCATGTTTTCTCTGCTGGACATTTTGTCCTGACGGAGTGATAAGCAGAACTATTCCAATTAAGATAGATCTGGACTACTGCAAGGGCTGCGGAATCTGTGCGGAGGAGTGTCCTGCCAATGCCATATCAATGCTGCCTGATACTCCTTAACGTGCGGAAGTTCTTCCGGATTGAATTAATTTTACTATCATATTGATGTGAGGATATAATGTCTGTTTCCACGAAATCTGATTTAAAAAAATCAACAACAGAAAAGATTGAAATAATGACTGCAAACACTGCCGCTGCCCACGCTGTAAGACTCTCAGATGTGCAGGTTGTGTCTGCCTATCCCATAACTCCCCAGTCCTCTGTCGTTGAGACTCTCATGAAATTTATTGAGCAGAAAGAACTTGAGGCTGAGTTTGTAACTGTTGAAAGTGAGCACAGCGCAATCACTGTATGTATTGCAGCTTCAACTGTTGGGGCAAGGGTCTTTACTGCAAGCTGTGCAAACGGCCTTGCCCTGATGCATGAACAGCTTCACTGGGCTGCCGGTGCGAGACTTCCAATTGTTATGGCCATTCCAAACAGAGCGCTTTCTGCTCCCTGGAATATTCTCAATGACCAGCAGGACAGTATCTCACAGAGAGATACCGGCTGGATTCAGATTTACTGCAGGAATAATCAGGAGGTCATGGATTCAATAATTCAGGCCTATAAAATTGCCGAGTCTGTAAAGATTCCTGTAATGGTCTGCTATGACGGCTTCATCCTCTCGCATACAATGATGCCTGTTATAATGATGACCAAGCTCGTGTGCAATAACCGGGGCTA